>NZ_FONF01000045.1:9339-9995 GCF_900112835.1 Marinobacter sp. DSM 26671 | reverse complement strand
AGCGCACCAATGTTCTCACCGGCACGACCTTCGTCCAGCAGCTTGCGGAACATCTCAACACCAGTACAAGTAGTCTTCACGGTATCCTTGATACCAACGATTTCCACTTCGTCACCAGTCTTGATAACGCCACGCTCAACACGGCCGGTCACAACAGTACCACGACCAGAGATAGAGAAGACGTCCTCGATCGGCATCAGGAACGGCTGATCGATCGCACGCTCCGGCTCGGGGATGTAGTCATCCAGAGCTTCTACCAGCTTCTTAACAGCGGTAGTACCCATCTCGTTGTCGTCTTTGCCTTCCAGCGCCATCAACGCAGAACCGGTGATGATCGGAGTGTCGTCACCCGGGAAGTCGTACTGGCTCAGCAGGTCACGAACTTCCATCTCAACCAGCTCGAGCAGCTCTTCATCGTCTACCATGTCCGCTTTGTTCAGGAACACAACGATGAAAGGTACGCCAACCTGACGGGACAGCAGGATGTGCTCACGGGTCTGCGGCATGGGGCCGTCAGCTGCGGAGCAAACCAGGATCGCGCCGTCCATCTGCGCTGCACCAGTGATCATGTTCTTCACATAGTCAGCGTGGCCCGGGCAGTCTACGTGAGCGTAGTGGCGATTCGGGGAATCGTACTCAACGTGGGAAGTCGCAAT
>NZ_FONF01000045.1:0-9329 GCF_900112835.1 Marinobacter sp. DSM 26671 | reverse complement strand
GATCGGCATCAGGAACGGCTGATCGATCGCACGCTCCGGCTCGGGGATGTAGTCATCCAGAGCTTCTACCAGCTTCTTAACAGCGGTAGTACCCATCTCGTTGTCGTCTTTGCCTTCCAGCGCCATCAACGCAGAACCGGTGATGATCGGAGTGTCGTCACCCGGGAAGTCGTACTGGCTCAGCAGGTCACGAACTTCCATCTCAACCAGCTCGAGCAGCTCTTCATCGTCTACCATGTCCGCTTTGTTCAGGAACACAACGATGAAAGGTACGCCAACCTGACGGGACAGCAGGATGTGCTCACGAGTCTGCGGCATGGGGCCGTCAGCTGCAGAGCAAACCAGGATCGCGCCGTCCATCTGCGCCGCACCAGTGATCATGTTCTTCACATAGTCAGCGTGGCCCGGGCAGTCTACGTGAGCGTAGTGGCGATTCGGGGAATCGTACTCAACGTGGGAAGTCGCAATGGTAATACCACGCGCCTTCTCTTCCGGTGCGTTATCGATCTGGTCGAAGGCACTCGCAGAGCCTGTACCCCAAACTTCGTGACATACACGGGTCAGGGCAGCAGTCAAAGTGGTTTTACCATGGTCAACGTGACCAATGGTGCCTACGTTCAAGTGCGGCTTATTACGTTCAAACTTAGACTTAGACATTCGACCAATCTCCCTAATCAACCAGGATCGTAACGTTGACCGGATAAATAATGGAGCTCATGGGCGGATTTGAACCGCCGACCTCACCCTTACCAAGGGTGTGCTCTACCAACTGAGCTACATGAGCATTACAAAACAAATTGGAGCGGGCAGCGGGAATCGAACCCGCGTCATCAGCTTGGAAGGCTGAGGTAATAGCCACTATACGATGCCCGCGAGCAATTTAGTGGTGGAGGGGGCAGGATTCGAACCTGCGAAGGCGATGCCGTCAGATTTACAGTCTGATCCCTTTGGCCACTCGGGAACCCCTCCGAGTCGGATTCGCGTGAGCAAATCCGTCAAAACTTAAAGTGGAGCTGGCGGACGGAATCGAACCCCCGACCTGCTGATTACAAGTCAGCTGCTCTACCAACTGAGCTACGCCAGCTCACATTCGCCTCGTCAGCGAGGGCGGTATACTACGGATTTTTTTCTGGCGTTGCAACACCTTCACAAGGCCTGATTTCAACGAAATCAAAATTGCTGCCGTAATCCGCTTTCACCGCCTGAACCAGTTCTTCAGCGAGTTCCGGTTCCGCCTCAAAAGAGAGCGCGTAGCTTATCTGATTTCGGGGGAAGTTGACCAGTACCGCATTAAGATTCTGACGTTTTTTTTCTTCCAGCACGGAAATTGCAGATTCGCGGGACTCGAACAGCCCCAGCGAAATTGCATTGCGGTTTTCGCCCTCGGTAACCAGATAGGAGTCGATCCCCCGCCTCTGAATGTCACGAAACTGGCTCAGGGCGACAGCCTCGGGCTGGGGTGGAATAAGAACCCAGTGCAGGGGTGCCAGCTCTCTTTCGACTTCTTCAATCCTGAAACCCGCCTCCTCCGCGAGAGGTTGACTGTCCACCAGGCTTCGGGCGCGCTCCGCGGTTTCAATCCATCCAAGGCGGGCACAGGACATTTCGGATTCGTCGGCGGGTGCACCAGGCCCGACACCGGAGTCTGCCGGC
Source organism: Marinobacter sp. DSM 26671 (assembly GCF_900112835.1). NCBI lineage: Bacteria > Pseudomonadati > Pseudomonadota > Gammaproteobacteria > Pseudomonadales > Marinobacteraceae > Marinobacter > Marinobacter sp. DSM 26671. The sequence goes on along the minus strand of NZ_FONF01000045.1, from coordinate 7,676 downwards.
CCCGGCGATTTGAGGCTGGTCACCCTTGGCAGGCTGCCACTGGCAACATTGGCCATGCCGCCCGATGGCCCCACGAAGTCCGGCAGGTAATAAATAGCAATGCTCACCAGCACCAGCACCAACGCCAACCACCTCATCCGGAGGTTTCCTCCGCATGAATTGCACGAAGGCCCGACAACACAAGATCCGGGCGAGAAATACCGGGCAGACCAAGACCAATAAGCCGGTCAGCATCGCCGCCAGTAACCAGAATTTCAGACAGTGACAGTTTTCGGGCGTCAGCGATCACCCGCTCAATCATCGCAGCAGACAGCCAGGCAAGACCATGGTTCACGCACTCTCCGGTACTCTTGCCAGGATCCGTTGCCAGCCCCTGGTCTGGGTCGAACCAGATCCGGGCGGCATCGGTCCGGAGACTGCGCAGCATCATCTGCAGGCCAGGAAGAATATAACCACCCAGATGCTGACCATGCCGATCAACATAATCGACAGTAACGGCACTGCCTGCGTCCAAGACCGCAAAGCCCTGCCTGTGATCGAGCCAGGCACCGTACATTCCATGCCACCGATCAGCCCCCATTCTCGAGACATCCTGGTAGGCGTTCATGAGGCCATTCCGGGACTGTTCCGACCAGTAAAAGCGAACCGGCGCCTGACACAGCTTCTCGACGGAGCCCGCCAAATGAGTTCGCCTTTCTTCAGACGCGACGGTGGATATGGCGACAGACACCACCTTTCCGATCAGTTCTCCCGACATGCCCAGGGGGTTCTCGTCTTCGAGAGAGCCGGTCCCCGAGGCCAGAACCTCATCCTGGTTTGCAAGACACCACTTCAGCCGGGTGTTACCCGCGTCAATAAACAGATTCATTTTGCCACTCGCAGACTGATTTCCCCTGCGCGCACCGGAACAAGCCCGTTTTCGGTCCGGATTTGATAGTTGCCGGCGTCATCAATGCCACAACCGACACCTTCGACATCACCGCCCCGGGCCTTGAGCGATTTTCCCATGAACACATCGCGACGCTGCCAGGACTCCCGAAAATCTGCAAACCCGATATCCGAGAACAGCGCGACAGCATCGAATACAGCATCGATGATTGCACCGCCGATCTGGCTGCGCGACCACTCGACTTGAGGGCAGGCCCTGGCGAGGCTGCTCCAGGGTTGATCGACGCCATCAGCCCGGGACATATGTACATTCAGCCCAATACCCGCAATGACCTGCACCACGCCTTCCTCCAGCTCGCCCTGGAGCTCCACCAGGATGCCGCCAAGCTTGCCGTCCGGCAGAAAAATATCATTTGGCCACTTGAGTCCGACCTCCGGCACTCCCAGTCGTTCCAGGGCATTGGCCACCGCAACGCCGAGCACCAGACTTAACCCATCCAGTACACTGAAGCCGCCGTGGAAGGTGAGCCCCATGCTCAGGTACAGGTTTTCGCCCTGGGGGCTTTGCCACACACGCCCCCGTCGACCTCGGCCGGACGTCTGACAGTCGGCGATAACAACCGGGACACCTTTGCTTCCGGCGGTAATCTGCCTGATCACCTCGGCATTGGTCGAGTCAACCTCGTCGAGGACTGTCAGTGAAAGCTCCTGCTCCCGGCCGGCGGCAATTTCACGAAGCACCCGTGCCCTATCGAGCAGGTCCACCCGGGACACCAGCTGATATCCACGTCCGCGAATCGTGGCAATGTCAGCACCTTCCTCCATCGCGCGACGAATCTGCTTCCAGATTGCGGTACGACTAACCCCGAGCTTTTCGGCCAGCGCGGCTCCGGAGTGAACCTGACCGTCACTGAGCAGCTCTATAAGTGCTTTGGATTTCATAAGATGCATCCAGCCATGAAATTGGGTAAGGCCGGATTAAACACCAGGGAAGGGAAAAAGACAAAGTTGGCGGTGTCGCTTTGCGAACCGCCTGTCGGAAGATCAGGGAATCGGGGTTGCGGTCAGATTGGCCTTGATATCAAAGTTCTGCATTTTGACGCCATAGACGGCCGTCTGAGCACCACCAACGGGATGAACCAGGTCGATATTGTTGATCGAGAGTTCCTTGAACCGGCTTCTCGCCTTCACAGCAAACCCGAGCGGTCTGTTGTCGGCCTCGGCGAGGGTTGGATTGGAGACATAGCGGTAACCGGCAGTGGACGAACCATCCATGATTTTTTCATCGCCCCGGTTGCCTGTCACTCCCATTGCATCCGGACCGTCCTCCTTCTTCACAACCCGGGTTTGATAGACATCCACGGAAAGATCGGTCCGTAGCCCAAACGAGTTGTCGTCTACGCCATCACCATCAAAGTCCCCACCATCGCTGGTATGGATATCGTTCAGAACGAGGCTCGTCCCGGTTCCGTTCATGGCCTCACCAACACCGCTGCTTTGCCGGTTGGTTTCCCAGGTCAGCGAGTTCTTCCGGGCTTCATTGATGGCCTTGGCAAGCACCTGCTTCAGGCGGACCGTCAGCCCCTCCTCACCCCGGGTTTCCCAGACGCCTCCGGAAGCCGCACAGGCGGATGGGCTATCACCCATGCCACCGGCGCAGACATCGCCGGCCCCGCCGGGGACGACGGTCATGCTGCTGCCGGTTTCGTATTTCTGAATCACGAACCTCCCGAAACTCTGACCGGATTCCTTGTCGCCGATTCTCAGATTGCCGATATCCATGGTGCTCCAGGATTCGCCCTTGATCACCGCAAGCCCCTCCTGGCTGACATCAACGGTCATGTCACGCACATGCGCGTCATAATCCAGTTCGGTAATCCAGAGACCCTTCTGGGGAATCTCACCATTACCTTCATCGTAGGGCACCGCGATAATCGCCGCCTTGCCGTTCCTGATGCTGACATCGGAATTGATGGTTATCCCCTCACCCGATGCGCCGCCTGCACCGAGCGTCACATGGCCATCAAGCTCGAATTCGTAAGCCGGATAGAACCCCAGTGCCAGCAGCAGCTCTGTGCCACCCTGCAAGGGGGCGTCATCACTTCCTACTCGCAGACCGTTGATCCGGTAGCCGGCCCTGATGTCCTCGAAACCAATCCGCAGACCATCGAAGAACTCGGTATCGTTGGTGACGCCATCGCGAGTTACATTGACCGTTACATCGCCCTGCCCCCAGGACTGCAGGCCACTGAAGATCACCCGGTTGCCGTCTTCGGTGTAGCTGAAATCAGCAAGCCGAAGACTCCATTCAGTGGCAAGTCGCAAGCCCTGCGGCCCGGCGTCAGGGTGTCCACCCCCCTGCAGATAGATCGCATTGGAATAGCTGCGGCCGTTGAACACCTGATCTTCAAGCAGAAAGCTGACATTCACCTGACCGATACTCTTGCCATTGCCACCCACCTCAATAGCGCCAATGCTGAATTCACCATCCATGGAGCCAAGGGTCAGGGCCAGGGCCGGTCTATTCTGCCAGTCGGTCGCCACATCGAGCCGGAGGTCGTTAATCCGATAGACGCCAGTGATGTCTCGAAGCGCGAGGGCCTTTCCGTCATCCCTGTACAGAAAAGAGGCCGAGTGTATAACGGTCTCATTATCGATTCGCAGGCCCTCTCCGGATCGGCCGCCGGCAGTCAGGCTGGTGCTGGAGGAAAGCTCGTAACTTCCACTCAGGCTGCCATAGCTGGGTAGAGGCTGTCCGTTGCCGGAATCGACAGATACGCCATGATTCAGGGGGTTGCTGCTGTAACGAATCGCGCCGACCTCCCAATCCCCGGTTATTCTGGGCGCATTCAGAGCCAGAGTGTCGCCGACCACATCCAGGGTTACTCCCAGTGCCTCCACATTCATGGTGATATCGTCCAGAAAAACTTCATTGCCATTGGTGCGATATCCCAGACGGCCGCCAGTCATCGTGTAGGCGGAGTCAAAGGTATATCCGGCCCCGCCAACGGAGCTGCCCTGCCTTATATTTAAATACCCTTCCAGAGAATGATCGAAAAAGATCCCCCCCATACTGACACCGGGGGCCCCGGCGAGCCGGATATCACCGAACTCGATCCGTCGGTCTTTCACCAGGTAATCGAGGTTAAGGGATGCATCCTCCTCAACATCGATGCGAATCAGGTGGAATGCCTGACCAGAAGGATCAACGGCGGACCCAATGCGCAAACCGTCCAGATGGATGCTGCTGCCATCATCAACATAGGACAGTCGATCTGCCGTCAGGCCAAGATCGAGCTCTACCGACAAACCACTCTGGCCACTGATGTTTGCCAGCGTGGAATCGTCCAGGCTTTTCATGTCGGCGACCACCGGCAAGGCGAGGACCACACAAAACAGCCCAGTGGCCATCGGGGCAAGTTGTTTGATTCTGTCTGGCGCGCCCATAACCGTTAACCTCTTCAATCTCACGGATTCCCCGCCGGAAACACGAGCAGGTTTCCTTCCATCACAACGTCCCCTCGCATATCAACAGAGAATATGTCGGTCTGCTGAAAGCCGGGGTCGGTGGGCCGGGCCGTGCTGCTGGAAGAAATCTTGAATTGAACGTCGTTGAACCGAACAGTATTGGGTAGCCCAAGCTCCAGCACATCCCGATTGAACAGTTCGCCATCACCACCGAATCCGGAATCGACTTTGCGGACCCGCAGTGTCAGGCCCTCAAACGCGAAATTGCCCCGAATATCATCAAGAACCATCCATCCCCCGTCCTCTTTCAGACGGTAGGCAAAGCGGGCACCGCACTTCTTGTCAGCATCATCACAGCGTCCGAAATAGCTGTTCTCAACCGGGCCACCCATTTCATTGATGCTGATGTCGCCGGACAGGTAGATTCCACCCTGTCCGGAGATATGCGAGAGAGCTTCATCTCCCAGGCGGGCGAGTTCGGCAAGGCTGGGGAGTGAAAACAGAAAAACAGGGAGAGCAAGTATTGTTCTGCGCAGAAAGGATTTCATTGGCTCAGATCCCTGGTCTTAATGTTCAAGTGTTGTATCAGCATTCCCTGTACACGGGCCGAACCAAAATCGCGGTCGCCAACACTGAAATTTCCGATCTTGAGATTGCTGCGAAACTCCGGGTTCGTGTAGTAGGACTCGTAGAAATCCCAGGCGTCCGCATCACTGCTGCCGCGGAGACCGTCGGCACCGATCTCGCCCGGCTGAGGGCGCCGAATTGCAGCAACCTCCACTACAAAGTTTCCACTGCCATCAACGTCGAAGAATACCGGTTGAAGCTGGTTGCCAATCGCCAGTTCGAGCGCAAAATTGCTCATCAGTATTCGTGATCCGCAGGTAGAACCGTCCTGTGCGCAGGCATTGATAGAAAGTTCCGGGGAATAGAAATTCAGCTTGAACTGGCCGACCATCTGGCGCCGATCGTTATCGCCCCAAAGGCGCAGATAGCTACCATCGATGACAGCACTCTTTGCGTGGATATTGATATTGGCAGACCGGTCGTCACCAACTGCCACGTTCATCTGCATGCCGATGTCCGCTCGTTCCCCGATGTATCCAGCGGACGCCGGGCGACTCGAGCAGGTGCCGCTGCCAGGACCGGCCCCGGAGTCCATGCAGTCATAACCCTGGTCGCTATTGACCATGGCACTGGCTGCGAACTCCAGCACCGCCTTGTTAGCGATACCAATATCATTGCCATCCACCACATCAATTTTCCACGGGTTCAGGAGTCTCCCGAGATTGACCGGGCCCAGGGTCTCTCCGTAGTTGCTATTGGCCCCGGCGATGTAGAGATGGTTTACCGTAATATCGACATCACGGCCGTCGGTGCTTTTGATCCCGCCAATCCGGAAAATGCGTGCCTGCTCTCCCGAGGCATCCGGCTCATCCGTTCCATGGGAGAATTTGAAATTCTCCAGTACAAGGCCGATCCCGGCTCCATCAATCGAGGACATTTCAGTTTCCGAAAGCCCCTGAAGTTCCGCCTCAACAGGCACTGGGGCGGCCAGAACAGCCGCCATCACCGGAAGGAGCCGCGCGAAAACAGGAAGCTGACTGAAACTCAACCATTTCATACGAAGCTCCTCAGAACAGACCTTTGCCGCGGTCGATGTATTCGGTGCGGTAACGCTGGGTGCCATAGAGCGCCTCGTTGAGATTGACCTCAGTAGCGCCGTTGGGAATATTGAAGAAGGCACCTGATGTGGCCTTGATAAAATCTTCGGGCGTGAAGTCTGTTTTCTTTACATCCTTCAGCCAATCAAGATCTTTGGTCTGGAATGAGATAAAAGCACCGTCGGCCGGCCCGGTGATACGTCGCTCGCCATTGACCTCACCAACCTCTCCTACCGGGAAGCTGTTATAGATATCCAGGTCGAAACAGGAATCTATTCCAAGGACCAGGCAGTCCTCCGCGTAAACATAAATGTCACCGCCTGAACAGCTGAAAAAGGAACAATCCGGAACCTCGATTCGGGAACTCGACCCCCAGCCGATCAGATTCTTTACCGACCAGCGGGTAAAGCCGCTTGCGCCTTCGAGAATGAACCGTTCGCCATCCGGTATACCGATGTATTCCGCTCTTACCGGGTCCAGGGAGCCAATGTTCGGATCGCCCTCCGCACCGTAAACCAGCTCTGCCTTGGTGGATAATGGACTACCGCCTTCGAGTAGAGGGGTGAGGAGCACGATGATTTGGTCAAAAAGGTTACCGCTTGAGCTGGCCTGGCTCAGCCCTTCACCGCGGTCAATGATGTCCACGTTCACATTGCCAGTCAGCGTTTCAATCTTGCCGGACAGGACACCCATGGATTCACCGAAACCCAGTCGGAAGCCGACCACCTCTTCAGTTTGTTCATCGAAGGCAAACTCCAGAAACGGATTCTGGATCAAAAAAGGAACGATTTCCCCCTCTGCATAGGCACTGCCATCGGGCTTTCGCTGTCTCGGAGCTTTGGGATTGGCGTCAAAGTAAGCCTGATTGTTAATGTAACCAAGGGCAAAATCTTCAATATAGACATCCGAAGTGCCCGGTTTCTCACCTTCCCGGTCGTAACGGCCCATTTCCAGCACATCCACATTGGTCTGGATTTCAATGTCCATTCCGAGATTGACCCGGGTATAGGCGGTGTTGTCGTTGGCATCAGGATGGTACTGGCGGTCAACCGATACAAAGGCCTGCCCTGTGACTTCAGACATCTGTCGATCTGAAATCGGGCGCAGTTCGGCGTTGACCCCCGAAGCCAGTAAAGGCAGGAGGAGAAGCGAATAAAATGGTTTACTCATAGTCACATCTCACCGCGGCCGCTTCTTGTTATTGGCGGCTGATTTAAAGATGACTGATGAGCGTCTCTGAGGCTGGCTTGGATTTTTGGTGTTGTTTTAGCCAGTTCTTTTACAGAAGTGTAACCTCGGTTACATGTTGTCACTGTGCGCAGTGTCATGGTTTTGGCATTTGCCAAATTTCAGGCAATAAAAAACCCCAGCATCGAGGATGCTGGGGTTTTCGGTATTAGGAGCCTGACGATGACCTACTCTCACATGGGCAACGCCACACTACCATCGGCGCTGGTCTGTTTCACTTCTGAGTTCGGGATGGGATCAGGTGGTTCCAGACCGCTATGGTCGTCAGGCAAAACGGTTGATCACTGGAGGACGAGAAGGAACTGAGTGATGTTGATTTCGTTTGAGCGGTTAGGCTCTGCGTTATCCGCAATTGTCTTGGGTGTTATATAGTCAAGCCGCACGAGCAATTAGTATCGGTTAGCTCAA
>NZ_FONF01000046.1:0-9166 GCF_900112835.1 Marinobacter sp. DSM 26671 | reverse complement strand
TAGGCCAGAAGCAATGGCGCAACAATCAGACCGAAGCCCAAGCCAGTCGTGATCTGCACCAGGGCGCCGAGAAAACAGACAACCAGAATCAGGGGTTCCATGGACATAGTCGGGCCTAGAACATCCGCACGCTTTCAACACGGATGAATTCCATGCATTCACGTTTGATTTCCAGAAAATCAGTCTCAGAGGAGATCATTTGATCCGGTGGCCAGGGCAAGGAATTGGCATTGCCCTTCACGCTGCGCCTAGGCGCAGCGCTCGTTAGTAGAATGAGTTCAGACAGGAAGATCGACTCGTCCACGTCGAGAGTCACAAACACAATCGTGGTGTTGAATTCCTCCCACAAGTTCACCAGGATGTCTTGCATCATCAGACTGGTCTGGTAATCCAGCGGGGCAAAGGGTTCGTCCATCAATAGAATCCGTGGGTAGATTGCCAGCGCGTGGGCAATGTCCACCCGCTGCTGCATACCACCGGAGAGCTGGTCCAGATAGTGATGCTCGTACTTCTGCAACCCACCATTTCTAGGAAAAGATCCACGGTACGCAAGACTACCAAGTCACCGAACGCAAGCTTGCCACGGTCAATGAACTTTATAGCAATGGTTTCCAGGTCCTGTTTTGCAGTGTTCATAAACAATGGCGTTTCGCTGAATTAACCCAGATGGGCTCGCTCGATTTCCATGCCGAAGCGGGAGCAGTCGCCCCGGTAGTAAAGGTTCTTGTAAAGCAGGGACTGGCCGGCGCCGTCCAGAATTTTTTGCCAGATGCCCTGCTTCACCTTCTGAAAAAACGCCATTGGCATTACGTCTGTATCACTCGGTAGCCTTTCCATACCTGCCTCATCACAACCTGTTATAACCAGTTATATTCGCTACAGCATAGGCTGTGCCAAGCCTAAAATAACGCTTTATTTCAGGAGGTTGTGAGTTTTCGTATTTGTGGAGGTTGTGAAAAATGCGCTGCTCTGAGACAGAAAACCGGGCAAAGCACTCTTTATGTGCGAAGTTTGGCATCCGGTTTCTTCGGGAAGGCAGGCGTGTCTTAATACGGAATCGGAAATTGTCGTCGTCTATTGGCCCAGGGGCAGGCGAACTCAAAGGCTGTAAGGATAAAAAGCTATCACGGGTGTTTTCGAAATCAGACTGGGTCATGTTGGCCAGTTGGAGCCCCGCCACCAGGTAATAGGGGCTTTGCTGAGCAATTGCGTGGTCCAAAAGCTTAATGTATTCATGTTCTTCAATACTTATAAAAACCTAGTCGATTGGAGCATGAAAGCCCTTGATTTGGGCTGCGGCGAACGTTCGCTTTTGTTTAAAAGCTTGGGGGACTCAGCCTGGTCGCAAAGCGGGCGTTTAGAATGGGCGGATAACGAGCGGCACAGCCAAGCTAATGCCCCACAACTGGAAGCCGGGTACACCTGACAAACTGGAATGCCCTGGCGCTTACTCGCTGAAAAGAGCGGCGCGTTTTATCCCCTCATGAGAAATTCGGGCTAGTCCACGAATTACCTCAGAGGCCAAAATGTTTTATTTTCCGATAGAGAGTGGCTCGTGTTATTCCTAGTTCTCGAGCTGCGGCACTAACGTTGTGATTGTGTTTTTCAAGCACACATCGCACCGCCTCGCGCTCTGCAGCGGCGAGCGTGCCGCCATCGCCAACGTCCACCTCCCCAGTGTCATTTTGAGCCCTGATGTCGTCGGGTAAGTGTTCAACATCAATAATTCCCTGAGTAGAAAGCGCCTGGCCAAGATTCAGAGCCTGTTGGAGCTCTCTGATATTCCCTTTCCACGAATGGTGCCTTAAGAGATTACGAGCGTCAGATGTCAGTATTGACGGGGAGCCTTCCTGTGACATTGAGGCCAGAAAGTGATCAATCAAAGCATCCAGGTCTTCACGCTCTCGAAGAGCAGGGAGCTGCACCCTGAGCCCATTGATCCGGTAATAAAGGTCGCTCCGAAAGTCTCCGCTTTCCATAAGGTCATCAAGATTCCGATGCGTCGCACAGACCAGAGAAAACGAGACGGGCCGAGGCTTCTCTTCTCCAAGCCTGGTTACAATACGTTCTTGCAAAACACGCAGCAGACGTGCTTGAAATTCCAACGGCATATCGCCTATTTCGTCCAGGAAAAGCGTACCGCCACTCGCCTCCTCAAACTTGCCTTTGGCGCCGCCACGGCGCGCACCAGTGAATGCACCGTCGGCATAGCCAAATAACTCTGATTCAATCAACCCGGCAGGAATAGCGGAGCAATTCACAGCAACAAACGCGCCTTTTGAAGAAGGCCCATTTGCATGTAACGAGCGCGCTAAAACCTCTTTGCCTGTTCCGGTTTCCCCAGTCACCAGAACAGGAACTCCAAACTGAAAGGCCCGATGCGCCTTTTCAAAAAGTGGTTTTGTTGGCTCGCCCACGTAAAAAGACTGACCGATGTCCGGACGTCTTTGCGGTGGCGTCGATTTGACGCTCAAGGGCCCTTTGCAAAGCCTTTCAACCTTAAGAAAAAGCCTTGCCCCATTGTGACATTCCACCTCAACAGGGTTTTGTTGTGATCCCTCAATTTCGGCAGCGCGGCACGAGAATACGTCTCTGAAGCAGACATGGCTCTGCTTCTGCTCTAGAGAATCGAGATCCAGCATCTGTCTGGCCGAGGGGTTTGCACCTAAAACTTCACCGTCCTCGCCAAAATGTATCAAACCACGCATGGGTGACTGCGTAAGCTCCGGGCGATAGTGAACCGCAAGGACCAGGGCACCACGCAAATCGTCGACCATTCGATTCTCAACAGACCGAGTTGCGAGCGCAACCGACTCCACAATCCCGACCGGCCGGCCGTCATATGGTTTCGAGGCATTCAAAGCCCCGACCAGCGTCCCGGCAGGATCAAAAATGGGTACTGCAACACAAGATAGATTCCAGAGTGAATGCAAAAAATGCTCGCTTCCACACACAACAGAGGGCCTGCCTTCTATTAAAGCGCAACCTGGGGCATTGGTTCCGGCTATCTCTTCTGAAAGGTCGATACCAGCATTCAAAGCGGCTCCAAGCACTTCGTAGCAGGGACTGTCATTGCCGAAATATTTAATACTGTGACCTTCTCTCTCCACACACGCCAAGACCCAACCTGCAGAACTCATTGAACGGAACAACCGTTGCATTTCAGGCTCTGCATATGTCAGGAGCCGCTCGTGCTGATTGCGGACATGAGAGATCTGGTCGAATCGCGCGGCCTCAAGTAAGACCTGATCCGTGGGGGACACTCCATGTTGTCTGCATCTTAGCCAGGAACGCAAAACTTCATCCCGTACCAGCTGGGACGGTACAACACGCCCTTCATCAAACAACACACGCGCTTGCTGGACCTGAGTATTAAGGTCAACGATCTTTTTATGCATAACGATACCCACGGCTCTGTATTGTTTTTATTCAATCATCCATTTTTAGTGTATTGAAACGATCCACTTTTTTCCAAAAACTGAAACATTGAAGCGAAAAAACCTCTTAGGCCACTGTTTAAAAAGGACTTTCAAAAACCCTGACGATCTGGCATATCGATTGCTGAACCTTGAGTGCAATACCAACAAAACTAATAAGAGGCTGCACTATGTCATCTGTATCAAACTATAAGCACAAAAGTTCACTCCGTTCCAGAATTGGGAATTTCTGTGTCGCTTCTGCTGGCCTGTCCACTATGTTGCTGGCTTCTGGAAATGCAGTAGCTATTGACGTTGATGCTGGGGATTACACGGCACTGCCCGCCGGAACCAACCTTGGAATGGTCTACTATCAATACGCCACTGCAGATTCCCTGTACTCGGATGGCGACAAAGCACCCATTAATGCTGGATTAGACTCACAGGTAGGAATCCTGCGGGGGGTGCATTTCACTGAAATAGGCGGTTACACAGTAGACCCTCAATTCCTCCTCCCATTCGGCAAGGTAGAAGGAAAAGACGATACCTCTTCGCTTGGTGACACCAGTGGCATCGGCGACCTGATTCTTGCGGCGACAGTTTGGCTTGTAAACGAGCCCGAAAGTAACACCTATTTCGGCATTACTCCCTTCCTGTATGTTCCAGTGGGGAGTTACGATCGAAATGACACATTAAACCTTGGCGAGAACCGCTGGAAATATGCATTACAGGCAGGTTACATAACCGGTCTCACTTCTAATATCTCATTAGACCTCATTGGTGATGTAACTTTCTTTGGCAAGAATGACGAACTCGGTGCCTCCAAGGCCACTTTGGAACAGGACCCCTTATATCAGTTCCAGGGCTTCCTGCGTTATAACGTAACGCCGCAATGGGATCTTCGCACCGGCATTTCTCATACGTCTGGTGGTGAAACACAGATAAACGATGTTAATCAGGACAATGACCTTGCGACCACGAAGATGACAATCGGTACGGCATGGTTTGCGAATCCGGGGCTGCAACTAATCGCAAATTATGGAAGAGATTTGTCCGTGGAAAATGGATTCAAAGAACAACATCGACTCAACTTTCGTATTCTAAAAGCTTTTTAAATTCCCATAAAACAGTAATAAAAACGAAAGGATATAAAAATGAAGCTGATTAAAAATCACTACAAAAACCATTTCATAAAAAAAGCGACAAGTAGCGCACTAGTTCCATTTTTAGTAATCGGCGCCGGCACAGTTATTGCGGCCGATCAGGTTAATCAAAGCTATATCATTGAAAATGCCAAAACCGGCAAGGACTGGCCAAGCCATGGTTTTGATTATGCAGAAACGCGCTTTAGTCCTCTCTCCCAAATTTCGGCCGATAATGTCGAAAACCTCGGGCTTGCATGGTCCTACAACCTTGGGTCTGAGCGAGGTGTCGAGGCTACTCCGCTTGTTGTAGATGGCGTAATGTACGTCACTGCTTCGTGGAGCATTGTGCATGCACTTGATGCAAAAACCGGCAAAAAACTCTGGACCTACGATCCTGAAGTACCTGGTGAGGCAGGCTCAAGGGGTTGTTGTGATGTTGTAAACCGCGGTGTGGCAGTGCACTACGGAAATGTCTACGTTGCATCCTACGATGGTCGATTGATCGCCCTTGATGCAAAAACCGGCGAAAAAGTCTGGGAAACGAATACTCTGCCCGACAACGACATGAGCTACACGATTACCGGCGCACCTCGGGTTGTTAACGGCAACGTGATCATAGGCAATGGTGGGGCCGAATTTGGAGTCCGGGGCTACATCACAGCTTACGACGCCAAAACCGGAGCGGAGAAATGGCGTTGGTATACCGTGCCGGGAAATCCGAACGAACCGTTTGAAAACGAAGCCATGGCTCGCGCTGCAAAAACCTGGGACCCGAGTGGTAAATACTGGGAGGCCGGTGGCGGTGGCACTGTATGGGACTCCATCGTTTTTGATCCGGACCTGAATCTCTTATATATCGGCACAGGTAACGGCTCTCCATGGTCACACAAGAAGCGTAGCCCGGAAGGTGGGGATAACCTCTACCTCTCCTCAATTGTTGCTCTCAATGCCGACACTGGTGAGTACGTGTGGCATTACCAAGCCACGCCCGGGGATAACTGGGACTATACTTCAACGCAGGACATGATTCTCAGCGAGCTCATGATTGATGGAGAGCGTCGCAAAGTTATCATGCAGGCTCCGAAAAACGGCTTCTTTTTTGTTCTCGACCGGACAAACGGTGAATTCATATCGGCCGACAATTATGTCGATGTTAACTGGGCCAAGGGATACGACAGCAACGGTCGTCCAATAGAAGTTCCTGAAGCACGATCCATGGACGAACCCTTCGATATTATCCCGGGGCCTTTCGGAGGACACAATTGGCACTCAATGTCTTTTAACCACCAAACCGGCCTGGCTTACTTCCCCACTCAGCACATACCGATCACGATGGTCGAAGATCCCTCCTGGGAAAACATAGAAAGCAATGAGCCAGGACAACCCATGAGTGGCGTAGGCTGGAACACCGCTTTCCAATTCAACGTGGCGCCACCATCAAGCAAGCCGTTCGGGCGACTTACAGCCTGGGATCCCGTTACGCAGCAGGAAGCCTGGCGTTACGAACATGTCTCTCCCTGGAACGGCGGAACCCTGACAACAGCCGGTAATCTGGTATTTCAGGGAACTGCAGACGCTCGCTTTATGGCATTCAACGCGCAAACGGGTGCCCCCCTATGGGAATCCCCAATGGGTACCGGCGTCATTGCAGCGCCCATCACTTATGAAATAGACGGCACTCAGTATGTCTCTATTGCAGCGGGCTGGGGCGGTGTTTTTGGAAAATCCCAGAGAGCCTCTGACCTCAAGACCGCCGGCACTGTTTATACGTTTGTCCTGAACGGTGATGCCGAGATGCCTGAATTTACCAAGTATCAGTTGAACTCTCTGGTTTCGGGCGTTGAATACAATCCTGATTTCATTGGAGAAGGCACGGCTCTGTACGTCAGTAATTGCGTGTTCTGTCATGGCGTTCCCGGCGTAGACAAGGGCGGCAATATTCCAAACCTGGGTTATTCAAAGAAATCGGTCATTGAAAACCTCGACGCCTTCCTGTTTCACGGTCCATTCGTCTCCAGTGGGATGCCTGATTTTAGCAAAACACTCAATGAGACGGATGCCGAAAAAATAAAGGCGTTTATTCAGGGCACCGCTGATGCCATCCGTCCTAAGAACCAGTGATTTGAGGGGAGCCAATGAATATGTTCACGAAACAACCACAAGATTTAGAGAATAAAACCCAAGCGTTCCTGGCCCGTCAAAATCACCGCATGCTGATTGGCGGTCAATGGGTTGATGCTCTGGAAAACAAACGCATAGAGGTAGAAAACCCGGCAGAAGAAACGATTGTAGGAAGCATACCCTTTGCACACCCTGACGATGTTAACAAAGCGGTTAACTGTGCAAAAAGTGCGTTCAATAGTGATGACTGGGGGCGAATGAGACCCTCCGCCCGTCAGAACATGCTTCTCAAACTTGCAGATCTGATTGAGCGAGACGCCAGAGTCATTGCTGAGCTGGAAGCAATCGACAACGGCAAGTCTGCTGCTATTGCCGAAGCTGTTGACGTAAGCCTGGGACTGGAATTCTTTCGCTACATGGCCGGGTGGACAACCAAAATCGAGGGCTCGACTCTTGATGTTTCCATGCCCTTCATGCCTCCCGAAGCTGACTTTTCTGCATACACTCGTCGGGAACCAGTAGGCGTTGTTGCTGCAATCATACCGTGGAATTTTCCTTTTCTGATGGCCTGCTGGAAGCTGGCTCCGGCACTTGCAGCGGGCTGCACGGTTGTGTTGAAGCCTGCAGAACAAACCTCCCTTTCTGCCCTCTATCTGGGCGAGCTGATCGGAGAGGCAAAGTTTCCTGACGGAGTCGTCAATATCGTTACCGGCGAGGGTCAGAGTACTGGGTCTGCCCTGATAACTCATCCTGATATCAACAAGATTAGTTTCACGGGATCCACAGAGGTGGGGCAGATCATAGGCCGTGCGGCGATGGATAATATGGCGCGTGTCACTTTAGAGCTGGGTGGCAAGTCTCCAATGATTGTCCTTGCTGACTGTGATCCCGAGAAGGCTGCGCAGGGAGCAGCGGCAGCGATTTTTTTCAACCATGGACAAACCTGTAGTGCAGGCTCGCGACTTTACGTTCACCGAAGCATTTATGACGAGGTCCTGGGTCGGCTTGCCGAGTTGGCAGAGGCAATCCCCCTGGGGCCCGGCCTGGATCCAGCTGCTCAAATGGGACCACTCGTATCCAGGGTTCAGCTAGACCGAGTCTGTCGCTACATTGAAACGGGCCGTCAGGAAGGTGCGCACCTGGTCACCGGCGGCGAACGAGCTGACCGCAAAGGTTATTACGTCAAGCCCACCATATTTGCGACCGAAGACGATTCTATTGTCATAGCCAAAGACGAGATCTTTGGTCCCGTTCTGGTGGTTATCCCGTTTGATAATATCGAGGATGTCGTAGACCGGGCCAATGATAGTCGCTATGGCCTGGCAGCCAGTATCTGGTCAAACGATCTTTCTCAGGTGCAACGCTTAATCCCGAAATTAAAGGCAGGCACTGTTTGGGTAAACGGGCACAACATGCTTGACGCCAACATTCCATTCGGTGGCTATAAACTCTCCGGGGTCGGACGTGATATGGGTAAGCAGTCACTGGATTCGTACCTCGAGACAAAGTCGGTTGTCATTGCCCTCTAGGAAGAATGCTAAACCCCGGCCCTGAAAAGCCGGGGTTTAGCCCCCATAGGTCAATTGTTCAACTTCCTAGAGTCGACTATCGCCCTCCCGACAGGTGAGCGATAAACCTCTCTAATATGGGGATGAATGGAATGATACAGGTCTGGTTTATGGCTTCTTGGGCGATACCGCTCAAGATAGACACGTCTCCGTGCGGCCAGGAATAAGAACGGAGCATGGGCCGAAGTCTCTGATATATGTACAGTATGGCGGGGAATAACAAATGCTAAAAGAATCCAATAACCTCAGAAGCTTGGCAAAGGGCCAAGCCACGCTGCACTCGCTCCCGGTTCCTGACATTCGGCAGGAAGACGTCGAAATAACGCCATTGTCCAAGGCTATGATTACTGATTATCAGCCACTTTTTCGCGACTCCTTAAGGGATATTGTTCAAAGAAATCATGATTGCAAATATGTCTTCGAGGTATTCAGCTTGGAAGAGGCCATGGAAATCGTGAATGAGCATGACAGCCTTGGTCTCATCTTCTTCGATTTCGACATGCCGGATATGAGGGGGCTTGGCGGTCTCGGTTGCTTAAATGAGATCGCACCCTCCCTCCCCATCATAGTTAGTGCCCATCCAGAAATTAGCAAGCCTCTGATTTCCAGATAAAATTCTGAGAATAGATAAAAAAATCCTCTTGGCTTTGGTATGTTTTAAGTGCGACCAAAAAACATCAAACAACCAAGAGGATCCAGCATGCGAGAGATCCGCAATGCTCAGGTCAGTATATTCGAACATTACTCGAATCACGAGTATGGCGTCCGACTCCGGAAGCTGTCGGAGGTCCTGGACAGGCAGCCCGAGATTCTTGAGCTGGTGGCGGCAGATTTAATCGATGCTTCCGTTTCAGCCGTTGGGCGATCCGGTCTCAGCGCAGAGACTGTTCTGCGTTGCATGGTATTAAGGCAGCAA
>NZ_FONF01000040.1:0-12904 GCF_900112835.1 Marinobacter sp. DSM 26671 | reverse complement strand
TGGATCGCCTTCATGGTCGCCAGAAAGGCCGAAGCCCGAGATACAGCAAACAGGACGATGACCGGCATTTACCGTTTATCCGCGAGCTGTGCGAGGCCCGTGCTGCCAATGGCTATCGAAGGATCACGGCTCGACTGAATCGGTTGCTCGCAGCCAACGATGAGCGAGTAAACCACAAGCGCGTGTACCGACTGATGAAGCAGGATGGGCTGCTGTTACCCCGGTATACAGGGCGACCTCAAGAGCGCTGCCACAATGGCCAGGTTATTACGTTGAAGCCGGACCTTCGCTGGTGCTCAGATGGCTTTGAGATCCGCTGCTGGAACAAGGAGGTTGTCCGTGTAGCCTTCAGCCTGGACTGCTGTGATCGCGAGCTGATGCGCTATGTAGCGACCACTGGTGGCATCACCGGTGAGATGATTCAGGACCTACTACTGGAAAGCCTGGAATACCGGTTCGGCCAGTCAGAGAGGGTGCCTCATCCGCTGGAGTGGCTGACAGACAATGGCAGCTGCTACATTGCCAAAGAAACGCGGACCTTCGCGTCCTCTCTGGGCTTTGTGGTGTGTACCACGCCCGTGAGAAGCCCTCAGAGTAACGGCATGGCGGAGGCCTTCGTGAAGACGTTTAAGCGGGACTATGTGTACCTGAACGATCTCCCTGATGCCGCCACGGTGATGGCCAGGCTGCCGGAATGGATCGAAGATTATAATCGCAGCCACCCGCACAAGGGGCTGAAAATGAAATCGCCCTGGGAGTACCGGGCAGAACTGGCATCAAACGAATGAGGTGGTGTCCGGTTTAGCGGGGGCAACTACAGAATCGACTCCGTAGCTGCTGAGCATGCTTCTGGGTCAAGGTTTCCAGTTGCTTGTCATAGTCTTTAAGTTCTTCTGTAAGCGCCAGCCATCGCTTTGCCAGCGATTTAAGGGTCGTTGACAGTGCCCTTAAAACCGCCGTGTCGCCCAGGCTTCTTACCACCGCGCAAGCTTTGGCACAGTCGGTTGCTTTTATTCTCCAGAGCTTTTCACGAACATCCTGCGGAGCGCTAACGAGCATCGCTCGAATTTGATTGATTGTCTGCGTTTTCGCTTTCACGGCACTGCGCCTGGCAACCGAGACAATCCGCATTGCTTCACAGGCACCAGACTGCTGCTTCGGTATAGCTTGGGAAATGCCGGACAACACTGATCTGGCAGCGTTTTCGGCATCAATTGGATCAGACTTGCCGTTTAGCCGTCTTCGCGAACGATCGGGCCGGTTCACCTCTAAAACCGCTACTCCTTTATCACTCAAAAAGCGGCAAAGGGCTGATCCATATGTACCTGTGCCCTCAACACCAGCACGTTTTAGCGCACCAAAAGAAGACGCCCATTGGAATAATTGAAATTAACCTGCTGTATTTGTAGAAACGGACTGGGTGCCAAGTAACTGACCAGACTGATTAATAACTGCGGCTACATGAATATCCCTGTGTGTATCTACACCAAGGATCGATTCTTGCTGCAATGCGTGCTTCATGGCTATGACTCCTCTGCGAGGCTCAATTACCAACCCCAGTCGCAGGACAGGACACTCACGGTGCAGTACAAAGCTCCTATTAGGTCACAGACGCTAGGCCCGGTAACTCTCGGGGAACACCAGTATTGGCCGACAGGTCAATGCAAAGGCAATTACGCCAATCCCAGCACGGGTCAGGCCAACACGATGTTCATAAGCATAGTAGATTGAGTGTCCCAGCAATTGCCACGCCGGCTCATGCTTTGGGCCATTCGATAGCGCCAGAGCCTCTGACGGAACTTACGACTGGCATACTGACTTCCCTGATCCGAGTGGAACATAACTTTCTCTGGCTGACCGCGCTGTTCCCAGGCGTGGTCCAGAGCTTTGACGACCAGATCGGCGTCCGGGCTGGAGGACATCGCCCAACCGACAACACGCCGGGCATATAGGTCCAGCACAACCGCCAGATAACTCCACCGTTGGCCACTCCAGATGTAGGTGATATCACCACACCAGACCTGGTTAGGCCGTTCTACTGCAAACTCCCGGTCCAGATGGTTCGGGATATCCGGTCGTTCAACGGTGGCCTGTTTGTAGGCATGAGGGCCTGGTTGCTTACAGATCAGCCCCAGCTCGCTCATCAGTCGTCGTACCTTGAAGCGACCGACGACAACGCCTTCCTCGCTGAGCAAGCCTTTGATTGTTCGGCTGCCGGCAGAGCTGCGGCTTTTGGTAAACAGGCGGTTTACCTGAGCCTTCAGGGCCAGGCGTTCTACATCCACACGGTGCCGCCGTTGGCGGTACTCGTAATAGCTGGAACGACTGACTTCAAACGCTTCACAGACCAGTTCAATTGACTCCTGCTCCCCCAACCGGTCTATCAGCGCGTACGATTCATCTCGTCCGACATCAAGAGAGCTGTAGCCTTTTTTAATATCTCCTTCTCCCGCTCCAGGCGATTGCAGCGGGCTTCCAGCTCCTGAATCCGGCGTTGTTCCGGGGTTAAGGCCTTACCCTTCGGGGTGACACCGTCACGCTCCTCGGCCAGTTGGTTAACCCAGCGCCGAATAGCGCTTTCACCGACTCCCAGGGACACACTGGCCTGCGGAATCGTGTAACCTTGATCCAGCACCAGGCTGGCTGCTTCCTGTTTGAACTCAGGAGAAAAAGAACGTCGCTTTCTGGTCATCAGACACCTCGTTTATGGTGGCGATCTTACCACCTACGTTGGTGTCCGGAATCATTGAACCACTACAATGCGATGAGAACGAGAGTTTTTGATGCAGCGATTACGATGTCTGGGTGAGAATACTTTTGGCAGGGATTTCGTGGTTGGAGACCTCCACGGATGCTACGCCGAATTCCTCGAACATTTAGAAATGCATGGCTTTAACTCCAGCATAGATCGAGTGATATCGGTAGGGGACCTGATTGATCGCGGACCAGATTCCCCGAAATGTCTCAGACTGCCTCAGCAACCCTGGTTTCATTCTGTGTGGGGAAACCATGAGGCTATGATGCTAGACGCTTTATCTAAAGGTCTAGGGTCATCTGAATTCCAGTTCTGGATGCAAAATGGCGGCGAATGGGCATTAGAATATGATCTCGACGAACTGTATCGCGAAATTATTAAATTGGAAAAATCGATACCATTGGCAATTGAGATACCGCTTGGAGGGATTAACGTCGGTGTGATCCATGCCGAGGTACCGGGTCATCAATGGCAGTCTCTGGCACGCGAGCTCACGGACTCCGATTTCAGAAGAGCAATTTGGGGTCGTTCCACAATTCTCAGTGCACTTTACGATGCCGCCCCTTTAGAAGTGGCCGGTATCGATTATGTGGTTTTAGGGCACACCCCGCTTAAGGAACCTTTTCAGGCTGCAAATCGGATTTACATTGACACCGGTGCAGGTCATTCGAATGGCGACTTGACCGTCGCCATGCTCGAATCACTGCTGCAAAATAATTGTCCTAACAACACACCGGAACTTTTCCGACCAGATTAAGGTCTAGGGTTCTACCACGTTTCCACGGACGGCTCTAAAATGGCTATCAGTTGCCCTTGCTCACTGAACAAACCCAATCGGCTGACTAACAACGCCCTCTGTCTGCTGACGCTGCTCCTCCTTCAAAGCCTCAAGCAGCCTTTCCGTTCGCGCTTTGAATCCGCGTAAGCGGAGGTTCTGAACAGCGGCACGGATGAGGCCCGGTGTCAGGTGATCAAGGTGGCTGAGCTGGTCGTTTGTCAGCGCTTTTGCTTTCTCTGAGTCCACTACACACGCCGTTATGATGACTTTGACCTGCTCCGCGTTCAGGCAACTGAATGCCACTTTCAGCTGGAAGCGCCTGAGTATGGCTTTATCGAAGCTGTCAAATCGGTTAGTGGTGGCCAGGAACACACCGTCGAATCGTTCCAGGCGAACCATGAATTCGTTCACGGCACTCACTTCCCAGCTGCGTTGGGCCATGCTGCGGGTATAGAGAAACGTATCAGCCTCATCCAGTAAAAGCACGGCGCCGCTTTTCTCGGCCTCATCGAACATCGCTGCAATGTTCTTTTCGGTTTGACCCACGTACATGCCCAGCAAGTCGCTGCCCGACTGAAGTATGAACGGCTTGTTCAGGCGCGTGGCGAGTTCCTGGGCATAGGCTGTTTTGCCCGCTCCGGGCGGACCATACAAGCAAATTCGGGCCGTACTCTCTTCTCGCGTTAGCCGTTCAACATTTCGGAGTGTTGGCCGTGTGTTGATCCATTCAGCCCGGAATGGCGGAAAGTCTGCTTTGCGGGATTTCTTCAGCACCTGTACCGGGCGCTTCTCACCGAGGGCTGCCAGGCGCTGATCGATCAGCGATTCTAGCCGGTTCTGGTTTCGGATGACCTGTTTGGCCGGCAGATACCGTGCAACCTCAGCCAGGTTCTTGGCCAGTGCTGGAGTCATCCAGCTCTGGCCAGCGGCATTTGCCGCCCAGTCCGCAGACACTGGCAGATTCTGCAGCTGGCGTTTCAGATGTTCGTTTTGTTGGTCGGTTCCGGAGCCTTGTACTTCAACAATGAAATCGAACCGGCGCAGAAACGCCGGATCCATTTCCGCAATGTTATTGCTGGTCCAGATCACCGGTGCCTGGTTCTCTTCCAGCAATTGATTAAACCAACCCTTGGCTAACTGATCCGACCTACGGAACGCATCTTCCATTTCATCGAATAACAGGATTGCACCCAAGCGGTCCTCCAAGAACATCTGCGCCAACTTGGCTGCATCCAACCGAATGCGGCCTGTCATGGCACCGGTGTGAGCATCTTTAGTGGGTACTTCATACAAAGGTGCGGAGAGTTTTTTGGCCATAGCGCGGGCCAACTGAGTTTTGCCGGTGCCCGGTTTGCCATGCAACAGTATGTTCTTGCCACGGGCCTTGGTGCTCAGTGCGTTGTTAAGGTAATCCAGCATCAACTGGAGCTCTGGCACACCATTGAAGTCACCAATCCGATGCTTTGCCTCCGGGCCCGGCGGGCATACATGCCGAAACAGCATCTGTTCAATATCCTGCTCGCTCTGGCTACCGGGTACGTTGGAAGCTGCCAGCACCAATTTGCCTAATAACGGACCGCCTTCAACCAGATCCCAGATATCGCTGCCACGGTTAGGCGGTTCCAACAGGCGGATCTGGCAGAGCATGGCGTCCTCATCCAGTGCCCGGGCAAGCATACGGGATGACTCTCGCATGGCTTTGGCCAGCGCGTTGACCGAGTTGTTGAACTCGTTAATCTCCAGCTCCCGAAGCACTTGTTTGGACTGTGGGTGCTTGAGTAGCAGCAAGGCGTAGATCAGCACCTTGACCTCGACCAAATTAGGCTTCAGGAGCCTAACCAAACTGGACAGCAACGGCTCGAACGAGAATTGAGGCTTACCCTTCAATGATGCAGTCAGTGATTTTTCGCGCTTACGGATGGACTTGAGATGGGCACGACTACCCAGCTGTATCTCACCGTCTTCCGGCATATCAATACCCAGAAAAGCCATCGACTCCTCTGCATTGAACAGACTCAAAGTGTTCTCGTATCCAGGGGTAAGGTACAGGCGGCAGAGGTAAATCTGCAGAAGCTTCAGATCATCTTTGGAACCGGCGGCGCTTCGCTCCAGATCCTGGGCTTCGTTGATGAGCTCTTTCCACAACAGCATAGGGTGGTCTCCCGATCCTTTCGAAAGCACTTTATGCTGTCGATACGTCATTTAATGTCGTTTTTTCTATCCCGCGCCATTACTGAAAGGTATTCTTCATTCACTTGACCCTGACTCCGTTCCAGTACGGCTCCTTATCAGAAAAATCCTGCGATAACCGAACAGCAGCTGTCGCTGATGCAGTCTCCTCGTGCAGCCCCGCCGGCTCGAGAATACCTCATTGCACGGCCAGTGATAATAATGCTACTGACCGTGCCCGCGGAGTCCTGAGGTGCCTCGAGTTTTTGCTAAAGTCTGATTATTTCCTATCGATCATGCCTTATTTGTAAGCTCACCTTTTGCACTTTGCCATTGTTGTACCGCTAGTATTCTCGCATCAATACCCCAGATATAACTGAAGCCTTTTAGAAGAAGCACTAGAAAAATTATAGGGATAACGACCGCTTTCAGAGTCAGGAGCGCCATCAAATTAAGCATCGAATCAACCATCTGTTCCGCCTTTCCCTGTATGCGAGAAAGATCCGTCATTTCCCTGGCAGAGGCAAAAAAGCCTTTCCCACCGCCATTGAGCTCTCCAGCAAGAGCCTCGAGCTGCTCGTCGATACTGTCCACACGTTCTACCAATTTATCGAGCTCATTGAGTGCGCCAGAAAGCGCCGAAGCACGCTGCTCGACCGAAGCTTTTTGCTTATCATATTCAGGGTTCTCGGAAAAGTAACGCTCTCTCAGGCCTAACTCCTTGCGGATTATCGCCAACTCTGCTTCAGAAACGTCCAGATCAGCCTGCGCGTCTGCAACTTTGGCTTGTGTTATGGAAAGGCTTTCTTGCAGTGCTTCTCTGTCTTCATTAAGTGATTGAATCTGCTCTTTCAGCTCGATAACAGCTGGGTCATTGTCATCTGGCGCTGCACCCTGTGGACTTACTGAGGAGATGCTCGCTGATGCAGCTTGAATGCCTTTATGCTCAGACGACGTCTTCTCTGATACAAACGCCTGGTCCACAATACCATTAAGAAAAACCACTAATACAACGAGAAAACGGGCCAGCCCAACTAGGGCAAATGCTTTTATCAGAAATGCCGACTGCCTCCCTTGTCCTAAAAAGAAGGAGACAATAAGCAACGCCCCAGAGACTGTGAGCAGAAGTTTAAAAAAATTCGTTGCAACGATTTCACCAAGGATTTTTTGAGCGATCAGGGATCCAATTGACATCTTAAGAACAGAGGAAGCATCTTCAATCAAGTCATCTACTGGATCGAGCATCTGACCGAATTGAACAGAGGCGATTACTGCGTCCACTTCTACCGTTTTGATAACAGAAATAGCAGCATTTGCTAATCGGAGCGTTCCAAAAATACTCAGGGATTGAACAATAGCTTCGTCTGCATATTCCTGCGCCTTACGATCGATAATGTTCAACCACGAGAATGCGATAATAATCAACACTGCAAGCACAGCTGCCTGACGCCTTCGTCCAGTAAACTCTTGATTATCCAAATTGATCATTTTCTCACCTTAAACTGAAATTTTGTCTAGGCTCAAAAGCTGTGTGTAACGGTCAGCCCGCCGGTCAATGCTCGAAGCCATCCGCACTCCCAAAAACCAGATTATCTAACCACCCATAAATCCTAGAAATCCTCTATAGTTCGAATATGTGAATAATGCTGCAAGCAAGATCGCTCGAGAATTAAAGTACATAGCCACGCGCCTTTTCTGGACATACCGGCCGTAAGAGTCATGCCAATTTATCGGCGTGAATGAAACTTCGGTAACGATAATCCCTCATTGCGACAAATAAGGTCGCTTTGACGCTAAAAGTATGAATTACCCATATTCAATAACACTTACTACAACTTCCACTACCTCACCCGATGTCGCATAGTTTAGAACCACTGGCGAATACCTTCCCTGCCCTCGATTTTCCCGATCAGGTATACATTCGGGTCCCGGAAAATAAGGTCGAATGGATGCACAACTTTCTTCCGGAGCTTTCCAGTTGCTGGCTTGATAAGCCAGTGTGCATTTGTATTCTTGTAACAAAGCTGCGGTGACGGTTTCCTGGGAGTAGCTGTAACAGTGATTGGTATACTCAGCGGTGAATTCCTCCCACAACAGCTGCTTGGTCATCCCTTTACGCTTGAGTTCCTGATGAACGGTGGCCCAGTCAGGCACCTGGTAGCGAGTCGATGTGGTGCGATCGGCACCGGGATAGAACAGGGCCGCAAGGCGGCCATCGTCCAAATCCTCGGGCAACGGCCAGTTGAGGTTCAGGGCATCGGCCCGGGCCAACAGCTTCTGGATGGCCCCGAAACTGGTCTTAGTGCTGGCACTGATCTGCCGGATCGAGAGTCCGGCTTCCAGCCTTAGGCGAAGCACCTCTCTGATTTTACGCATTGGAATTCTCTTTGCTGGCACAACTCCGCTCCCCAGAAAAAGGAATCAGAGTAGCAAGCGGTTGAATAAACAATGCGTTAAGAAGGATTCCGGTTGAACGTGAACACCGTTTCCAGGAATGTGAACGCTGATTCCGGCATCGTGAACACCGATTCCGCAAAATCCGGAAAAGTGTTCACCTTCAATCGGAATGACTGTTCACGTTGAACCAGAATCGGTGTTCACGTTCGTCCGGAATGGGTGTTCATGATGGGCCGGAATATGCAGCTAAACCACTTTCTCTTTAGGTCGGGTCACTTCGGTCGCAAAGCGGACATTCAGATCCGAGTCCGAAAGATCCAGTTTGAGGCTGGGGGTGTCACGCGTATCGGGGGAATTCCAGGTATCAGCTGTGCATGCACGCGACGCCAACAGCCCGATAATCACGAAAGGGATCGATCAGCTTCAGAAAGAGTTTCTGTCGGGCTTTGATTTCCTTGTGCAGTAATACTTCCCCCTGCGGGTCGGTCATGCCAACGAACAGGTTACGGGCATTCAGATCGATTCCACAATTATGCCGGTGGGTGCTATGGTAAAAGTTTATAAGGGTTCTCGCTTCAATGTTTGGTCTAGCGGGCAACCGCTGGGCTGGCGAGCAGGCTCAATTAGTGTCAATCGGCGTTATAGCGACCCATTTTCCGTTACTTAGCGGATGAAAACCGGTACTTGGGCTGATCGTTCTCCTGCATACCCCCCTCCTTGGAATTCAAATTATAAGCGGACTCAAAAGGATAGGTTCCGATGATAACGAAGGTAAAAATCGCCGGCTATCGCATTTTCGAGGACTTCGAGTTCCAGCCAGACAAAAACCTCAATCTGATTGTGGGTGCCAATGAAAGTGGAAAGTCCACGCTGCTTGAAGCTATCGCTTTGGGCCTCACCGGACGGATCAATGGACGGCGAGCATCCGAGGAACTGAATCCCTATTGGTTTAACACAAGAATGGTTGACGATTTCGTCGAAAGTAGAAAAGCGGGATACAAAGTCGCACCGCCAGAAATCCGGATCGAATTATTCTTTGAGGACAGGGACGATCTTCAGCATCTGTGTGGCGCAGTGAACAGCGAAGTGCCTACCAAAGCCTGCCCAGGTACATCGCTCCGAATTATTCCAAACCCTGAATACATTGCTGACTTCGAGAAGTGGATGGAGAGTCCGTCGGACGTCCTTCCAGTAGAATATTATATGGAAGATTGGCGTGACTTCGCCGACAACCGGCTTACTCAACGGCCACGTCAACTTGTCACCGCCGTCATTGATTCCCGCACCGTTAGATCAGCCCATGGCGTTGACTACCACCTGCGCAGTATTCTTAGTGATAATCTGGATCCGTCCGAGCGGGCAGCCGTGTCGCTCGCCTATCGTCAAGTTAAGGTTTCGCTTTCTGATGGTGTCTTGGGAGATATCAACGAAAGAATTGGCGCCGGTCAGGCATCACTTCAAGATAAACCGATTTCGCTTGCGATGGACCAGAGTGCGCGGACCTCATGGGAGACGGCAATTACGCCTCATGTAGATCGCGTTCCGTTTTCGATGTCGGGGCAGGGTCAGCAAGCAGCTATCAAGATTTTGCTAGCGATGGACCGTCATTCCGATCGAGCAAAATTTGTCATGGTCGAGGAGCCAGAGAACCACCTTTCACACACCAGCCTTGCAACCTTGATTTCGCGGATGCAGGACTTGGCTGGTGACCAGCAGCAACTGTTTATCACGACTCACAGCTCATTCGTTCTCAATCGACTAGGGCTGTCCTCCTTGTTGCTCATCGGAGCGAGCGCGGCACCTCGCATTCCCGAACTTCGAAAGGACACAGTCACATATTTTCAGAAGCTCCCCGGCTATGACACGTTGAGGCTCGCCTTGGCAGATAAGATCGTTCTTGTGGAAGGTGCATCCGACGAGATCATCTTTGAGCGCATTTTTGTAGACCTATATCAAAGAAGGCCTATTGAGCTAGGAATCGATGTTATAAGTATGAGGGGCCTTTCGGCTGCGCGCGCACTTGAATTGTGTAAAGCGTTGGACAAGCGGGTAGCAGCGATACGTGACAATGACGGCATCGACGCGGAAGATCTTCGAAAGCCCTTAGATGAATTTCTGGAAACAGGTAAACGGGAGCTTTTTGTCGGCCAAGTGGAGCATGGCAGGACACTAGAACCCCAGATTGTGCATTTCAATGGAGAAGACAAAGTCCGACGAATGCTTGGAATCACATTACGGGCTAACTTAGCCACGTGGATGGAGCGAGAGAAAACAGAAGCCGCGCTACGCATATCGGAATCTGGCGAACCCCTGAATGCGCCAGATTACCTGCGAGAGGCGGCGGAGTTTATCCATGGTTAACCGACTTACGCTGGGAGTGGCAGGTTCGGGAAAGACACGAGGAATTGTTGAGCACTGCGCGTCGCTGGCGCCGAATCGGCGAGTCGCAGTAATAACTTTCACCCAAGCCAATCAAGCTGTGCTAAGGGCCCGCTTGAGAGCGGTCGCAGGTAGTCACTCTGACATCGAAGTAATGGGCTGGTTCGCGTTCCTTACCCGACATTTTGCTCGGCCATTTGTACCGTTCAAATTCCCAGGAAGACGTATCCTCGGGTTTAATTTTGATGGCCGGCCTCATAGATTCGCTAAAGGGCCTGCCAGATTCCTTGATTCGGGGTCGAGTGTATATGCGTGCGAGCTGGGCCGGTTGGCCAATGAGTTAATCGAAGCTAGCAGTGGCAGCCTCATGCGACGACTTGAATGTATCTATGACGAAATAGTGATAGACGAGGTTCAAGACTTGAGCGCCTACGACTGGAGTATCTTGGATGTACTATTAGGCTCGTCAATCGATATCACAATGGTTGGCGATTTCAGGCAGGCCGTTCTCGCGACCAATCCACGCAGCTCAAAGCACAAAGGTTACGCTTATGCGGGAGCTATCGAATGGTTTCGGGAGCGCGAGAAAATTGGTCTCGTCGAGATTTCTTACAGCACCACCACATACAGATGCCGTCCTGAAATTGCTGCCTTCGGGGATACGATCTTTGGCCCCAAGTGGCGGCTCCCACCAACAGACTCAAAGAACCATGAAACGACCGGTCACGACGGAGTTTTCTTGATTCATCCTGACCATGTGAACATCTACGTAGAGGAATTTTCACCGCAGTGCCTGCGACATTCCTCCAGCTCAGGAAAGAAGTTCGATTTGGATTACATTAACTTCAAGGCGGCAAAGGGTACCGAATACCAGCGCGTGCTCATCGTTCCCACCGCGGGCATTGAGAAATTCCTGCACGCTGGCGAAGCTCTTGAACCTGGGCCTGCGGCAACCCTCTATGTCGCTTCGACCCGGGCGTTCCAAAGCGTAGCTCTCGTAGTCGCTAAAGCAGATTCTTGTGGGCTTCCATGGTGGAAGCCTGTCTAAGAGGTCTCTGATTATTCCCTAAGGCGTCGTATATTCCATTGGATCGGAGAAATAATGAAGTAGAGCGACGCGGCAAAAAGGCCCGCTTTATGGTCAATTCGGCCATTTCCGAATGTCCGCTTTTGTTTAGGAATTGCCTAGGGTGCCAGCGGTCGCAAAGCGGACATTCAGGTCGACCACAAAGCGGACATTTTTCACCGCCCAAAACATCTCTTTCCAGGGACGGCAACTGCTGTATAGTCGTAACCAAAACTAAGGAAAGTCTGATGAATGCCCAATTTTCTATCGTCAATGCGCCCGCGCTAGCTGCGACGGCGTCTTTGGGAGAGATGAAAAAGGCTTTAGGAAGAGACCTCAAAACGGAAAAAGCAGCGGCGTGAGCCAAATTACCACGCCCATGGCAAGCAGCTGCAGGGGCACCCCTAACTTGGCGAAATCGAGGAAGCGGTAGTTTCCCGGCGCAAGCATCAGGATGTTGACCGGCGAGGCCACGGTCATCAGTACTGGTTCGGGGCTGACCCCCATTCCCACGCAGTGGCAATGGGGGTTACCAGCACGTTGGTAGCAGTATTCGAGATAAACTGATTGAGCACGGATGTCAGCAGAAACAGGCTTACGTAGAGCGCACGGGGCCTGCATCGCCAAAGCCTGCGACAAGCTGGTAGACAATCAGCGCCGGAGCACCGCTTCACTCCATCGCCAGAGGTAATAGTCCGGCAATCAATACAGACTGGTGGAATTGAGGGATCGATAGGCTTCCGGCCGTGTCAGGCAGCCACTGCCGATTATCGCCAGCGCCAGCGGGGCATTTCGTCCATTTCCTCGGGCGTATCCAGCAGAACAAAATCACGCTCCTGCTGCAGCTCACGAACCCGGTTCCAGCCACCGACCAGCAACAGTGTGTCGCTTTCTTCAAGGCGGGAGTTACCAAACCGCGTGGCTTGGGATTGTCCCATCCCTCGGACACCACTACTACTGAGCCGGAATTGTTCACGGAAGCGCCGCTCCTCGGGAGTCTTCGCGATCAGTGAAGATCCGCGTCGCAGTGCCACCTCTGCCACTCCGAACTCCTTAATGACCCGCTCCATTTCGCCCTCAGGAAAACCCAGGGACAACAGGCACTCTGTGAGGCACAAAACCGTTCAACGGCTTCGGGCGAACCATGCATCAGCAGCCAGTCACCCGTCGCCACGCGGGTTTCCACCAACACCAGAGTGGAAAGCAACCTTCCGGCCCGTAGGATGCCAAAAAGCGTGACTTCGTAGTGTTTACGCAGGGCGGCCTAGGCCGCCGTTTTGCCGGCCAGCCCCGAGCCGGCCGGCACCGTCAACAGGGATAGTTATTCCATCACGATCTTTGGCATAATCTGACTGCCGCC
>NZ_FONF01000010.1:0-161495 GCF_900112835.1 Marinobacter sp. DSM 26671 | reverse complement strand
GCCAATACCCACAGATCTCTCGTTCCTGGCAAAGCCACTGGGATAACCTGATCACCATCTTCGAGTACCCGCCGGCGATCCGGAAAGTGATCTACACCACCAATGCCATTGAGTCGCTGAACAGCGTGATCCGCAAAGCGACCAAGCGCCGGAAGCTGTTCCCAAGTGATGACTCTGCCCTGAAAGTGGCCTTCCTGGCGATCCAACAGGCCTCAAAGAAATGGACCATGCCGATCCGTGATTGGAAGCCGGCATTGAATCGCTTTATTATCGAATTCGGTGACCGCCTGGACGGCCACCTGTAATGGGGTGGGCAGTTACACAGATTTATTTACAGGCTCTGACTTGGGCCCGAGGCTACAAGCTTTGCCAAGATGACATCTTTTACGAGTACCTCTCTCGGATTTCAAAACGCCCTGACCTGCACCCAGTCTTTAATCCAACAGCTCCCTAGTAATGTCCGTTACTTTTGAATCAGTTTTTCCAAGTCGGAGAGCGGAGGCAAACTCCAGGGGTGTCTGATACCCCAAGGAGGAATGCGGTCGCCGCTCATTGTAGTCCAAGCGCCAGTTGCTGATCTTTTCGCGGGCATGAGCAAGATCCCGGAACCAATGTTCATTCAGACACTCATCCCGGAATTTTCCGTTAAAGCTTTCGACGTAACCATTCTGCATCGGCTTTCCAGGCTGGATCAGCTTCAGCTCAACGCCACGATGGTAAGCCCATTGATCCAATGCTCTGCCAGTAAATTCCGGCCCCTGATCGGTTCTGACGGCCTTTGGATAGCCTCTGAAGGCCGCTATGCCATCCAGGGTGCGGACCACCTGTTCGCCTGAGATTCCCATAGCAACGGGAATGTCGAGGCATTCCTTGGTGAAATCATCCACGATCGTCAGGCATTTGATCCTGCGCCCGTTGGCCAAGGAATCCATGACGAAATCCATAGACCAGGTATGATTCGGCGCATCGGGCAGCACCAAGGGCTGCCGTTCGACCATCACCCCTTTACGGCGCTTGCGTTTGCGGACGGCCAAGCCTGCTTCCCGGTAAAGTCGATAAACCTTCTTGTGATTCACCTCAGCACCCTCACGACGCAGCAACTGATGAACACGCCGGTACCCGAACCGGCGACGTTCGAACGCAATGGCTTTGATGCGTTCTGTCAGATCACGCTCCTCTGGCGAGCGTTGAGACTGATACCGCATCGTTGCGCGGGATAACCCGACGAGTGAACAGGCTTTGCGCTCGGATATCGTCGTCTCCGACAGCATGGTGCGCACAGCCTCGCGCTTGTTCCCGACGGTCAGTACTTTCGGTTGAGGGCGGCCTTCAGAGCTTCGGTGTCGAGCATAGACTCGGCCAGCAATTTCTTTAGCCGGGCATTCTCTTCCTCCAGCGCCTTCAGGCGACGGGCTTCAGAGACTTCCAGGCCGCCATACTTCTTGCGCCAGGTGTAAAAGGTCGCGTCCGAGATGTTGTACTTCCGGCACAGCTCTTTGACCGGTAAGCCAGCCTCGGCTTCCTTTAGAATGGGAATGATCTGTTCTTCGGTGAATCGCTTTTTCATGTTCATCGTCCTCTCTGGTGATGAACATTACTAAGATCACGATGGATTAGAAAGTTGGGTGCAGGTCACAGAAGCTTTCAATGGAAACCCTCCGGGTGAAGCTGACATTGAAGACTTACTGGATACTAAAATTTATGAAGCACTTGTGCGAGAGAGTTACGCGAAGGAGCTGAAAGGTAAAAAGCTGGTGTTAAACGACAACATACCCCGAATAGCCAAGCGGGTTGAGTTGGCCCTAGCTGACATAGGAATCGAGTTTCACAAAACCAGACCTACGCGCCTATTACTTACTAAGATGTCGAACGATGTGAAAGCGGTTTTATCCGAAGAAACGGCAATCCAGTTTGAAAAACTGTTCGAGGGTATCAACGCTCGATTCCAAAAGATTGATGAACGCGGCGGAACCAACCTAATGCCTAAAACAAAGTAATCGACTTTTTGCAACCAAATATAGTGCAAGAGGATGTTCAGTAATGTTTTGGTATTTTTGCGTAATGGGCCATAACGAAGCGTTGCACCGGACTAGCCGGTGAACGCCGCGTTATTCCAAAATCTGAATGTTCGCTTTGCGACCAGGCTGGCCAGCAGGGAACAATTTTCTGAACCATACTTAAAGACCCTTACCCTCCGAAGAGGGCCACGTCATGACGTTTCCTACCAGCAAAGTTCCCTGGAACAAAGGGAAGCTCGTCGGCCAGAAGCTGCCGCTCAAACTCGAACAAATATGGGCTATCCGTATTCGGTTAGAGATAGCAAAGAACATCCGCGAACTGGCGATGTTCAACATGGCAATTGACTGCAAACTCCGATCCTGCGATCTGGTAAAGCTATTGGTTCGAGACATTTCCAGAAACGGTGAGGTTCTGGACCGGGCGCAAGTCATCCAGCAGAAGACCAGTCAGCCTGTTCAGTTTGAGATAACCAAAAAGACGCGCGAATCGGTCGAAGCATGGATCGAGTTGCGAGGACTCGCAGGTATGGATTATTTGTGGCCGAGCCGGATGCGAAAGTTCGACCATATCACTACTCACCAATACGCCCGTCTTGTCAAAAAGTGGATTACCAGCATTGGACTTGATCCTTCAGTCTACGCAACCCATTCAATGAGACGGAGCAAAGCGACATTGATCTACAAGAAGACCAAGAATCTTCGAGCCGTCCAGTTGCTGTTGGGACACACGAATATGTCGAGCACCGTGCGGTACCTTGGTGTCGAGGTCGAGGATGCTCTGGAGATAGCTGAGAGTATTGAAATTTAGGTGCGTAGCTTCTGTATTTGGTCTCTTTGGATGCCGCAAACGCTCCCAGCCCCGGTCGATGATCACCCTCGGGCTTCGATCAGACTCCTCCCGTCGCTAAACAAAAGCGAACATTCGGAGACCAGCCAATTCCCAGCCCGATTCTCTTCAGAGTCTCCCCCGATAGCTTCCTCTTTCAGATCCGCAAACTCCCGATTGATAACTGCTTGAAGCATGGAAAGTCGATGGCAAAAAGGCCTGTCGCTAAAGTAGCGGCATAATGAAAAAGCCTGAAAAACGCCAAATTTTCTGCGGTTTAGTTTGCGCGGCGCTGCACACTTTTCACAAAGCCCCTCTGTAACCCGTTGACTTACATTAGGAACTTTTTGACCTTCTGCATTTTTTGCAAAAACGTGCACGGATAAACCGCCTACACACTATTCACAAACGATGAAGCCCGAAAACGGCCAGGTGCAGCTAGGCAACACTTTGAAAAATGGGCACTATCAAGGCTGTGAAGCAGATTTGGACGGGGCCATGCGGTTGCGGTTTAATATGAACTCAAACTAATAAGCTGTTAGGTAACAAAGTGGATGGCTAAAGAACGCGCGCCAGCATCAGGTGAAGAAAGTGCCATCAGAGGCTATTTCGTTCAGTACGAGTTTTCGGCCAGCGCCCTCCTGCGCCTCATACAGGACAACCAGCTTGACGCAATTTCGGTCTGTGATCACGCCGCAGGTATCTGCGATGACCTTGTTGCGATCAGCCGCCATGAGTTACTCGCCTATCAGATCAAGTCCCAGACCTATCCCGACCGCTTCAGTATGGCAACTGAACTTGTCGACAACAGGCTGATTGCCGAGATCGCGAAAAGCTGGAGCGCGCTTCGAGAGGAATACCCTGACAAGAGGATCTGCATTCGTTACGTCTTGGCAGGTTATCCGTCCACCAATGATAAGAAAAAACTTGGCGATGTTGGTCATA
This sequence comes from Marinobacter sp. DSM 26671, assembly GCF_900112835.1. NCBI lineage: Bacteria > Pseudomonadati > Pseudomonadota > Gammaproteobacteria > Pseudomonadales > Marinobacteraceae > Marinobacter > Marinobacter sp. DSM 26671. The sequence goes on along the minus strand of NZ_FONF01000010.1, from coordinate 157,706 downwards.
GTGCGCAGTTATTTGCTTTCCTTACAGACCCCGAGACTGATCTGAGCCGAGAAGCGCTGCTAGATTCCCCTTGGGCGCCGTTCATCCGGGAGCTTATGGTAGTTTCGATGCTGCCAGAAAAACAATTCTTCGAGATGTTCTGTCAGCTGAGATTCTACGATCAGAATGAGCTCACCAGACGTCAGATAGAGAACCTTGATGCATACGCCGCGAAAAAAGCCCGGCAGATAAAGCATCTGATACCTGAAATCGTTGCAGACCGTAATACGAAGAAGCTCTGGACCGAGCAAGAGCTCATCGACACACTTGGTTGGAACCGCATCTCTGGGCTTCGCGCATCACACAGTTTTCCGCTTTATCAAGATGTACAGGTCAACCCTGCTGTTGAGAAAGCCCTAAGACGTGTGATTGACGATCACAGTTCTGGATATATAAGCCTTATTGGTCCACCAGGTACGGGAAAGTCCACAACACTGCAACATGCTATTGCATCCACGCCGCGCTATGGCGTTGCGCGATATCTCGCCTTTGTGCCTGACGAGCGCCACGGTCTTGGTAGAGCCGAGGCTATGGATTTCCTCAATGACGTCACATTCGCTCTAGATAAGCTCGGTTTTTCACGTCCGCGATTTGCGGACGCGGAACAGCTTCGCGAGGAGTTCCTAAACCAACTCGAAGAGGCCAAGGAGCTATTTCTGGAAAAAAGTCAAAAGACCCTCATCATCGTCGACGGTCTGGACCACATTCAGCGGGAAGAAAACCCGCAACACAACCTTCTGTCGATACTGCCACCTCCGCAAAGCGTTCCCGATGGAGTTCTATTCATTCTCGGCTCGCAATACCTAGAGCTTAATGGATTGGCTCCCAGTATTGTTCAACAAGCCTCAGCCGAGGATCGGCGCGTTGAGATGGCACCGCTGCCTAAGCAAGCCATCTTCGATATGGCCGACAAGGCTGAACTACCAGAGCATGTTGATCGGCAAGCGCTCTCCGATGTGTGCGCTGGTCATCCACTTTTAGCCCGTTACTACATCGGAAAACTCTCAGAGACCGAAACCAAGGAGGAGGCAGATCATCTCCTTTCCTCAAGTGAAATCGGCACCAACGTTGAGCTGATGTATGAGCTCGTCTGGAACGGGGTCCATCTAGACGATGACGCAAAGCACGTTCTCGGACTGCTCGCGAGGGCGGATAACAAAATCTCACCTGCGGAGCTCGCAAGCGTTGTCAATTATGCGGCCGTTGAGAGTGTTCGCAAGCAAGCCGGGTTTTTGCTCTCCGGCTTGAAGTCAGGAAAGTGGAGCATCTTTCACAACAGCTTCCGCGTATTCTTAGGCCAAGAAACCAAAAAGCGTTTTGGGCAGGAAGACCCGAGCGTCGATGCCGCCTTATATTCAGAACTGGCAGAAGTTGCTGCGCGCGCCGATAGTACAAGCGATCAGCACTGGCTTGAGCTGCGCTATCGCTCTCGTGCGGGAGACAAGCAAGTTGTAAAGGAACTGGCTAAGCCCGCCCTCTTCCGGAAGCACTTAGAGGAGTTTCGTCCTGGCAAGGACGTTTACGTTGACCTTCGGCTTGCATACAGCGCGATCAATGGTAAGGACGAACTACCAAAACTCATTCAACTGATGATGGCCGAAAAAGAAATCGACTATCGCCTAGAGGCTATCAGTCAGCTCGACCTTGTCGACACCTATCTTACTTTTGAGGAACTGGATCGCGCTTTCCAAACCGCGATAGCGGATGGCGACGCAACCGACGGTGCGTTTGCGCTCCTGGATGAGCTTCATGAGCGAGGGGATTTCGTTCGCGCGCGATCTCTGTTTGAGGTAATCGAGCCTGCCGAGTATTTCTTCGGACAAGGTAATCAGTCAATCCGTAATCCCGAACTACGAGGTCTATATGACTGGATCGAGCGCGCTCATCGCTTTCGCAGCATAGAGAACATCCTTGAGATCGTTGCTGGTCTACCTTTCGATGATCTATTTGAGTATAACCCCACAGATAACCTCAAATTCGTTCTTGCCCGCGGCATCTTATACGACGATCCAACGACCGACATCGACCAGCTCTGTACCGAGATCGGCATAGAGGAGCCGGCAAAGACTGCTCTGCTCGTCCAAGCGGCAAACTACCTGAATCACGCGGAAGACAGCGAGCGCGTCAGAGGTTTGCTGGCACGGCTAGCTGAACAAGCTGCTGATCTATCTATCCCTAACTCGCGCGTGTGCGCCCGTGTTGCATTCGAGCAAGGAGATCAAGATCTCGCAAGGCGTTTTCTCGAAAACGTTCGTGTTAGCGCAAGCGACAACTTTCGTGAGTACGGCTACCGCGAGCATATCGGCGGGCTCCTCGCGAGTGCCTTTTCGGTTGCACGACTGAGTGAGCACCTTGGGGTAGACGTTCTCTTTGAGGCGTCTGAAGAAGATGAATTCCAGAACAAGGTGTTGGAAAACGTCATTCGATTAGGTCGCTTGCAGGGCAAGTTGGAGATGGCAAGTGATCCCCGTGACGTCCCGGTCAAGGAAGAGGTGGTCAAGAGCTGCCTATTCGTGGCTCTCGCTGACTCGGGTGAAAGGCACCAATCCCTTGGGCCACTCTCGGGTGATAGCTTGAAGTGGTACGCAAAGACGCTTGTTAGGATTTCGGCGCTTCATAGTGGTGCAACGCTTGAAGCTCTGGAAGAGCAGGTAGGACGACTTTACGCGCGAGGTGATACGCGGCTTCGCTTTACGCCGTTCAGGTTAGCGTTCGCGAGGGAGGTTTATGGTGTAAACGGTGATCAGGACAAGGCACTTGAGAGAGTTAGATACCTAGACCGCCTCATCGAGACGGAGTCCTCGCCGCACTCCGCGGTTCAATTACGTCTGGATCTTGCAACGGCTCTAGCAGAGATCGATGCGGCTGATCAGGGGAAGGCCGAACTGGCTCTCATTCACAACGATACCTGCGGGTACTGGCTTGCGGCAAAGAAGGAGCCGCAATACGTCTTCTGGAATGAAGCCTTCGAGCGGGCATGCAATACGGTGCCTGATCGCGCGGGAGAACTAGCTCTGGAGTTCGCGCGATTTGTCATCGGCCTGTCCGATACAGAAGGAAGCGACACAGGTCATCGCGTTTCCTATGGGTTACTAAAGAATGTCGCGCGGGCCCCTGGTCATTGCGCAGGGATCATCTCTCGGGTCATCGGAACGCGCCTTCTAAATTGGGCAGATATCGTTGCTGCCACCTTGCACGGGATCGTGCTTGAGCGGCCAGACCTAGCCTGGCAATGCTTTACGCTCTACGGCAGGCTCGTTGTACCCTTTGCTGGAGATGATGCCTATCAAGCGATAGCACCAATCTACGACCGGCTGCCGGAAGCTGTGAGAGAGGAGGCGGAGAACGCCTTTGTTACGTGCACGCAGATGTTCGCTGATACGTCCCACGAATCGGCTTTGCTCTCTCGCCTCAAAGATGTGGCAACCAATAATAACGAAAAACTCGATCACGCACTCGAACGTGCAGAGCGTGAACTTACAGAGATCCGTAACGAAGGACCACTGGAAGGAGGTGCTTCATCGTCATTCGATTATGACGAGAAGAAGCTGAAAGCGATTGAGTCCCTATCTGCACTCGTGGCCGCAAATGATGGTGTTGCATCCTACGGTAGAAGGCATGTCGACTATTCATATGCGCGGCGCGCGACCGATCTCCTCGAAACTGCATCGCTCGCGGAAGTAGAGATGTTTCTGAACGAGCGCCCGATCGTTCTGGAGGACGCAAAGTTTGCGATTGCGGCGACATCGCGTCTGATGGATCTTGGTGCAAAGGAGAAAGCTGATGAACTTTATGTTGTTGCCGAAAAATGTGCCTTGAAGGGTAGCTGGTCAGTCTGGCTTGGCGGAGAGAAGATCGCGCTTCAAAAGTTGCGTAAAAAACGCGACGGTGAAGCGAGCCAAGAACAAGGGTTTGGTTCGATCGTGAACGACTTTGCCCATGGAAGGGCGTCCGCGCAGATGGTGCTGCCAGATCTTGATGAGGTATTCGACCTAATTGCCCCCGATGCGGACTGGTACAAGGTGTGGATGCAAGTTCAGGATCATCTGTCAGTCTACCGAGAATACGGCGCCGCAGCCCCTGTCGAAGTGCTCGATGACGTCTCCTCGCACGAGGAGTTGATCGGACATATTTTTCGAACTGGGTTCTCGCTTCTATGCTACCCACTAACGGATAGGCTCCGCGAAAGCTTGCTCGATTTGGCTGCGGATCCCGAAGGGCTGCAGCTATTCGATGTGATTGCCGGGATGTTGTTAAGCGTCGAGAAGTGCCACCGCGAGCTCTCAGCGATCTTCTGGAAGCTCGTTGACAACTCAGCTTGCAAAGACACCCTCATAAAGTACGCGCGCGATCTCTCTCTTTCCGACGACGCGGTAGTCACCAATATTGCGCGCAACATTCTCCATCGCTTCGGGATAGCATTCGATGTGCCTTCACAAGAATTGCCAGTGTTCTACGAAATCTCAGTCCTCGGCGACGGAAACGCAGAAAAGTTCGAGCTCCCTGCGGGTGTGGAGCCGGATTCGAAATTCTGGATTGATGATCCATGGTTCTGGACGGCTGCGCTCGGTTACGAGATCAAGATGGTCTCCCGCGCTTCAGGACTTGAAGTTGAAGCGATCCGAAGGCGATGCGCTCAGTTCATGCGCGAGGTTGGCGGTGAGGAGGCATTTGGCCCCCCTGCCGAGAAGCAGCTTGCGATCGACCTCAAGAGCCTCGATCTCCGTTTTTCTTACGCGCGGCTTATGCCGTATTGCGCTCTGGTTTCCCTCGGGAAGGTCATAGAAGAGCTCACAATAGCAGGCCAATTCGACTTCAGTGTCTTCCAGGTTCTTTGGCCTGAATTGGGAGGAGCGCACTTTTCTCGCCGTGAGATCCCGCGTGAGCCACGACCTGACTGGATTGTTCCTGCAGCTCTGCCCAAGATGGATCATTGGAGGATCGAAGCGGATACGTGGCTTCAGTTGGGCCCGGAAAACTCCTTCGTGCCCATTGCTGATGGTTTTTTCGTTCTCGCTGAACAAGCGGAGTTTGCATTCGTCGGAAACTGGAAGAAATGTTCGGTAGTCCGTACATCACTCCCCGAACTTGAATGGGCTTGTGGACCCGATGAGCATCTGTTCGGTATGGCAAGAGCCATGGATCTCGACAATCTAGGCTCAATGATAAAGGATCGCGATGGTGCGATGCTTTGCACTGTCGCCGACCTGATGTATGGAGATCTGCGCGATCCAATTCTGACCTTGAACCAACGCGTTCTTGATGAGTTCGGCTGGAAGCGCTCGCGAAAGCGTCCATTTGACATTTACGATGCCGAAGAGAAACTCGTTACAACGACGCGTATCTGGATGGACGGGCTCGGCTATCCGGAGAACAGCTTCAAGGAACGCTCAGGCCATGGGCACGTTCTTCTAATTTCTGAAGAAGCGAAAGAGAAGCTAGGCGCGCGCTTCGGAAGTCTCATGGTCAAAACTCGGGTTATCCTGCGCCATGAGTCCAGTGATGGTAAGTACGAGCGGGTGTACTTTGATGCGCTTGTAGCGGATGGCTAACTGCTGAATGTTTGTCGCTTGGATGAAGCCAACAATGCGTAGAATAGATCTCAGGCCTTGAGTAGTCCGAGTGTGCCACCAGAGCTCTCGAAGTATTGTCGCGCCATCGACTATTTTGTTGCTGGGTATGCCATTTCCTCGTTTTACCGCCTGCCTAAGGGTGCGTTTCTCCATCGCCGGGTCATAAAAGCGGCTGAGGCAAGAAGCGGTTGGCTCGCATGCAGGACAAGCAAGCCCATCAATACAGAAAACTGCTTTAAGATAAGCAACGGATTCAATCCCCAGGGTAAGAAAATTGGGTATCTACCCTGATTATACGTCAAGCTTGAGCCTGGCTGTGCAAGATTTCAAGGGTTAACAGCTGTGCTGCGGCCGTGGACGACCATGCATAGAACTTAGCTTACGCAACCATCATTTAGTGGCTTACCCGCTAAAATCCACACAAAGCGCTAAGACTTAAAGTCGATTCGAGAATAGGGCGCGCTCCTCTCGGGTTCCATGAAAAAAAGCTAAACTCGGCGTCAGGCTCAGAGTAAGGAATAGTCTCGCAGGAAAGGTAACTGATGGTCAGTTTCTCAAAGGTGGCAGCCTAAATGTTGGCGCCAAGCACCCCAATATGCTCTCTCCGAACGTTCAGAGTACAACTGAAGAACCACACTTAACGAACAAACCTTCTTCTACAATCAATATCGGCTCTGTTTCCGGTGAAATGGTTCAGATTGGCGATCAAAACGTTCAGGTCGCAAGCGTCAGCATTAAACAGCTTGTCGGGCACGTGGCTAAAAGTGACGACAAGGGAGCAAAATCAAAACTTAAAGCATTGCTTGAGAATGGCACTTTTCACCGTTTTCCAATGTTAGTCAGCTGATGCATTCGCGCCCAAGAATGGTTCGGGTATCTATCTATGCAAACGAGCAAGGGTGTCAACGTCAGTCTCGCTGCATTGCGTCCGAAGTGCTATGTTTGGGGCGGCAAATACGTGTTTGATTCTTGGTTAGCTGGAAGATCGAGGGTGCCCTTATAACCTTGCGTCGTCGGGCACTCGTAATATTCAAACTCTTCAACTTCATCGGTGCTCGCGGGAAGCCGGTAGGCCACCTCCGCCGTCACTTTTTTCTGGATCAGGCTTTCAACCAAACCGACGACCCTTTTATTCCAGATATCGTTGTGATCCTTGACGACGTGCTCGGTGGTGCTCAGGGTGATATAGGGGTGGTTTTTTACAATGCTGTTTTTAAAACCAAACACGAGCTTGTCGTCTTTGAAAGTCAGACAGTGCGTCGCTGTTGCGGCGAAATCTCCCGGACCCTTCAGCGTTGAGCCCTGATTGAATCCTTGACGCTGCAGTAGCACCGACGGGTTCTTACCGTTATCCGCACAAACCAACACTTGGCCGTTGTCTCGCATACGATCGGGCAAGTTCCTGATTAGCTCCCCGGGAGCCAAAAGCAAGCGTACTGCTTTGTCAGCGGTCGAGCTTACAATGACAAGTCGCTTGGGCTGGTTCTCGCTGAATGTGGCACACCCCTCTTGAGCCAAGTTGAACAAGGGCAGGTGGTGCTGTGCCGGGAAAGCAGGGTTGATCAGGACGACCAAGTCACCGAAACCTCTAACGGTGTCCGCGTTCACTTGACGGTCTACCAGGTAGCGACTTTGTAGCACCGGCGCGAGCGCGGTGTAAGTTATCAGCCCTCCGAAGCTGTGCCCCACGGTAACGAGAATGTTGTCAGGGGAGCTTTCGGGTATTTTCACAATGCTTTCGATCTCGGTAAATATGGGGGTAGCACCGAAACCCACTTGATGGGCGGATTCACTGCGGTCCCAATATGTCAGTTCGTTGATCCAAGGCACCAGGAACGAATCACCCCGCCACCCCAGATAGAGGCCAATGATGTTTCGATCTTTGAACTTTCTGGCAAGCCCGGCGAGCATGCCTCGGAACGAAACGACATTGCCATCTTGAAAAAACGCATTGTGATGCCACCCGTGGGTGAAAATGACGACAATTGAAGGCTCGGCCATTTCCTCTTTGAGATAATCGAGCACATACGCTTTCGCCGCGTAATCGTGCAGCGCACCCTGGTCATCAAATTCAATAAAGCCGAGGGAAAACTCGCTATCTGTACCGGGATTCACGACTTCAATTAGCGCCCGCTCTTGGAAAGGACAGTAATCCTGTCCGACTGAACAGTCACTCATGTCCCATTTAAAGACCGCTTTGTCACTGCGCATGGGTTCGTTGGCCGCACAGCCGACAAGGATCAAAACAAAAGGTAAGACCAAGAGCGTTTTCATCGTCGTTGATATCCCTGTCTTTTGGTGTATTAAGCTCCCACAAGCATGCCCTGAATGATCGAAAACCAACCACAGCATGTTCAGAAGTCTAGTTGCCCCTTTAGCAGGCCGCCAGGTGACTAACCTTCCAGGAAGTCGTGTAAGCCGGGGACAATATCGGCCAGCCAATGGCCATGTGCTGTTGGCGCCCAAACCTGATCGAATTCCAATGTGGCACGTTAATTCATGCCAAAACCGGGGGAGACCCGATCGAACGAACCTTCATTGGAAAGTTCGGGTTCGGTACCGGCTGCGATACGCATAGGCCCAGCCGAATGAGTTACCAACTTTATTAACGTGTTACCGACTTTATTATCACGCCACAATAGTCTCACTGGAACGGAAAGATGAGAGGCAAGCAACAGGCCTTGTTAGCAGGAGGCGCAATTAAACATAAGCGTGCTTTGTTTCCGAATAGCCGGATTGGGTAAACCCCGACCTGAAAAGGTCCGCTTAGTGGTCAATTGAATCATTTCTGAACGTCCGCTTTTGTTTAGCTGAGGCCCGTGAGTAGCCTTGGTCGCAAAGCGAACGTTCATAAGTACTGTTCACTACAAGCCCGAGCCGAGAAGCGGAGCTTGGACAGTGCTCAGTAAATGACACCGCTCGATTTATTGAAAGCCAGCTACTGACCATCAGCAGTACCTATCGACCTAACAGCTCGATAAATCGGCACGACAATCTGTGAGAACAGCGCCAGCCCCCAAAGAGCGTTGCCGAAAATCGACGGCACGAAAGGGTGAACGGCCAATAGGACCAAGGCCATGAAAATACCGAACACCCTCAAACCAGTGCTGTGGTAGTGGCAGCTGGCATCGTCTTTGGCCACCATCCGCTGCAGCGTCCAGAGCGCCGCAAGAAAAACGGCGAGGCCGACCGAACCGAGCGCACCATAGCCTTCAGGATAAGGCTCCCGCAGACCGACATAAACTTCACCGGCTAGCGCGACGCTAATCGCCACCGCGCTCCAAAGGATCGCGATGTGTCCCAGCCAGTATCCCACCAGTACACCGATATGGCGGCTCTTCGGCTTCGCATTGCCGACGCTGTCGAAATAGATCCAGGCCAGCGCGAAGAGAGACAAACCGCCCATGGTCACATTGAAAAGCGTCCCCGCGCCAACCTTATAGATGCCCTTATCCGCCAGCGTTAGCACCAGCTTGAAGAAGCCCTCTCCCAGCAGAATCAACACCAGCAGGCCGAAACGCTCCGAGATATGGCCAAGACTCGGCACGAAGCGCTCGAAACGCAGGGTACCGACGCGCGGCAGCATGTACTGCAGCTGAATGGCTACCACGCCGGCACCGAAAACCCAGTAAGCATGTGGTTTTGGTAGAAAAGCCGACACCGCGAACAACCCGGCCAATACGAAGAAATTCCGCCCCTGCTCCTGCGCCAGCTCGTTACCCGCGCTGTCGACACAACGCGCACGCCAATACAAATAGGCCGTCAGCGCCCGATTCAGCGCGTAGCCCAGCGCGAAATACACCCAGCCTTTACCGCCCACGTCTGGAATCGCCGCCGCAATCACCATCATCGTCACGATCTGCAGTGCCATCGCCACGCGATGCGGCATGTCCGTGGAGATATACAGCGAGTTGTAGACCGAACTGTCTGCCCAGGCGTAGAAAATCGCCAGGAACAGACCGGTGAAAATCCAGAAGCCCGGCCAGTCCAGATGGTGGGAAAGGTAGTTCCCCAGAATGAAGATCGTGACAACATGGATCAGATCGAAGAACAGCTCGACCCAGTGAACATGGTCGTGGGCATCATCCACATCCATGTAATGGCGCGGTCGCCGCCAGAGAAGATCGTTCAGTGCCATACGCTCATCCTGTTTTGCATTGCCGTGGCGGCAAGTATCAATGCAGTCACCGCCAACCCCAAAAACGCAAACGCTCCAAGCGCCTTGATCTCTCACCACTTTGGTCAGCAAGTTATCCGTTGAGCTTTTCACAGGTAATTTTATGACGTGATCAAGCCTGCTCACCTGCCTTTCAGAAACCCTCTAAAACGATCTTGCCCTTCGCTTTTCCGCTTTCAATCAGGGCATGGGCGCGCTTGAGGTTTTCGGCATTGATCGTCCCGAAACTCTCGGTCGCGGTCGAACGAATCTTCGCGGCGTCGATCAAAGCAGCGACGGCATCCAGGATTTCACCCTGACGCGCGATGTCGTCGGTGGTGAACAGCGAACGCGTGAACATCAGCTCCCAATGAATCGACACGGCCTTAGCCTTGAATGGCATGATGTCAAACACTTCAGGATCGTCAATCAGGCCAAACCGACCCTGAGGCGCAATGAATTCGACGATCTGCGGCACGTAGGTTTCGGAATAGTTGGTCGAAAATACGAACCCTGGCGCGCCGATGTTCAGGGCTGCAATCTGTTCCGACAAGGATTTGGAATGGTCCACGACATAATGCGCGCCCAGCTCCTTGACCCATTCCTGCGTTTCGGGGCGCGAGGCCGTTGCAATGATGGTCAGATCGGTCTGCTCGCGCAAAAGCTGTATCGCAATAGAGCCAACGCCGCCCGCGCCGCCAATGATCACGATGGCATTCGCGGCACCCGGCACGGAATCGGTGACTTTCAGGCGGTCAAAGATCATCTCCTGGGCTGTCAGTGTCGTCAGGGGCAAGGCGGCAGCTGCGGACGTTTCGATGCTTTTCGGCGCGTGGCCGACGATGCGGGCATCAACGAGGTGGTATTCGGCATTGGTGCCGGGGCGGTTGATCGCACCCGCATACCAGACCTTGTCGCCGGTTTTGAACTGGCTAACCTTGTCGCCAATTTCCACAACCTCGCCCACGGCGTCCCAACCGAGGATCACTGGCGTACCGCCCTCGCCAGCGCGGCTTTGGCGGATTTTCGTGTCGATCGGGTTAACCGACACGGCCTCGACCTTGACGAGGATGTCATGGCCGGTCGCGGTGGGTTTTTCGATCTCAAGGTCGATCAAGGCGTTGGCGCGGTCAATTGCGCCATTAATGGTATAGCCGATAGCTTTCATTTTCGTTCTCCAGAAGTGGCTTGGGATGCACGGCACGCCACTGTTTGTGACGACGGTTTCGATGGATCAAATGTACAAGCCTTCCATTGCCGGATAAACGATCGAAACACGAAATAATAATCCGGAAAATCCGGACATTATTTTTTACGGAGATACCCTGTTCCAGTAACCCGATCGCCTTCGGTTTTCGGAATTTCGTGACAGAGGCCGAGTCATTTAACTGTTTGCCATGGTCGGATAAATGGATAAGATCACAAGAGATAATTCGGAACTTCCTTTTAATGTTGATTGATAACATCCGCCTTTTTCTAACCATCGCCGAGAAAGGCAGTCTTGTCGCTGCCGGCCGTGAGGTGGGCCTTTCTGCAACCGCGGTTTCCGAGCGGCTTGCCGCTCTGGAAGCACATTACGGCGTTGTTCTTTTCAACCGCACCACACGGTCGCTAAGCCTGACCGAAGAAGGCCGGACGTTGCTGAGTGGTGCCAAAGAGGTGCTGGCCGAGATCGATGACCTCGACACTCGAATCCGCCACGGGGCCGAGACACTGTCGGGGCCGATCCGCATCAGTGCACCGATCGGTCTGGGCCGCAGTTTCGTTTCGGATGTGATCTCGACCTTCACAACTGAGCATCCCGCGATCTCAGTCGACTTGCACCTGTCCGACGGATATGTGGACATCGTTGGCCAAGGTTTCGATCTTGCGTTGCGCTTTGGCACGTTGACAGACAGCACCTTGAGGGCCCGAAACCTTGGACACCATCGCCGGATTGTCTGCGCATCTCCTGCATACATTGCTGCACATGGCGCACCGCAAGAGCCTGCCGACCTGATTCGACATAACTGCTTGGTCATGCGGTTCGGAGCGATCCCTGACAATGTGTGGCGCTTTGGTACGGAGAAAAGCCCAATGAGTGTGACGGTGCGTGGCAATAAGACAGTTAATGATGGCTCTTTAGTGCGACGATGGGCGCTTGATGGCCTTGGCATTGCCCTCAAGTCAGAACTGGAAGTTGGGCCCGACATTGAATCCGGGAGGCTGGTGCCTCTGTTGCAGGAGTACAGCCCGCCGCCGACCCCTCTTCAGATGATGTTTCCTCCGGGGCGATCACAGTCTCGGCGCGTGCGCGCTCTGGCGGAAGCATTGACTGACGCCGTTGCGAAAAAGATAAAGGTGTAATCGGTTTCAAATGTTTACTTTTGTTTGCGACTGGAGGAGCCTGATCGAAACGCGAGGGTGGTCATTTCAAATCCTACGAAGGGATGAGTCACACATTTCAGGCGGAGCGGGAGTGGCCGGTCGTCGCCAGGGATCTTCTTCGTTTCTTTGCGGGAAGTTAGCACCAGATAACTTATGACCGGTGCCCGCTAGGGTCGCATACCGGGCGTTGAACACGACGCTCTGGGCGTCGCATTCACCGTAACGCATACGGAAGCGAAAGCGGAACATCAGAAGTGAATCACCGAACGGATGCTTTTGCCTTCGTGCATCAGGTCAAAGGCGTCATTGATCTGTTCAAGCTTCATGTCATGAGTGATAAAGACATCCAGCGGAATCTCTCCGGTCTTGGCCTTTTCCACGTAGCCCGGCAGCTCGGTGCGGCCTTTCACCCCGCCGAACGCAGAGCCTTTCCAGACCCGGCCGGTGACCAGCTGGAACGGACGGGTGCTGATTTCCTCACCGGCACCGGCCACCCCGATAATGATGGATTCGCCCCAGCCCTTGTGACAGCACTCCAGGGCCGAGCGCATCAGCTGGACGTTGCCGACGCACTCGAAGGAATAATCCACCCCGCCGTCGGTCATTTCCACAATGACTTCCTGGATCGGCTTGTCGTAATCCTTGGGGTTGACCACATCGGTGGCGCCCAGGTCCTTGGCGATGTCGAATTTACCCGGGTTGATGTCAATGGCGATGATGCGGCTGGCCTTGGCCATTTTGGCGCCAATAATCGCCGCCAGGCCGATACCGCCCAGGCCGAAGATGGCTACAGTGGCGCCTTCTTCCACCTTGGCAGTATTGAGCACGGCACCGATACCGGTGGTGACGCCACAGCCCAGCAAGCAGACTTTTTCCAGCGGCGCTTCCTTGGGAATTTTTGCCAGCGAGACTTCCGGCAGCACCGTATACTCGGAGAAAGTGGAGCAGCCCATATAGTGATATACCGGCTCACCCTTGTAGCTGAAGCGGGAGGTGCCGTCGGGCATCACACCTTTACCCTGGGTCTCACGCACGGAGCCACAGAGGTTGGTTTTCCCGGACGTGCAGAACTTGCACTGCCCACACTCGGCCGTATACAGCGGAATAACATGATCACCGACTTCTACAAACGTCACGCCCTCGCCAACCGCTTCGACAATACCGCCGCCCTCATGGCCCAGAATGGCTGGGAAAATGCCCTCCGAATCGGCGCCGGACAAGGTATAGGCATCGGTGTGGCAAACACCGGTCGCAACGATGCGAACCAGGACTTCGCCTTTTTTTGGCGCTTCAACGTCAACTTCTACGATTTCCAGCGGCTTGTTAGGCGCGAATGCCACGGCGGCACGGGATTTGATCACTGGCAGACTCCTTCAATACAGTTCAGGGGTAATTCGGCTATTCGGGACAACATGTCTCGGGTTATACGAATTTGACTCATTGTAGACGACCGGTCTATTATAACAAGCATGACATCTACTGACACGCGTAACCACATCATCCAGACCGGCGCCGACCTGATCGGCCAGAAAGGGTTTGGCGCGACAGGCATCAACGGCGTACTAACATCGGCCGGCGTGCCCAAAGGGTCGTTCTACCATTATTTCAAGAGCAAAAACGATTTCGGACTCGCCATCATTGATTTCTTCGCCGAGGAATATGACGCAAAGTTGGATCGGATTTTCAACGACACCAGTCGTTCCTGCCTTGATCGTCTTCGCGCCTACTTCGACACCGGCCAGGAAACCATGACCAGTTGCGAGTTCACCCGCGGTTGCCTCATTGGCAATCTTGGCCAGGAACTGGCCGGCCAAGATGAAGTTTTCCGCAAACGTCTGGATACTGTATTTCAGGGCTGGGAAAAGCGTTTCGAGCGCTGCATTGAAGAAGCCAGACTGGCTGGAGAAGTGGATGAATCCATCGTTCCCGCCGATGTAGCCAGCTTTCTGCTTTCAGGCTGGGAAGGCGCCATCCTGAGAGCCAAGGTCCTGAAGAGCACCGAGCCGATGGAGCGTTTTGTTTCCGTCTTTTTCCGTCAGTGTCTTGGCATTGCCTGACACCTCCTTTTTTTTCGCCATTCGACTAGTAGACTGGTCTAATTAAAATCATTTCATCCTCAGGAAGGATACTTAATGAGCAATCCAAACGATCCACTGTTTCAGACATATCTTCTGGGCGATCTTGCCCTTCCCAATCGGGTACTGATGTCGCCCCTTACCCGGGCCCGCTCCACTCAGCCCGGCGATATCCCGAATGAGATGAATGCCCGGTACTACCAGCAGCGCGCCGATGCGGGCCTGATTTTGAGCGAGGCCACTCAGGTATCGCCCCAGGGCAAAGGCTATGCGTTTACCCCAGGCATTCATTCCCCGGAACAGGTTGTGGGCTGGAAGAAGGTAACAACTGCCGTGCACATGGCCGGTGGACGCATACACGCTCAGCTATGGCACGTAGGCCGGATTTCCCACACCGCCCTGCAGCCAGATGGCAATAAGCCAGTGGCTCCGTCTGCCATCCAGCCTGAGGGTGCGAAAACCTTCATCAGTGCCGATTCAGGAATGGTGGATGTGCCGGAACCAAAAGCTCTGGACGCGGGTGAGATGTCGGCTATCGTAGAGCAGTTTCGTCAGGGCGCCATCAACGCCAAGTCCGCAGGGTTCGACGGTGTTCAGGTACACGCTGCCAATGGCTACCTGCTGGACCAGTTCCTCAAAAGCGGCAGCAATCAGCGCACCGACGAATTTGGCGGTGCGGTGGAAAACCGCATGCGCCTGCCGCTGATGGTGGTGGAAGCGGTCATCGACGTCTGGGGTAAAGAAAACGTCGGTGTGCGTATCAGCCCGACCGGCAGCTTCAATGCCATGTATGACGAAGATCCAGTGGAAACCTTCGGTGCTTTTGCCAGTCGCCTCAATGATCTGGGCATTGCCTATCTGGAAGTGGTTGAAGATTCCTTCCAGGGCAACCATGCCAATGGCCGCCCGGAAGAAGTGATCGACGTTATCAAGGCCGGATTCAAGGGCACTTATATTGCCAACGGTGCCTATACCGCAGAGGAAGCGCGCAAGCGCATCAGCGCTGGCCGTTGTGACCTGGTCACCTTTGGCCGTCCGTTTATTGCCAATCCCGACCTGCCGGCGCGTTTCCGCGAGCACGCCGAGTTGAACAAGTGGGACGACAGCACATTTTATGGCGGCGATGAGCGCGGCTATACCGATTACCCAACGCTGAAAGAACTCGAAGTCAGCGCCTGAAGAAAACTTTTATCACCAAAAGGAAACAAACCATGAGCAACACCAACGATCTGATCAATAGCAAAGTTGTGATTATCACCGGCGCCAGCAGTGGCCTCGGTGAAGCTACGGCCCGCCGCCTGGCCGACCGCGGCGCAAAACTGGTGCTAGCAGCACGCCGGGAAGACCGCCTGAAAGCCCTGTCTGAGGACCTGAGTGCCAAGGGCGCCGAAGTCATCTGGCAGGTCACCGATGTAACCGACCGCAAACAGGTGGAAGCCCTGGCCGCCTCGGCAAAAGAAGCTTTTGGCAGGATCGATGTACTGGTCAATAATGCCGGCTTGATGCCATTGGCACCGCTGGATGCGCTCAAGGTAGACGAGTGGGACCAGATGGTGGATGTAAACATCAAAGGTGTGATGTACGGCATTGCGGCGGTGTTGCCCACCATGCGGGAACAGCACAGCGGCCACGTGATAAACCTGTCCTCCGTCGCCGGTCACAAGCTCTTCCCCGGTGCCGCTGTTTACTGCGCAACGAAATTCGCAGTCAAAGCCCTCTCGGAAGGCTTGCGGATGGAAGCCGGTGATGAGATTCGCAGCACCAACATCTCACCGGGTGCCGTAGCGACCGAACTCACCAGCACCATTACCGATCCAAATGCCAAGAAAGCGGCAGAAGATCTGTACAGCGTTGCGATTGATGCCGATGCCGTGGCGCGGGCCATCGTTTATGCCATCGAGCAACCGGCCGATGTCGATATTAACGAGATTATCTTGCGGCCCACCGCCCAAGAACTGTAAAAGTCGAGTTCGTCGTGACGTCGCCCTCCTGGGGCGGCGTCACGACAGTATCACCGGCCAATTTCATCGATCGCATTCTGCACATCGCTGGCGCCACCCTGGATTTCAGCAACGATCGACTCAGCATCTGTTACCTGCTTTCTGCCTTCAACGGCCTTGCCAAGCAACTCACGTACCTGACGCTCGACGCCCCTTGAAAGCTCCAGAATGGCATGAATTACGTCCGCAATTTCTTTGATAGAGACGCCTGTATTTGACGCCAGCGTGCGAACTTTATCAGCAACCACGTCCAATCCTCGCCCATGCTCACCAGCCCGGGCTGCTTCTACGGCTGCGTTCAACGACATAAGATTGGTCTGGTCAGCCACGCCGGCGATGGTGCCGACCATTTTTTCGATACTCTGAAAGCGTTCGTTCAGATCCGCAATGATCGCCGTTGCCTCGTCGACACTCGCTTTTTCAATACTGCTTCAGATCCAGCAACAACGACCATCCCATTTGGAGTGAGGTAGCCTGTCGCGGTGACATGTTTGATAGAGAAGTTAAGGATTTCAGTGTCTACTCCTGGCTCTTCGTTACCGCCGGGTTCTACCCCGTTTCCACGGATGACTTACTAGAGGCAAATGTTCGCTTTTGTTTAAAAGCGCAGGCGAACGGTCTAGTACAGTGAATATGGCCGTTCGTGTACCTGACAAGACGGGCCTTTCAATCTCCGCAGAGGGTCTTACCATCTCCGGCGCCCCACGCAGTATTTTCCCGTGTGGATTCGGCCGTAGCTCGACCGACCATTTTAGTACAGCCGTCTGACTGAGCAGCTTTACTATGAGGCAGCTCCTTGCTCCCACTTTTTGATGAGGCTGCGTATTTTCTGTAGCCCCCGTCTGTTCTCCATTAGCGATATCGGGGCTTGGTTGCCCAAGACCGTAATCGGCGAAGAAAGCCATTGTTCAGCAGCCGCTCTATTACCTTCGAAAAGCTCAAAAATCTCACGATAAACCTGCTCCCTCAGTTCAGCCACAACTTCCTCTTCATTCACATCAGCCATTCCAGCCACCCATCGTTTACACGCTACCCCCCTTCCAAGACGCTAGCCCGACCAATGCGTGCGAAAAACACATCTTCACGTCGACACAGATTAGGGAGGATTGTCTAGGCTGATCTGTATCGAACGATGTTTTCTTGAGAAAGGATAACACTCTATGTGCATCCGACGCCGTATTACATACCCGACCTCCTACAACGACCTAATCGACGCGCTTACCTCATTTAGGGATAGTCGAAGAGCCTACCTGGCTGCCCTCAAATATGATCATTTTGAGGTGCTGGTAACTTCTGAGACGACGCTGACCGGCTTTTGCCCAAAACACCGTATTCGATTTGAAACCAGTGGACTCCACCTTTTCACCAAATCAAAGATCTCATCGTGTCGGGTGTGCGATTGGGAGAATGGTTTCAGGAGAACCGAGCCGTGGACTGAGGATCGCGTTGAGCGGTTGCTGTGTTCGGTTAAATCCACCTGGTCACTGGTTCGAGAGAATCCGAAACAAAACCGGATTCTAGTAATGCAGGATCGGTTGACCCTCGTATGCGAATTCAAGGATCGAGAGGGGCACCGGTGTGTGGGGCCTCAGGGGAAACCGACCGTGCAATCACTGAGAAATCTGCAATCACTTACAACACGCCCTGATCACGTGATGTGTCAGGGGTCAGTGTGTGATCAAAAAAAGAGGGGAAAATCATGCCGAGTAGGACAGCACTCCATGGAGAAACGACTTTTCGATCGGGCGAGCGCCTGGAAGATTCTGCCGAATGGCGCATTAAAAATATCCGACGACTGGGTAGCGGAACATAAGCCCTGTGGTGTTCAGGTCATTTGCGGAGGTGGCACATTGGCAAAAAAAGAGCCTAATTGCCCACTCTGTACGAGTTTTCGCTCTAACATTCGGCTGCATCGACCTCACGTGGACGCGCCCAGGATTCTGCACGCAATCACTGAGGGCTGTGTCGAATGGGCCTCGGCTTCGGACGTTCCTTCGAGAATCCATCATGGGGTTCCACTTCCCGTGCGGTGCGTGGTCTGTGATACATCATATTCACCACAGCTGCACGAACTGAACTATGCGTTCCACGGGTGCCCGACGTGTAAGAAAATCGCAAATGAGAGCAACGCGACTATCCTGTTTTCGGAGATTAATTCATTAACCACCACAAAGGGCGGCAATTTCCAACGCCGGATACAGGCCGCGCTGGATGCCCGGGCGCATATAGAGAAACGCGGAGGGCGCCTTGCGCCAGATGCGGTGTACCAAAATAGTTCCACGCGGATTCATTTTTTGTGTCCACATAATCATGAAGCAGCTGTGTCGCTCGACAAACTACGTGAGGGGGGGTGGTGCCAACACTGCCATGACCTAAAAAAGTCTCTCCCAGAGGCCATCGGCCGGGCGGTTCTCGAAATTATTCTTGGTGAGCCGATGCCGAAAGCTCACCCGCCCTGGCTTAAAGGCTTGGAACTCGACGGACTGAATCTATCTGAGACGACTGCATACGAACATCAAGGCGGATTTCACAAAGAACGCGTCGATTTCTACCATAAAACCGAAGCGGACTTTCAAGATCAGCAAGACCGCGATGCCCGGAAACGCGCTATTCTCGGAGCACAGAATGTCGATCTGATTATCGTGTGGGAATTGAATCCCGGATGGCCAGTTGATCGCATGTTTGATCACGTTGAAAACGCGATTCTGGCGGCGGGCCTTGAGGTGCCGGCTTATGATCGAAGCCTTCTCGATCTCGCATTTCTCTACAGGGCGCACGAGATGCGCCAGACGTTACTCGATAAAATAAAGAAGCGTGGTGGTGAGCTTGTCTCGGAGTATATCGGGTTAACGTCGCGCGTATCCGTTCAGTGTGGGCATTCGGAACATCCCGAATGGCCCACATCGCCACTATCCATAATTTATCAGGACACTTGGTGCCAAGCCTGCGCGGCAGAGCGCTTAGCAAGGCAAAAACTAGCCGACTCCCAGGCAGAATTTGAGCGGTGGCTGGGCGAACACCACACCGTAAGGGTCGAGCTCACCGGCGACAAGTATCAAAACGCGACGGTAAAGCATCGATTTTTCTGCGATCACTGCGAACAGCCCAACAATTTGAGTCTTCGACAGATAAAAAGCCGCGAAAAAGACGCCCAGTTCGATGGCCGATGGTGTTCCTTTTGCAGGCGAAGAATCTCCGCACAGCGGAAGCTTACAACCAATCAGGTATTTCTCGTGAAGTGCATAAAAAAAGCTGAGCGGTTGTGCAAAGTCGTTGGCTTCGCCATCGTCGCTGAGCCCTCCAAAGCATCCGGAAGCTTCGAATTACAGTGCCAGAAAAATGCTTCTCATCACGCGAAGCGGTCAATTTATCAATTGGAGCAACTTGCGAAAAAAGTTAACACATCACCGGCGTACGTTGCCTGCGATCAGTGCCGGGGTGATCACCGGAAAAAAACCCGTGATGCCCAACTGCTCGCAGCCGATCTGGGGGGAGAGTTTCTCGATGCAGAATTTTCCTCGGTTAGAGCACCGCATCGATGGCGGTTTGATGACGTGGAGATCACCCGAAGCTACGATGGGTTGCACAGCATTCGGCGGAGCCGAATTAAGCAAGGTTTGGCGCTCCCTTGCGTCTACCAGCCCAGGCAGAACAGGCACTGGACATGGGAACAAGCAGACGCATTGGGCAGGCTGTTGGGCCTCCGCCTTAAGCCCGGTCAGACTATCCGCGGCATCCATAAGCAATATGAGTGGGAAGCCTCGGAAAAGCCCCTGACCCTCAATTGCATCGAAATGCGGGCCCGGAAAAAGTTCGGGAAAGAGGCGGTCAAACGGATTCGGCAAGGACTATATCGTCCCGTATAACATATCTGTGATTCCGACTGCTCAGAGCTCATAGCGAATTAGTACACTTTAGTAATCGTTCCCACTAAATCAGTAAACTTCACTACTAAACAGAACTAAAGAGCTGGTATGGAGATCTCAACCTTTTGAGTGTTTATTTAAACGCCCCAATATAAAGGCCCATTAACACGTCGGTGACTCTGACCTGCCCCCTTGCTCGGTTTAGTTTTGCTAGGATCCGTGAGTGGCATTGGTCGCAAAGCGATCATTCAGATTTGGGGATAACGCCCAGCTCACGTGCTGGAGTTCCCCCGATACGCATGACACAACCCAGCCACTTATGGGGAATGTCCGCCGTAACGGGGTAGAACCCAGCTGGGTAAATTTCATAAGATCTTCAATGGCGTTAGTGGGAGGTTTTGATGGTTGTCGGGACGGGACTCAAAGGCATAGGGAAACGCCAGCGAGAGCTCCAACTGTGGTAATTACTTCATTTTTGGCATGGTGCGTAGTCGGAAGGGATAACTTTCATAGTATTCCTTCGAGAGCTCTTTGCTCTGAACTGCGTGGCTACCGCATTCAACACACTTCATCGCGTCCAGTTGTTCCATGAGCACGTGACAGCGATTACAGATATAACCCTTGGAGACACCGCGTCGGTGCAGCCCCTCGGCAATTTCCAAATTTCTGTCAAATCTACGAGCTTCCGCCTCTGCCTCCCATTGTTCGGCCTCAAGCTTATCAAGTATTGCCTTAGCGTCCTGCGTCTCGATCATTTCGGCTTCGCGCTTAATTGCCCGTCGCCGGGCCTCGCTCTGCTGCTTGGCTCTGGTTTCTGCACCCTGGTATTCGAGATACCGGGCATGGGGCCTGTTTGAGATTATGGTGAACCGATACCCCTCACCGGTCTCAGTCAGAAGGCTATATGGCCAGTCACAAAGCCGACGAAGGTACTGCAACATTAGAAAATAGGGCGTTTTGATGGCCTGATTCTCTGATTCGGTCAAGAACCAGACGCCAGTATCCGCGTACCAAGTACCACGCTTCCGACCCTTTTTCTTCCCTTCCAGCTTCATGGTTGCAAGCCGATCCATCCACTTGATGTAACCGAATCGGGATCTCACTGCGTCAACAACGGCCCGCACCGTCAGATGATGGCCAACCGGCGCGTTGATGATGAAATGCTCCAAGACGAACATTTGCCAGAGCGAGTAATGACACCTGACGATCCAATCCCCTTTGAGGCGAACTCCCGTGCCGAAGGGCAATCGGTCCGGTAAAGCGTGGCCTGCGGTATGAAGCCTCGCATGCTCTTGCCTGATGGCTGGGGCGCATTTCTCTTCCATTTGCTGGTGGAGCTTTGTCTGAGCCTCCTCACTTTGCATTCGAAACGCCTTCTCCACGTCGGGGGCATAGAGCTCTCGTTGGCGCTCTTTGTTTTCTTCGTAGCGAAGCTTTTCCAGCTCACGCTTCTCTCTAGCCTCACGTTCGGCCACGAACTTGGCCTTGGCCGCAGGTAGCCGGTCTTCGAGGCGTTTCCGTGCGGCGTGCACTCGCGGCAGGTCGTCGTAAAGCGAACAGCGGTACCAGTGTCGGGGTGCGGTGCGAAGAACGATTTCTCGCAGCGCATCCAGATCCCGAACCTCTTCTGGGGATACCGTGGCCAGGTCAATCTCCATAAGGTTGTCGAGTGCTCCGGCCTTAGGCTCGCCAACTTCGTGGGACACCTTAATTTCGATATAGACCGTTGAGCCGTTTTTTAGGTTGGCGGTGAGGTCCGGACGCCAGATCTCGGCCATTTGCTCCGAAACCACATCAATCAATTCCGTTCTGTGGGGTTCGAACACAAGGTCTTCCGAGATGTATACGTCCTCGGCCACGTGGGCTCGGAAATGGAAGGATTTCGAGGGAAGCCAGACGCAGGCGGCGTCTTCAAGGATTTGCTTACCCATCCGGTGAAGCGCGGTTTCGTAGCCACCAGGGCACTCCTTCGCTCGATGGTGAGAAAAGTAGTTTCGCTTCACTTTGGGTCGATTTGCGATCAGGGGGGACTGGCACGACGGGCAATGGCAGCCGCAGGCCTTGCCTTGGTCAACTTCGTCCGGTGTGTACAGGCGACCGTTCTTCTCACCAAACGGAACTCTGAGATCTCCATATCCCGCCATCGCCCCTCCATCGTCGTTGCAGCCGGAGAATGTTTCTATTTCGAGGTTATCGCTGCGTTCAGCTTTTTCATCAGCGCATAGCCTTTATCCTTCAGAAACCATAGTTTAGCTTTTTAGTCCACCGGCTCTAGCTCAACCTTGAACGAATTCAGTCCTTGCGTGCCAGCTTCGACTAATCGATCGGAGTACCGCAGCTGTCTCTCTGCAGTTGTGGGTTCCATCAGCGATACCGGGACGTAATTGCTTGGTCAAAACGTGACTTAATGCATTGTGGAATTCGGCCGGTCAACAATCTAATTTCACAGGTATTTATCTGTGAATAAGGCAATCAGTCAGACCAGCTCGTCAATGGGGGAGAGACGCGCAGTCGCCGAAACCATAGACCTCTTCCAGGTCGCCACTCAACCACTGAAGCTGTCTTTTTCCGACGGCAAAATCGCCACAAATAAAGACACACACGGCGATCTGCACATTCATGTCCAGATGCAACGTGGCTAAAACTGGATCAGGCTCGATGTATACCAGAACTCGGAGGAGCCTGAGCGCCTTCTCGCGACTCTCGATTGCGATACCGGCGCCCGCTTGCTGATGGATAGTTCGAGGATACTGCACTAAGCGCTCCGGACCAGCCCCAATCACACACCTATGTTTGGGGCTCTTTGCCTAGAAGAGCTCCAACAACTACGGAACTATGCCCAGCTGAATTTGCTGAATAAAACGCCGTAGCCGACCAATATCCTCGGGAGTCTCCAGCAAACTCTCCGGTGACACGTTACCCAGAAACGGTCGGGCTCGTCCCATCCAATCCCGAGCCATCGCCTCATCGCCTTCAAATAGCTCAAGAACTTTCTGCCACACTTCACCTTTGAGCTCAGACAGCTCCGGCTCAACATTGCCCGAGATCTCACTGTCATTTATCGGCATAACGAGTGACTCCACCAATCGTTTTTCACCTTACAGACTGGTTGCTGTTGATACCCTGCTTTGGATGCTATGAACCAAGTGCACTTTCCAAATTTCCTGTGCCAGTCCTCGTCAAGAATTTTACCTTACGCAGCCCACCCTATGCCTACCATGTCTTGGCGGAGCGAGATCGGACTACCGAGACATCCCTGGGACGACCTCCTGCAGAGGCCGGAGCCATTCCTACCTGTCTTAACCAATTAGGATCTCGACCCTGGGCCTCCAACAGGATTCGAAGGGAACTGCGATAATCCCGCATCGTGGACGGACTGCACCAGTGCTCCAATAACCAACGAACGTGCTTCTGTTGAATCTGTTGCTTTCTTCTTACTTCTGGGAATCGAGTCTCGACGGCAGCCACCATTTTTTCGATGCGACTGATATGACGACGGCGGACCCTTTCAGAGCCGTCGCCAGCTTTAATTCGCCGATACACGCCGGAGAGATTCATCGCTCAGCCTCCTCTCCCGGACGATCCGAACGATGTCGCTTTCCAATATATGCTGATGAGACTGTGGGACGTTTGTGACCGCCCGATTTACCCACAACTTCCCGACCTCTGAGGTCTGCCCCTCTATCGAATGGCCCAGACTGTTTCAGTGGAGCTGGCTGGCCGCTTTCTCGTTCATACAGCTCAATGAAATTCTCTGCTCGCAGCTCTTTAGGGCTTTTGATTCCAACTTGCTTGAGCACTTTGCGGATAGGCGGGGCGTGCCGCGCTAGAAACTCCTTCAATGAGCTGTTGGTGTCGATCAGGCACGTGCCAGTATCGGAAATCGTATGAATCGCATAATCAAGGGCCTGCCACTGTACGCTCTCAACCGGAATCCACCGGTCCTCCGACACAAAACCGCCTTTGGTTCCCTCCGAGATCCAAACCCCACGATACATTTCCGCCTCTGACCTCATCCGATGCAGATCAGCCAGCGCCGCTTCCCGTAGCCGCATACCAAATGCGCGCCACAGCAGAATGAGGGCAGCTCCGCGATAGTATTCCGCTTTTTCTGCTAATCGTACCGCTTCGATGACTTTGTCCCAGGATGCCATCGGCAGAACGGTTCGGATGTAAGTTCTTTTTCCCACTGCATCTGATGGTGACAGCCGAATCTCTTTGTCCAGACGAATTGCTCGCATCACCGTATTTACCGTCGAGATCAGATTCTGCGCATACGCGACTTCCATGCTTCCCGTTGCAACAACCGCTGCCAAATGTTCCGCGTACGCCACAGCATGAGCACTGGTAATGTCCCGGAGGTCTCGAATCGGCGGGTCGAGTTTCGACAGCCACACGAGCACGAGCTTGAACCTGGCATGGTGGGTATACCGCGTATAAAAATGGCTGTCTCCGCCATAAGCCTGTGCTAAAGCTACTTTTGCGGCATATGCCGGCTGGTGGCCTAACCCAAAGTTTCGTTGCTTGCGATTCCGTTTCAGTTGCCTGCTTTTCTTCATTCGATAATTCCTTACAGTAAGTTTTCTCCTTCAAAAAGTGCAGCATGGTTGTGTGGCAAACCCTCAGCGTATGGGGGCAGGACCGCTCGGTTCTCCACACTCGTAGGCCCTGTCCCCGTATAGCTGAGTCAGTTTTAACCATTTCCAGATCATGGCTCCGGGCCTCCGTTTGCGCTGCTGCAAGCGCGATTGAATTGTCCTCATGAACCAGCGAAACCATTTCTGGCCGGGGCGGGCTTCATGTCGTCAACATGACTCGTGAGGAGTGGGTACCACATTCAGTGGTGGGGTTAGAGCAAGAACGAAAATTGAGCGATGACGGTGATGACGCACCGCTGATCATGGGAGTGATCCACCCGGCCCGATAGGTTTCGTTCGGGGTTTCGTCGCTTGCTGAGTTGGAAACAGCTCTCTGTGCCTGATTCCAGGCGGTGAGCTCTTACCAAACCTAGTGCATCTCAATGTTTTAAGGTCATACAACCAGAACGGAAAAATCGAGATATGTTTGCTGTTAATGTCGCCAAGCCGGCGTTTTTAGGGGTGAGCTTCAGGAGCTCATTAGGAAGGGACTTCTGGATCCGATTAACAGATCGGATCGCTGTGCTGTTTTATTTCATCGAGCCCCAGCTAGGCGCGTCAGAGGCAGTGCCTCAATACCAAACCATTGTTGAAGATCTCTTCATTGATGTCCAGCGGAGTAAACGCAATATATTTGCGTTTAGCCGACCATTGGCTTTGGGGAATGAACGGCAGTCATCGGCTCAAGTGGACTCCAAGTGGACTCCAAATGGACTTTCGAAAGCTCTTGGTCAAAGCCCTACCGGGGCTCTAATTCGATTAGTCAACTTGGAGTCCACTTCGAGTCCACTTGCCAGGCGAGAAGCTATGAATCAGCTGCGGGTATTATCTCTGGCCTATTCGTAGATGATTCTATAGTTCTTGAATGCAATCTTTGGCTGGAACTCGCCAACGACTCTGACGGACGCGTTTGCCGGTATCTGACTGGAACCTTGCTGATAGGCTGCTGAAGCTGTCCCTGGAAACCACTCAATGCCGAGCCTATCAAGTGCCTCGTGGGCGACCTGCTCGAATCCGCCGGGCGCATCTAGCATCAGCTGATTCGTAAGTCTGTTGGTTCTGACTCTGGCCAAGAGGCCTTCGCCAATTGGCCAGAGAACATTCAACTCGACGAGCTGAACCAAGGCGCGCTCGATCTCATCCCGATCGGCAAGGTCGCAGAAATCGTCCGCACGGTAAACACAGGAGGCTGCAGACTGCACGTTTTGGATAATCTTCGTCTGCAAATCAGCCATTTGGACTCCCTTTTTTGGCCGAAAGGCCCGTCGACGCTCATTATATGATCACAGTAAACCTGAGCGGCTCAAGGAACTCGATAAAACCTATGAGATTGATCGTAAACATAGATCTCTTTATAACGACCATCTCGTTGACGCCGCATTTCTGACAGACATTGGATCAGCTCATCGCGTTCTGGTTCGCCTACAAAAGGTGAGAACAGTCCTACCAGAAGAACACCAGCTCCGTTCTTTTTATAGATATTCCCGATCGATGTGCTCGCGTACTTTTTTTCGACTACGGACTGAACAACGTCAGAAAAGCGAGCGTCGGGATCTCTAATAGCCTTCCGCTGTGTTGGGATATGTGCCGTGTCGTCAGCGGCATATGAAGTTAGGCTTCTGGCAAAGTCTGGACCAATGAAAGCATCGGTAATTTCGAGCCAAGTAAGTTGGTTATCCACTTCAACTACAGCATCTGGGGGATCAGGATGACTTATAACAGCCAGCGCTCTGCCTGCATCTTCAAGGTGCTTTTTGAAGGAGCCGATTACACCCCTCTCATGTGCACCCTTAATCTCACGTCTCTTCATAAATAATCTTAAAACGCTGACGATTAATGGACTAATTCGGTAATCAATCCGCTCGAATTATTGCCGTGACTGCCGACTCAGAAACCTTAATTTTGTCGCCATGAGACCAGCTTTCGTATTCCCATTGAGGATCAGGACCAATCCCAACCAATTCACCGCGAACCATGCCAGAAGAACATTCTGCCACGAGGATGTAAAAATCCGTGGATTCCCCGGCGCGCACTGTCACTGTGTCATGTGGCTTCGGAGGTCCTTGGTTTGATTTGGCATCGTTACCAATAAACATTCTTCCGAACTTCGGGGGAAGTGGGTTTTCGAACTCCTTGTACATGACACACTCCTTATGCAAGTTAGTGGGAGTATCTTAGTGACAACGTTGAGCGTCGGCGGGGTCGGAAACTTACCCCATATTGCTGAAGGTGCCCAACGCTTGGTCGAGTATGAAGTATGCGTCATCACTTTTTTTCAGAATTGCACATCCAACCCCGTGATTACACCAGTAATTCTGACTTCCCAGAACAGCTAAGTCTTGATTAGCGGGAACCAGGATTATCGATAACGAAGGCTCAGCCTGCCCGCATCGCAGAGAGTCCCGGTAAATGTGGGCGGAAGACATGGAGTCCAGAATTCGGCTTTTACTCGCTGTGTATTTGCTATCGAGGCAGATAAACCTCTTCTGTTCGCCATCCACAATTTCCAGCAGAATATCTGGACGCCGCTCCTTAGAAACTGAAAAGTACCCGTACCGGTTTGGTGTCTCAAGGGACGGACAAGTCATCTGGAAAAAGAGAGTTATTCGCTTCGAGCCCGATTGGCCCCAGAGAATCAGATCTGCAGATACCGGGGTCTGCTCCAATTGCCACTCATAATCCGGGTATCGGGATTGAAGAGCCTCCGCGAACGCCACAAAACACCAAACCTCATATATTTCCCATGTGGGCGCAAGGTAGTGCTGCTCATCGCCCCCCATATCCGAGAGGCCCTGACGCAAAAGTCGGATACCAGCCCGATAGGTCATGTTGTAGTGCGGATGGCCGGAAACGGCATTGAGATCCGCAACCCCTCGTTTCTCGACGCTCGCACTCGCAAAGGGCTCGCCCCGTTCAATTCGCCCCAACTTTTTGTCTACGGATTTTAAAAAACGAATACGCCGAGGCAACCGCTCCTTTAGGTCGGTTTCCGTTTCAGATCCTGACACCCTCAAGTCTCGAAGCTCTGAAAGCATGAATCGCGCAAGCCTGCGCACTTCGATCAACTGGCGCGCCATCAGCCGGTTAGCTGGGTTATCCATGGATGGTTCGTGAAAGGGAACGTCCAGATTGCATTGCTCAGGAGCAACAAGTGGTTCAGCGGCAAGGTCTCCGGATAATGCTGAAAGCAAGGCGGCGTTCGCTGTCAGGCGCTGTACCGTAATTCCATCAATCCTTTTGGCCATATGAAGCGGCATCTGTTCACGGCGACTGCTCAGTCGAACAATAGGCCGGTCTTGTATAGCCCTGAGTCCAGAAAGGTAACGATCAATGAACTGTCGAAGTCTGGCATAACGAAGCCATAGCGAAACGAAGCCGGACCGACCGCTTACGTTGTGCATGGCCGGTTCAGTTCCAGTGGCCAGCTGCGGCAGAAAGTCGATGATTTGTTGCAGGTATTGATTGAACTGGTCTCGCCCGGATTTATGTTGAGCTGGGGATACGTCTACCCGATAACGGATCGGCTGTGCCAATTCAGGCAACTCCAGCTCCAGGCCAACCTCGCCGGCGAAAAAGCCCGGTTCCCAGACCCAGTGTTGCCCGCTGTCATCTACATTGAGTAAAGCATCATCGACATAGCACTTGGCATTTTGATCAGGAATGCCGATCAGATAGGTTTGGGCTTCACTCAGGCCCAGCAGAGCCTGCTCAGTATCCAGGTAACCGAGCGGTTCGATTGCGGCCGTTGACGCGAAAACCGGTAGTTTCATATCAGCGCCAGAATCGCATCATTCCGGTATCGGCCAGGTCAGATTTCAGTGACTCAACTTTGGCACGACATCGCTTCAGGTCGTAGTCAGCCAGAACCGAAATCAGCTTCACCAAGGCCTCGTGCAGCCTCTGGCTCTCGGAGCCCCTCAACTTCGGAAGCACCCGTGCGTAGATAACATCGTCCAGCGCTTGAGATAGCTCGATTTCCGGAGTTTTCTGTGCCAGAGAAAGGTAGGACAACACATCCTCAACGGTGCGCCAGCCAAAGTGCAGTCGCTCGGTTTCCAGTGCTGCGAGAAGATCGGTCAGGCAACTTTTCACCCGAGCCAGATCCTGTCCATTCAGCCCGAACTTGTGCCAGTTCGGATAAGCCTGCAGATTGATGTCCCAGAACTCCATGGTAAACGCTCGATCCAGCACCTTGTCGGAAATGCCATGAGTGGTTTCGTCCATGTTGACGGTGCCAATGAAGGCCACGTTACTAGGGAATGGGAGAGTGCTTGGCACTCCATCAAAGGATTTTCCTTCATTATGCAGCAGCAAGTGTTCCCCTGTTTCCATGGCAGACAGAACGGGTGCGAAATATTGCTCTGGGTGAGACAAGTTCATCTCGTCCAGGATCGCAATGAAAGGTTGGCCAGGAGAGTTGGCGGCTTGCAGCAGAAAATCCAGCAAGGGGGAGCGTACATAGTTGTCCGGCCGTAATGGGTTAATGTGTCCGAATAGTGGGGATGGGTCATACCAACCAGGCTGCACCGCCTGTACAAACACGTGCTTGTCTGCCGGAAGCCCGAATTGCTCCGACAGTGCTTGCCCATACCGTTGAGCCAGAAGTGTCTTACCTGACCCAGACAGGCCAGCGAGGATGGCAAAATGTCTCCGTTCGTGGGACCACAGTCCAAAGTGCAGCTGGCTTGCGAGTCTGGCAGAAAAAGCGGTGCTGGCAGTTACGGCTTTAATCAGGGAGCCTTGATCGATACTACTTATATCCAAAGACGCTTCATCGACATCTACTGAATCACTCTCTTCCCCGAGATCCTCGGGATCGAGGAATTCCGGCTCCCAGTGAATCTGTGCTGCCCATTCCTTGCCGGTTTCAGTGAGTGAGAACAGCCCATTCTCCGAGTTTTGGACCAGATCAAAGCCTTTTAGCCATTTGATGATGCTTCCGGGCATAAAGTTCGAGGTCCAGCCGGAATTCACCTTCCTAAGCAGGTTATAGAGCTGACGGCTGGTTTGGTCTTGTTTCCCCAACGCCAAAAGAACGTGATCGATACCCAGAACCCGTGTCAGAAAGATCGGGATCAGTTCTCGGGGATCTTTGGTATCCAGATATAGCTGCCCACGCGTGGTTTTCGTGACAACGCCTCCGTGTTCCTCAATGACATAGAACTCATTCTTCAGAACATTGACCGTCGTCCGCAGGCTGCTTTCCCGGTAATCTGGAAACTCAGACCTCAGAAAATCAATGAGCTCGTCGCGTCGAACGCCATCCTCAACAAAGCTCAGTGCTTTGATCAGGGTAGCAATACCGCCACGAATGCTAGTCAGGCCCTTACGTCTTTGAATCGCAGGAAGCGGTTTCAGCTTCACTTCACCTTTATCATCTGCCTCCTCCGCTACCGTTTCAGTATGGGAGCCCTGAACATGCCCTTCATAGACAAACCAGGGCAGTGTCATGCGTTCGGCAAGCGCCTTAGGTGAGCTTTCTACTGGGCCCAATAGCTGTTCCAATCGGCGCATCAGATCATGTTGGCAAGTGACCACTTTCGGCCGGCGGGAGGAATCGCCAAACCAGGCCCTGTGACATTCTTGGGCCATAAGGTCATAGGTGATAGTGCTGAAATATTGCGGATAGAGGGCAGCCATCACCCGACAGATTTTCACCCACGCAATCCGATTGGTGTACTTTTTCATCCGTGCAGCGATTTCGTCATGGAAGGCTTGGAGTCGGGTGATTCGGGCTTCTGAACTTTCAGGTAGTGGCTTAAGCGACTCCTCAGCAATCCAGGATCTGAATTCAGGATCCTCAAGAGCAGCCGAGATATTGACCGTACCCATTCCCACACCGCTGACGGCATTTCCCTCCCAAAGCTTTTGCTGAAATTCGAGAGTTTTGCGGGTCTCCAGGTCTGCCCCTTCAACATACTCTAAAAAATCCGTCAGGCTGGAAACCCAGTCAGGATTTCGCTCACTGGGGGAGATGTCGTCCAGAATGGTTTTGAGTTCCGTGTCCTTAGAGAGATCGGAGTGCACAAGCTATTCCTTTTATTCTTGGGGAGGAGTTCGGGTACCGGGTTTGGGGAGACCAGATTGAAGGCCGTCAATATGCTCGAACAAATCAGCGTTGACCTCCTGCCACAGCGGATCAAGGATGAATTCAATCCCCTCACGCCTTGCCATTTTGGCGGCTGGAACAAAGTCGCTGTCCCCGGCCACCAGAATGATCGTATCCACCTGCTGCTTGAGTGTCAGTGACGCGATATCGATACCGATCCGCATATCCACACCTTTTTGATGGAGCCCCAAGCTCACGGTACCGCCATCCAGAGAGCTCCAAAGGTCTCTCAAATTTAAAAGGCTCTGTGTCTGTTCGGGGGTCAGAGTGAGGCTTGTCTCATCTGGCAAAGCATCACCTTCAGGTGACGGGATTTGATCAAGCGCAGACAGCCATTCACGGGTTTTCAGGAGCTTTTTCGTGTATCGGGGGTTGATGGTCCAGTCGCGATCTTTATTGACCTTGCCGAGCCTCAGAGCAACTTTTCGCTGCTTTCTGAGTGCATCAAACAGTTCGTGACGGTACTTGGCGACGTCGGACTTGGCAAAATCGATAGCACGATTGTCGATGGGATGGTGGGCTTTGCCGTCATAGGGCAATGCATCGTAGAAGAAGATCCGGTAGACATGCTGGTGCCACTGTCGACTGCTATCGCCAGTCAGAAACCTGATGTGCTGCTTGCACATTCGGCGGATGCAGTCGGTTACCTTGGTTACGGTATCGCAGTCATCGGCATTGACGAGTTTGGGGAGGCGTTTGAGGAAGAAGCCACCATCGATAAGGATAGCAATGTTGCGGTGGCTCATGGCTGACTCCCGAAAACGGAGATTTTCGAGAGCCCAGAAATAAGAAAGCCCCAGGGGATCGGCGCACCCTCCGGATGTATGAGGGGGCTTACTGCCAAGGGGCGGATGTGTTGCGAAGTTTGGTAGCCAAGCCTGCTGTTGTCAAGTGAACTTGACGGAAAATGCCGATAACGTCCATGTTGCATCATGTCGCCTTTTTTCTCAGATTATTTTTAACATCCTGAATTCTAAAGGGTAGTTCAGAGAGAGATTAAACGGTAGTCGGCTTGCTTCGGGTTTTCTTCACAGGCTTCATTGCCGCTCGCTCCGCCTGGACCCGCTCCAGCAGGGCCTCCGCACTGTTTTCCCCGCTGATCAGCTCCGGGTTGTCCTTGCGCCATTGCTCGGTAAGTTCGCCGCGGAAGGCTTTGGCCAGTATGGACTGGGTGAGGTTGTTGACGCGGGCCAGGGCGTTGTTGACCTGTTGTTCGATGCGGTCGGCGTGGGCGAGGAGTTGGTCTACTCGGCGGACGATTTCGGTTTGTTCCTTGATGGGCGGAACCCTTAGCGGATATTTCTTTAATGCCTTGCCGGTCAGGTGCTTGATTGTCGTGCCTGTGAATAGCTGTTCCAAGGTCAAACTATCAGCATCATGCTTCAGATTTAAGGCCAGCCATTCGGGTAGTAATGCATCTGAGACTCTGGCCCGGTGGAGAGCCTTCTGAAACACCATCTGCTCTTCAACTCGACCATCCCAGATCGCGCATCTTCCGGGTTCTCCGCCCTCACAAATCAGGACATCACCAGCGCGAATGGACAGCTCATTCCTCTCTGCTTCTGATACCAGGATTTCCTGAACTTCGGATAAATTGAAATCGAACCATCTGACATTAATGTTGCCGAGATACTTGGTTGGAAGACCGCTGTTCTTGGCTTTATCAAGCATCTTTCCCAACCGACTCTCTACCAGATCAGGGTAGAGTTTGACTTCCCAGGTTTCAGGAACCGGCGTCCACTTCCAGTCTTCTGCAAGCGAATGAACATACGACCCGGAATGCGGCCGCCACTCCTCCGTCAACCGCCCACTGACCGCCGCAGCCAGCACGGACTGGCGGAAGCGTTTGAGGATTTGCGGGATGCGTTCGAGGCGGGCTTTGGTGTTTTCCACCTGGGCCAGCAGGGTGTCGAGTTTGTTGGCGATGACTTTTTGTTCGGCGAGGGGTGGAAGCGCAATCCCATGCTCTTTGATGAGAGCTTGAGAAATGTTGGGCTGTGCTCCCCCTTTGCCCTTCGCAATGAAGGCGTCTTTCTCATTTCGGAGTAGGTAGTACAGAAATGTCGTATCGGTAATTCCATCGACTGGTTGGCCAACTGCGCATGCCTGATTAGTCGTTGCGTTGAAACCCAGAATTGATGTTTTGCCGATCGTTGCACCATACATGGCTATTACAACGGAACCTTTTGGAAAGTATTTCGCACTGGATTTCTGTAAGCCAAGTCCAGTGATGTATTCACTTGCGCCCGACAGGACTTTTGGACCGAGATCACCAGTTTTGACCCAAGGCACATCCCCACCGTAGTACTCGCGATTTTTCCGCGAGGGCGTACCGCCTGAGCCCCACTGTGCGACGGTACCTAATGTCGTTTTGTGCCATTCCGATGGCATAGAGCTGCCAGTCATGAATTCTCACCCATCACTTCCCGCAAAAGCACGCTCGCCCCATCAGCCTCCTCCTCAGCCCCCAACTCCCGCATCAACGCATCCAGCTCGCCAAGCGCCTGCACCAACTCTCCCATCGCCTCACCCGCCAACACACTCGGCTCCTGCAGGTTGGCCGCATCCACACTGTCACTGTCCTTCAGCCAGGAAATATCCAGGGAGTCACCCTTGTGCTCGGCAATCCACTGGCGGCTGAAGCTCCGCCAGCGGCTGTGGGCCAGGCGCGGGTCGACGCCTTCGTTTTCGTCGCTGTGTTCCGGCAGTTCGATGTCTTCGGAATGGAAGCTGTATTCGCCCTCTTTGCGTTCGCTGTCGCCGTTGGGGCTTTCCCCATACACGTCTTCAAACGGTTTGAGGTGCTGGCCGCCGAAGGGGGTGCGTTTGCCGAAGCTGGGCATGTTGGTGCGCAGGTCGTAGACCCAGACGTGTTTGGTGCAGTTCTCTTCCTGATATTTGTCCGTGGCGCTGCCTTTGGTGAAGAACAGCACGTTGGTTTTCACGCCCTGGGCGTAGAAGATTCCGGTGGGCAGGCGCAGGATGGTGTGCAGGTTGCACTTGTTCATTAAGTCCCGGCGCACGTCGGTGCCCACGCCGGCTTCGAACAGCACGTTATCCGGCAGTACCACGGCAGCGCGGCCACCGGGTTTGAGGTTGCGGTAGATGTGCTGCAAAAAGGCCAGTTGTTTGTTGCTGGTTTTGTACGTCAGGTCGTCCCGCGTGATGCTGGCATCACCTCCCTTGCTGGTGCCGAACGGCGGGTTGGCTAGGATCACATCGGCCTTTTCCAGCCCGGCGCCGGTCTGGCCCAGGGCGTTGCCCAGGTGCACCACGCCTTCTGCATCCCCTTCCATGCCGTGCAGCAGGCAGTTCATCAGGGCCAGGCGGCGGGTGCCCGGCACCAGTTCGATGCCCACGTAGGCCTGGGTGGTCTGGAAGGTTTTGTCTTTGTCGCTCAGCTCGTACAGGTCGTCGGTCTGGCTTTTGATGTATTCGTGGGCGGCAATCAGAAAGCCCGCCGTGCCCGCTGCCGGATCCTGAATATGTTCGCCAGGTTGGGGTTTCAGGCAGCGCACCATAGTGTTGATCAGGGCGCGGGGCGTGAAGTACTGGCCAGCGCCGGATTTGGTTTCGTTAGCGTTCTTTTCCAGCAGGCCTTCGTAAAGGTCGCCTAGGCCGTCTTTCTGGGCGCTGAACCAGTCGATCTGATCCAGGGTTTTGATCATCTGCTCCAGATGGCGCGGCTCCCGCAGGCGGGTTTGGGCGTCGGCGTAGATGGCGCTGATCAGCGGATCGTCGTGCACCAGATTGCCCTCGCCATCCTTGCCGGTGGACAGGCTGAGCAGGATGCGTTTGTAGTCGTTCAGCAGGTTGATGCCGGATTTGCCGTTAATGTCCGTCCAGCGGCAGCCCTCCGGCAGCGGGTGCTTTTTCAGCGTGCCGGCTTCGGTGTTCTCGTGGACCATTTTGATGAACAGCAAAAGCACCAGTTCGGTGACGTAGTCCGAGTAGTTGATGCCGTCGTCCCGCAGAACGTCGCAGAGGTTCCAGAGTTTTTGGACGATGTCGTTGTTGGTCATGTTAAGAGCCAGTGCCTGTAGTGAGGAGCTATGGTTAGATAGCGAAGGAATTTACCATTTTCTGGGCTTTGATGTTAAAGCACTCATCTGATGGGTAATATCCTTGTCCAAATCGTTGTTTTAAGTCCTAGCCAATGCACGGAGCTGTATTTGCGTCACGCTGCCTATCGATTGATTCACCGTTTCCTGAACCCCGTACTTCCGGACTCTCGCCTGAGCACTTTTTTTCGCTGGAAATCCGCGCTGACATTGGTGGGAACGGAATTTCACGGTGAAAACCTCCGAAGAAATCGGGCAAAACTGGAGCGGCTTTTTGACCCAAAGATGGCGCTTCAACCTGAGCTCGCGAGACTTCTTCCGAACGATTCGAACGCTCTCTATAAGGTTCTGGATGTGGGAGCAGGACCGATCAGCAAGGTCGGAAAAATCGCGGATGGCAGCCCCATAGACCTGATCCCGGTTGATCCTTTGGCAGACGACTACAAACAACTGTTGGCAAAGAATGATTTACTGCCGCCGGTTCCCACGCGGAAAGGTTATGGGGAGAGGCTTTCGGAGCAGTTTCCAGAGAATAGTTTCGATCTTATCCATGCGCGGAACAGTGTTGATCACTGCCTGGATCCGGTCGTGGTCATTCTCAATTGTGTTCGCGTACTCAAGCCCGGCTGCCATTTTTATCTGAACCATTATCGTAATGAGGGCATCGCTGCAGACTATTACGGGCTGCACCAGTGGAACTTCGATCTGCTGGATGGTCAGTTTGTCGTTTCTGACCGCTTTGGCAAGGTGATATCCATTAGCTCTGCGCTGGAGGGTATGGCGCATGTAACTTCGGTTGAGAGTCAGGGAGACCGAATCATTGTTGTTATTCAGAAAACAGAATTATGACTTCGAATACCGAGCAATGGCATGTGATCGGGAATGGTCCTGGAAAGGCTGAGATCAGGCCAAATGAGAGATTGATACGTTTCAATCAATCAGATCCCGGGCCAAAGTCATCAACTCTTGTTGTTTCAAATGGTCGCGGAAAAGGGATCAACCAACCGTTCCTCGTTGAAGGGCTGCAACCACCTCATGATTTCGAGCGCAGTTTGAATGAGACTTCAGGGTTTCTAGAAAGCCGACTGGGAGTTCGTCCCTCTGCAGGGCTGACGACCCTTGTTGCGTTGAGAGAGGAGCCCAGTAGCCTACGAATTAGCTGCATGGACCTTCTTCCTACTATTGCGCGGCCAGAGCAGTTGTCGAACCGTCTGCCACTAGCGTGTTGTTTTCATAATTGGTTGGGGGAACGCCGCATTGCATTGTCATGGGCGCACAAGCTCGATTGGTCTGAGTTCTGGTTGTCTGAATTGGAAGGTTCCAAGTTGAGCCAGGCCTCCGACCCATACCCTCCGCTTCTGTCACTGTCTTCCATTGAGAGGCAAGAAGGTTTGAGGCTGATACGGTGGCTGGCCGGGCAACCTCACGCCTGTTGGAAAACACACGCAACAGAAGAGCTGCTCATACAGGCAGAACATTTGTTCTTCTTGAGAAGAGGTGTTCGCGATACGTCGAACTGGTGGCTTTTCGATTTTGAGGCTTCTGGGCTTATGGCGAGGATTCATCGCACGCTGGCGATGGCTCAACAGTCCCTTCTTTCTCCAGTGCAGGCTTTGCCAGAATCTCTTTAAGAGCCGCAACTTCCTGTTCTTTGTGTGTGGCTGAATAATCATCCCGTTCGTGCCAGTAGGCATACCCAGCGTCGAGATAGACGGGGCTTCTAGCCAGCTCAGCCATCGGTAGCATGGTGGCGTAGTCGGTCACCTGCCGATACCAGTCATCGTCGGCCGTTTTAAGATGTTGAATCGGAATGCGATCGAAGAGATCTTTGGTAAACCCCCTCATGTGGGCCCAGGTATTGCCACCGCCTTTTTGCCTAGGGGAATTGTAATCCGGTTGATAAAGCTTCAGCGGTTTGTTCGGTCGGAACATCGGCATTTGAATGAGATCATGCCCCTTCGCTCTTGCATGGAGTAACTGCTCGACAACGGTGTCCTGCATCAGGTAATCATCCTGATCCAGAATCACGATCATTGACGATGGATCCGTGCAAATCTGGCTCACGGCTTTTTGCATATTGGCGATATGGCCCTCACGCTTGATGTTCCGTACCAGCGTGTAACGATTCTTGAACGGGCGCATCTGTTCGGGATAGTGCCAGGAATGGGCGTAACCGCTGGCATCATCAATCAGAATTACTCCGAAGCTGTGGTCTGACTGCTGTTCCAGAGATTTGAGGCAACGCCGTAGTTTTATGGCAGATGTGAAACGTCCCTTAAGCAAGAAAATTACAGGCTCATGCCGCTGCGGATACCGCCAGGCCGCGTTTGGCACGAGGTCAAACTGTTCGGCTTGCTTCGCAGGAAAGATGCCCTGGGCGACAAGATCTCGTATTGCAGAGTATTTCAGCGACGCTTTGTCTTCATTCCGCGGGTGGATATAGAAACTTTCAGGGTTCCCACCTCTGAGGGAA
This sequence comes from Marinobacter sp. DSM 26671, assembly GCF_900112835.1. Taxonomy (NCBI): domain Bacteria; kingdom Pseudomonadati; phylum Pseudomonadota; class Gammaproteobacteria; order Pseudomonadales; family Marinobacteraceae; genus Marinobacter; species Marinobacter sp. DSM 26671. Next base: position 120,350 of record NZ_FONF01000010.1, on the reverse strand, counting down.
GTATGTCTCCCACTTTCTTTCTGGAATTGCTGTAGGGCACGATGCCAAGTGAGTTGATGGCGGCCGTCGTGCACCGGATTGTTGATTGGCAAACAGCCACGGATTCGATGCAAGTCGAGAAGACCGAATCGCACTTCAGGAGGGAATTCACCGGCTTTTCCTTGGTACGCCAACGCGTCGTTCGTCGCCTTGGGAATATTGAATCCTACGCTGAGCGCACCATCCACAGAAATGGCATCAAGCATGTCGGTCAGATAATCATGACCCATCCTTTTTCGGCCAACCAAAACATCGCAGTCACATTGAAGGACATAGCGAGTCTGGATTTTAGAAAAGGCCCAAACTTGGGGATACAGCGGTGCATTATTAATGGTGTGGGTGTCTGAGGCTTCGGAAGTACCAAACCACTGCTCGTAGATGGCCTGTATGGACTCTGTGCCTTTTGGTGGCGTCAAAATTTCATGTATTAATCCATCAGCTTTTAGCCGGGCGGCCTGATCCAGAACGCTTTGTAGGTCTGGTTCTGCATATTGTCGAAGAAAAGGCCCGGCATACCCATCAACCAGCAGGATTGTTTCAGCGAAAGTGGTTGGGAAGGAGAGCTGGGTGACGATATGAGCGACTTGTTCGTACAAGCCATCAGCATCCTGGGCGCAGCATTTGATAAGGAGCGTAACGTCAGCTGCTTCGTTTTCGGCGACTGGGGCTGTAGTTACGGCTGAATCTTGGCCGTGAAGACCGGAAATCAAGTCGCGATAGAAGTTAGTGAATCCGGGAATCTCCGATAAAGCTTCTTCTGGTCGAAGAGTCGACGATCTTCGCACCAATTCCTCATCGTCGTAGCCGAGTATTCCGATGCCGTAAAGCCGCGCGCACATGTCCAGAAAATACGAAGTCGTAAGCGGCTGAATATCTTTTCCTATGTCGATGTAATGAAGATTACCCTCAGGCGTTAGCCGCAGGTTGTCACGCTTGATATTCAGCGTGGCAATGCCGGCTTTGTAAAGTGCCTGAAGGAAATGCACGACCTGGTCGAACGGTATGTGTTTTCTTATCGTTGAATAGGCAACCTTCGGTGTTACATAGTGCCAAAAGCCTTCTCTGGCCTGAGACCATTGAACCGGCGGAATAGGTGTAGCTTCATTCTTCAGAAGCTCCTTCAGCATTGTCACTTCGGTGACAGTCATCGACCAAGGGTAGAACTGCTTTCGGACGGTATCGCCCTCAAGCCATACGGCACCCTCTAATCCGTAACCGACTAGCTCCTGATCATTGTTTTTCAGCTCAAGAAGCTTCTGCGCCACAAAAGCCAGTTTTTTGCGGCTATCTGCCCAGTAACCTGTGTCGCGATTGAATTGAGTGTCATTGCCAGTTAACGAATAGATGGCATAGGTGGGTTCGGAGACAACACTCACTCGATCCGGGAAGTCAAAAAGTAAACGCATTACCAACCAATGATCTTCAGCGCTGCGGATATTCGGGTAGCGTAACCCCGCGTCCGCTCTCAGTAGCAAGTTGCAGGAGGGAAGCTCCCTCTTTTGGCCTTCTATACAAAAGCTTTGTACGAGTTGAACCAGGGCTTCTGTATTCAACAGCTCCTTGGGTGAGGCATGGTTGATATTTGAGGAAAGCGAGCCGTTGATTCTGAGCTTGTTGCTGCCGATTGCCGCGATCGAATTTTGAGTTTCTGCTTGGCGGTAGAGTGCTTCGAGGCTGTTGGTAGCAGCGAACTCGTCGTCTGCATCTAGCCGCGCCACCCATTTTATCTGGGGCTGCTTTTCTGCCCAGTCGAGGATCTGATTCCGGGATCGCGCCGGGGAACCACAACGTGCCGTTAGTATCGTAATGGCCGGATGGTCGAGAATGGCACCTGTGATGTCCCGCCAGTTTTCTTCAGATTGATCATCCAGTACCGCAATTTGTGCCTTTCTCTCATCGACAAGAGTTTGCTCAACGGCGCTTTTTAGCGCTCGTTTCAAGAGCTCTGGTTGGTTTTGGTGAGAGACCGCAATAACAACCGGCGCAGCCCTGAATTCATTGCTGGCGGCATTCAGGCACTGGAGCTTTCTCAGAGTGAGAATCTGCGATGTTCGGATCGGGGCACGAAGAGGCAAGCGTTACATTCCCTGTACAGTTCGTTCGATAGTCATTTTGTTCAGACCAAACAGCGATTCCATGCGACGGAAAAACTGTTCCCGTTGAATCGGGGACATTTTCCCGCCATGGAACCTCAGAAACTGAGCGCTCCCCTTGAGCTTCTGCTCAGACCCGACAGCAGATAATGCATCAGGAGCTTGATTGATGTGCCAATCAACGGTGACCCGGCGAGTGTATTGAATGTCGAGGTCACCCAATTCGAGTGCCCGGATGGCAAAGTCTCTGTCGTTACAGCTAATGAGCCCGTCGGTGTATCCGCCGATGCGTAACGCGCTTGATAGGCTGATAAACGTGTTCGAGCCCTGCCAGCCTGGGTTTCCGATGAGAAAATCAGCCGCGCTGATATTATCAGGGATGTTTTTCGCCAGAATAGTGCTCCTGCGGACTACGTTTATCCCAGACAAGACGACATCTGCTTGCCCATTTTTCGAAGTCGTTTCGCAGGAGCGAAGGTGGTCTGGGTGCCACTGGTCGTCATCATCGATAATGGCGACGTAGCAATCCTTGTACAAATTACTGAGGATTGAGAATCCTGTGTTCCAGGTGCCGGCAGCCCCCGGGGAGTTTTGGTTCTGACCGAAGACCACTTTCAAGGAAGGCGTATGCCGTCTCAACATATCTTGCTCTGCGGCCGACAAGGGTCTTTCATCAGAGACGACTACGATTACGTCTGGCTTGCGTTGCTGGGCTTCAACAGCAGGCATGGCATGCCTAATGAGCAGGTTAGGCCGTGGCCTCGTGGCGATTACAACAGCAATGGGTAACATTTATAAATTAGGCGCTTTCAGCGCCCCACATGGCGTCGTTTAGCTCCTCCAGGACGGTATCAAGCTGATCGCCCAAAATTTTGTCCATCTGTTTGGCGCCACCGTCATCTGCAAATCGGCTATTCACAAACTCGCGGTCGATAATCACTTCGTGCACCAACTGTTTGGCTAGCCGTTCGAGCCATTTTCGTTGAGCCGGGCTCCATTCGTGTTGGGTGTAAATATGATCCATAGCTTGCGCTACCCGCTGTTCAAACGGGATGAGAGGTTCTCCCAGTGCAGCCTGGCGGATGTACCCCACGATGCTTGCGGCAATATCCTTGTTCGCTTGTCTACGAACAGCGCTCTGCAGCTTGGCCTCTGAGTAGCCGTGGTTATCCAGTAGAAGGCGCACCTCCTTCAGTTGCTCACGCGTGAGGTTTCGCGGTTTATTGACCACAACTGAGAGTGCAGCAGACTGGTTTAACTGTTCTTTGATGAACCGACCGAATTCATCCAGATAATCTTCAGGCCGTTCGTGAATGCCGTAGCTTTGAGTTCGCTTTTTGAACTCATCGTCATCATAGGAAATCAGAGGCATGGATTCCGTGCCGGCGAGAGATTTCACTTCTGCTAACTGGGTCAGCAGTCCGCTGTGCTGCTTTATGAACTTCGACGCTTGCCGCGGACCAAGCTTATGCAGGTGTTGGTGCAGGGATTTGGGTTCCACGCCCCAGCTCTGGTGCAGTTCGTCCAGTTTCTGTTTCAGTTCCGGGCGGTTTTCGGCTTTGTTGTCGGCCTTGCGCAGCACCCGCATGAGTTTCTGGCTAAGCTGACTGAGCACCACATCAGCATGGCTTTCATCGGGTTGTTCGCCAGGACTGCTGAGGGCCTTTTCCAGTTGTTCCTCGTCGGTGAGCTCGTCCACCAGTTGCTCCAGGGTGACGTTGGGGTCTTTCACCAAGGGCTTCATTGTGTTCACATCCTGCAAGGCGGCGTAGATGTCCACCGGGTCGTAGATGCGGAACACGGTCTTGCCGATCTCGTCGCAGCGGCGGGTGGCGCGGCCGATCATCTGTTCGTACAGGATGCGTGAGCGCACCCGGCGCATGAACACCAGGTTGCAGATGCGTGGTACATCGATGCCGGTGGTGAGCAGGTCTACCGTGATGGCGATATTGGGGTAGCGCTCGTTCTTGTAGCGGCGGATAAGCTGCTCCACCTTGTCGCTCTGGCCGGTGATCTTGGCCACGGCTGCTTCGTTGTACTGGCCGTTGTACAAGTCCTTGAAGGCCTTATCGAGCTGACTTTTTACCATATCTGCGTGCAAGTCGGTGGCGCAGAAAATCATGGTTTTTTCGTCGCCAAACGGGTCCAGTTCCTGCACCAGTTGCTCGCAGATTACCCGGTTGAAGTTCTCGTTGATGACCCGACGGTTGAAGGCGTCTACTTCAAAGTTAAGTTCGTCTTCGAGTTCGGTAGTGTCCAGTTCGCCAGTTTTTGTGTTGATCACTTCGACTGGTTTGCCCTTCTCGAACTTTATACCGTTGCGGGTGAGCAGGGTTTCATAGCGAACAGGTGGTTCATGGTCGATCAGCCAGTCGTCGGCCACCGCCTCCCTGTAGGAGTAGGTGTATACCGGTTTACCAAAGATCTCGCTGGTGTGTTTGGCCGGTGTTGCAGTCAGGCCGATTTTCACGGCATCGAAATAGTCCAGCACCCGGCGGTAGCTGGACAGGTACTGGCTGGTGTCCCGCAGGGCCAGTTCGCCCTCGGTCATTTCCTGGTCCAAGGTGTAGCCACGGTGGGCTTCGTCGATGATGATGCAGTCAAACTGGTCAATGGGCGGCGGGTTGTCGCTCATAAAGATGCGTTTGACCATGGCCTGAACGGTGGCGACCTGAACGCGGGTTTCTGCTTCGGCGGCCATGTCGCCCAGCTCGGCGACGTTGTAGATTTTGCTGAGGGTGTGGTTCTGCTCCAGCGGCGCTTCGTTAAACGCGTCGATGGCCTGCTGCCCCAGGGCGGTGCGGTCTACCAGGAACAGGATACGGTGGAAGCGCTCGGCCTTCAGGAAGCGGTACATCAAACCGATGATGGTTCGGGTTTTACCAGTGCCAGTGGCCATAGCCAGCAGCGCGGTACGCACGCCACGGGCCAGGGCTTGTTCGGTGGCGACAATGGCGTTCTGTTGATAATCACGTAGTTTCAGGTAGCCGAAGGGCTCGCCTTTCAGCAATTTCTCGGCGTTTTCCTTGTCCCGTTCCAACAAATCCAGCAGGCCGCCCGGGGTGTGGAACTGCGGCAGTGCCCGGCGCAGGTTGCTGGGCTCTCGCACATCCCGGAACCAGGTGCCGGACTGTTCCGCCAGTTGCGGTATATAAGGGCGGCCGTTGCAGGAATACACGAAGGGGACATGGTAATGGCCGCTTTCATCGGCAGGCCAGGCGATGGTGCGGCCAATCAGTTCCCAGGCACCGACCAAAGGGGGCTCAACTTTCAGGCCTTTGCTGTAGCGCTCTGCCTGGCGAATCTTACCGGCGACGTTGGTGTTTTCTTTCTTGGCTTCGACCACGGCGATAGGGGTCAAACCCACAAAAAGCACGTAATCGGCCCGGCCCTTTTCGCCATTGTCGTTTGTCGGCCATTCAGCAATAGCCCGATACGTGCCTTTCTCCGGACGTGCACCTTTCTGGAAGGTGATTTCCTGGCTATCAGCTTCCCAGCCGGCTTCCTGCAATTGCTGGTCGACGAGGATGCGGGTGAGTTCTTCGTTCAGTACCAGAGTATCCGTGGCGGCTTTGGTCTGCTTGGCTACCTGCTGGCGCTGTTGGTTAACGGTTTGTTCGCCCTGCTCTGTGAGCTGTTGGTGCAGGGCTTTGATCTTCTGCTCGTAGGCTTGTTGCTGTTGGTGCAGAGCCTGTTCGTGCTGGCGGGCCTGTTCCGTCAACGCGCGGGACTCTTCGTCCATGGCTAGGGCAAGGGCTTCGTATTCCGCCTTCTCTTTCTCGATCAGCTGGCTGAGCTGTTGGCTGCTGTCCAGCTCCATGTTGGCCTGTTGCAGATCGTGGCGCAGTTTTTCTATATCGCTCTGGAGCTGGCGCAACTGGGCACTGGGATCAGCGGGTGGAACGAAGGGGCCGGGTTTGAAGCTGGCCCCGGTTTTACCGAACGAGCGGTGAAACCAGATAGCCAGGGCGCGCGCCACTTTCAGGCCGTCCATCGCCTCTTTATGCTGGGTGCGGAACTGATGAGTGGCCTTGTTGCCCTCAATGCGCAGTATGTGGAACAGCTCTTTGATCTGCGGTTCCAGGCGCAATTCCCTGTTAAGGCGGTAGAGCAGTTCGGCCTGGCTAGTTTGTTCGTCAAACTCGACGCCAGAGAGCGCGGCCAAGTGCTGTGCCAGAGCTTCGCCAAGCTGACGGAGTTTAATCAGGGTCGTATTGGGGTCACTGGCGAAGGCACGTTCGGCGGATTGAGCTAGCTCTACGAATAAAGGATCGTGTTCGTCGAGGAAACTAAAGTTTGCCGATGGAGTACTGCTTTCCTGCACGACCTGCTCCCTGGGCTCAGCGCTTTATTGCGACCATCAGTCTCACGATGCTGATGGCAAGTTCGAGAAATCCGAAGATCATTACTTTGCTAAGTTGGCTTTGACTGTATCAGCGTTTTACGAAGAGGCCAATTGAGAGCTTACGGAGGCAGGGCCATTAACCACCCATTATTAAGTAATGAGTGGTTAAGTGATTCTGGGAAGGGGCAGAGGCTTTCTGCGAGGTTTTGGTGTCCCCTGCAGGAAATAACTCTATGTCCAAAATCGACATCATGAGTCCTGCTTGTCCCGAGCATTCATTCGGTCAATGAGCCAGCAGCGGACTTCTTCGTAGACGTAGAAAGCTGGGGCCTGCTGGGAGTGGCCATCTTTAATCGGCTTGGGGAAGCTGGGGTCACGCTTACGAAGTTCGTAGAACCCACTACTGGAGAGATCGAGCATCTCCATCAGGGTTTTCTGGCGGATAAGGATTTTTTGAATCTTTCTGGACATAGGTGTCGCTCCTGAATTTTTTAAGAACGACACCTATATTATTGGCGCTTTGAGCACTTGTGTCGGGTCTAATTTCGCTAAAAGATGATTTAGACGAGCGCGGCCAACTTTAAGCAGCGATGTTTTGGGAGACATCAACCGGCCGGTAGCGCTGCATGGCCTGAATAACACGTTGCTCGAAATCCGCTCGCTTGTCTTCTGTGAGCCCTTCTCTGAGGGCATCAAGATAGTCCGCATACCATTGCATCATGACCCGACGGGCTTCCAGGTAACCGGCCTGGTTGTATACCCCTGCCACGCCGGGCATCTTATGTGAAAGCTGAGCTTCAATGTGGAAATGGTACCAGCCATGCTCATGGAGGAGGGTAGAGGCTGTGTGACGCGAGCCGTGGCCTGTCAAACGCCCTTTATAACCGATTCCACGAAGCATCTTGTTTATTGAGTCTGTTGGCATGGTTGGGTTCTTTGGTCCAATACACGGAAACAGATAGCGAGAACGGCCCGTGATTGCCTTGAGCTCTCTCAGCAGGTCCACGAGCTGGGTGGAGAGCGGAACGATGTGCTGTTTTCTGTTTTTCATGTTTCCGTCTGGAACAACCCATAACGCCTGGTCCAGATTTAGGTGAGTCCACTCCGCTTTCACAACCATTCCTGGTCGTGACGCGGTTAGCAAAGTCATTTTCGTCGCTATAAGTGTTTGCGTCCGCGCGCTGGAGCACTCCAGAGCCTTCAGGAAATCAGGCAGCTCTGGCTCCAAAAGATGAGGAAACGGCGTTTTCGAGCCTCTCCGGGTGGCGATATACCTAAGCTCAGACGCCGGATTGTTATCGCAAATTCCACGACCGATGGCATAGCGAAAGATCTGGTTCAGTGCTTGGCGAACCTTCTTACTTTTGTCGAGACTTTGACTCAGTTCGATCTTGTGCTGCAGATCAGCGCACTGCTTCGGCGTAATCTGCCTGACAGGGAATTTGCCAAGCTCCGGCAAAATGTCGTTGTCGAGATACCCCCGCATCTGTTTGGCAGTGCTCTTTGCATAGCCTTCCTCAAGCTTCTTGTTGTACCAAAACTCGCACGACTCTGAGAAAGGATGTTCAATCAAAGTCTTTTTAGCTTCCGCTTCAGCGCGACGGACCTCCCGCGGATCCTTCCCATCCGACACAAGCGCCTGAATAAAGTCGGCCTGCTTTCGGGCAAGCTTGGCGCTCACAGCCGGATAACCACCGACACCCATCCAGCTCCATTTACCATCAAGCCTCTTGAATCTGACTTCCCAGCGCTTCGATCCGTTGGCAGCCACGGTGAAATGAAGCTGGTTTGAACCGTCCTTGATCCGGTAAAGTTTGTTTTCAGGTTCAAGACTCCGCAGCACCGTCTCGGCGAGGGGAGTTCTTTTGATTTCATGACGCTTCATTGCGATCCCTGTATTTGTATGGCTGAGTTCGCCTTTGAAATTACCATACAAATCGCTATACACAACGGGGCCCGACGTACAGGGATCTATAAAGACGTACAAGGGCAAGAATTAGTCTTAATGCATTGATACAAAAGACTTTAATGGAGATACGAGGGCGTAGAAGGATAGTGGTTTGGAGCGGGTGAAGGGAATCGAACCCTCGTATGCAGCTTGGGAAGCTGCCGTTCTACCATTGAACTACACCCGCAAAAAAAGGGCCGCGAAAGCAATATAAGCGGTCCGCCCGGCAATGGGCAAGCATTCTGTCTGGAGCAACAATGGATCCCACCCTGACTCTGATTGGCGCCCTGATGCTGGTCATCAGTATTGTGCTCAGCCCGCTTTCCAGCCGGGTGGGCATGCCGGTGCTGCTGATCTTTCTGGTGGTCGGCATGATGATGGGCGAGGACGGCCCGGGTGGCATCCAGTTCGACGATTTCGAGCTCGCGTTCCTGATTGCCAATCTGGCGCTGGGCGTGATCCTGCTGGACGGCGGCATGCGCACCCGTGCGGAAACCTTCCGCGTGGGGCTGAAACCCGCCCTGGTGCTCGCTACACTCGGGGTCGCGATGACCGCCGCTGGTGCCGCAGTTGTGGCCTGGTGGGTGTTCGACCTGCACTGGCTGACGGCCCTGCTGATTGGCGCCATCATCTCATCCACCGATGCCGCAGCCGTGTTTTCACTGCTTCAGGGGCGGGGCCTCCACCTGAACGAACGGGTCAGTGCCACCCTGGAGATCGAATCCGGCAGTAACGACCCCATGGCGATTTTCCTGACCCTGATGCTGGTCACGCTCATCGGTAACGATGGCGACCACGCGGGCTGGGCGGTCTTGACCATGCTGGTGCAGCAATTCGGTGTCGGCGCCGTTGCCGGGATCATTGGCGGCTTCGCCGTGGTTGAGCTGGCCAACCGGATCCGCCTGACGCCTTCGCTGTATCCCCTTCTGGTCGCCGCTGCTGGCATCTCGGTGTTTTCTGCCACAAACGCCCTCGGCGGCAGCGGGTTTCTGGCCATTTATCTGACCGGCGTGGTGATCGGTAACCGCCATGTCCGGATGATGCCGATGATCCTGCAGGTGCACGATGGTCTGGCTTGGCTGGCCCAACTGTGCCTGTTCCTGATGCTCGGACTGCTGGTAACGCCCTCCGATCTGATTCCTCTGGCCGGCGGCGGGTTGATCCTGGCCCTCTCGCTGATCTTCATTATCCGCCCGCTGACGGTCATGCTCACCCTCTGGCCGTTTGCCTTCAATCGCCGCGAGCTGGGTTTCATCAGCTGGGTCGGCCTCCGGGGTGCGGTGCCGATTGTACTGGCCCTGTTCCCGATCATCGCCGACTTGCCGGAAGCTCAACTGGTCTTCCACGCGGCTTTCTTTATCGTGCTGGTCTCGCTCCTGGTTCAGGGCACCACCATGACACCCCTGGCCCGGAAACTTCGCCTGGAAGTTCCGGCCGGAGAGGATCCCTATCGAAGGCTGCCCCTGGATGCGCCGGCCGCCGGCGACCATGAATTGATGCTGTTCCCGCTGCGGGGCGAAATCTGGGAGACGCCGCGGCGGCTGAGCCAGCTGCGGCTTCCTGAGAACACGGCCGTCGCCGGCGTCTTCCGGAACCGGGTTTGCCTGCAGCCGAAAGCCGATCTGGAAGTTTCCAGTGGCGACATGGTGGCGATGTTCGCAACCCCCAGTGTGCTGCCCGAGCTCGGCAAGGCCCTGAGCGGCCGCCACGCGCCCAAGTACCTGGCTGAACGGGCATTTTTTGGAGATTTTGTGCTTAACGGTGATGCCCTGCTGGGTGACGTCGAGCAGGTTTATGGCATTGAATTCGACGATCTGCCCCCGGAACTGTCCCTGGCTGAATGCTTTGCCAGACGCACCAAGGGGCACCCGGTTGTCGGTGACGTGGTTACCCTTGGCCCGGTAACGCTGGTGGCCCGGGCCACCAGCGCTGACCAGGTAACCAAGGTGGGACTGAAGATGGACAATTCACAAAATGGTTGATCAGCGAACCAGATAGCCAAAAAAGTTAACAAAACCCCTTAACAGATCCCTTGCGGGCTATGGTATAAAACGCCTGTACAAAGATTAATCATTGGTAAGTTAAGGACATGAGCATTTTCCGCGCCCTATTATCCAGCCTCGCCCTGCTCTGCATGGCTGCCGCTCCAACCGCCGTTGCAACCGAGCTGCTGGCCAAGGCCGACACCCGGATGCCGGTTGCCACCATGTATGAGCCCGCGGACATTCAGAACGTCAGTAGGGTGGTGGTTCGCAAGGGAGAGCGCCGTCTGTACCTTATGGATGGCGAGGACGTGGTTCGCAGCTACCGCATTTCCCTGGGCGACAATCCGGAAGGCCACAAGCTGTACGAGGGTGACGAGCGCACACCGGAGGGCGATTACACCCTGGACTGGCGCAATGCCGAGAGCGATTTCTACAAATCCATCCACATCTCCTATCCCAGTGAGCGGGATCGGGAACTGGCATCCGCCTGGGGCCTGGATCCCGGTGGCAGCATCATGATCCATGGCCTGCCCAATAACGTGGGCGACATGGCCTTCGCCTACACCGGTCTGGACTGGACCGATGGCTGTATTGCCGTGACCAACGAAGAGATGGACGAAATCTGGCAACTGGTGTCGAACGGGACCCCGATCAGCATTCACCCCTGAGAAAAGCCTGACAGCAGAATTAAGTTGTTGTCATACGCTAAGAATATTTACCTATCCTGAGTTAACATTTTGGCTTACAGTGTTTTACACTGTTTAACGACTCCGGTAGTCAATGCCTATTATGCCTATCGGGCACAGGTTGACAGGAAGTCGTCTATACTGACTTTCGGATCACAGGAAATAACTCGACCAATAAGGGGATTTACAATGCGTAAACTGACGATCGCCGGGATTGCACTGGCCACTGCTCTGACTGCAGGTTGTGCCACGACTGACCAAGGCGCCCTCGACGAAGCGAATGCAACCGCCAGCTCCGCTGAGCGCACTGCTGAAAATGCAATGAACACCGCTAACAGCGCTGCAAGCTCTGCACGTACTGCCCAGCAGACTGCAGAAGAAGCTCTGGCCGCTGCCAAGGCAGCCCAGAAAGCCGCTGACGAAGCAAACGAGCGTGCCAAGCGTATGCTCGAGCGTGCCAGCCAGAAGTAAGGCTGATACGTAACAGAAAAGGCCGGCAATGCCGGCCTTTTTTTATGCCTCGGGTTCGGGTTTGTCCGGATCGGGCTTATCAGGCGTAAAGGGTTTGTTTTCCTTCAGGAACGTGGTCATCAACTCCATTGGCAGCGGAAACACAATGGTGGATGAATTGGTATTGCTCATATCCGCCAGGGTCTGCAGGTAACGCAGCTGCATGGAACCGGAGTTGGTAGACATGACATCCGCCGCTTCCACCAGCTTCTTGGACGCCTGTAATTCGCCCTCGGCGTGGATGACCTTGGCACGCCGCTCGCGCTCGGCCTCGGCCTGGCGGGCAATGGCACGAATCATGGACTCGTTGAGATCCACGTGCTTGATTTCCACGTTGGCCACCTTGATGCCCCATTCCTCGGTCTGGGCATCGATGATTTCCTGGATATCCGAATTGAGCTTGTCCCGCTCTGACAGCATTTCGTCGAGATCGTGCTTGCCCAGCACCGACCGCAGCGTGGTCTGGGCCAGTTGGCTGGTTGCGGAATTGAAATCCTCCACCCGGATAATCGCCCGCTCGGGATCCACGACACGGAAGTAAAGCACGGCATTCACCCGTACCGTCACGTTATCGCGGGAGATGACGTCCTGGCTGGGGACATCCAGGGTGATTACCCGCAGATCCACCCGCACGATCTGCTGAATGCCGGGAATGACGATGATCAGCCCCGGGCCTTTGACACCCTGGAACCGCCCGAGAAAGAAAACAACGCCACGCTCGTACTCCGGCAGGATCTTGATGGCCGAAGCAAGAATGAGCAGTAACACCACCGTTGGTGCCAGATAGGGAATCAGATCGCCAATCATACGGCCTCCTTGTATTGCCGTTACTTTGTCTGCCGGGTCAACCGCTTTCCTGGATGACCCTGACGGTTACCGTCAAACCTTCAATTGCTGTCACTTGAACCCGGTCACCCTCCTTGACAGGCGCTTCGCTGATGGCATTCCAACGCTCACCGCTAAGCCGGACATGACCACGGTAGTGGCCATGCTCTCCCGAGAACTCGTCCAGTGCCACGGCTTCCTCATGGGTGATCTGCTCGGCCCCACTGACCGGATGCCGTCGACGCAGCCCGATAAACCGTGTCACCGTCCAAAGGATAAAACCGGCAGCCACGACAGCCGTGCCGCCAATTGTCGGTAGCGAAATATCCCGGTGACTGCCATCCATCAGGATGATCGAACCGGTCACAAAAGCGACAATGCCGCCGACCCCCAATATCCCGAAACTGGGCACAAACGCCTCCCCCACGATGAACGCCAACCCGAGGATGATCAATGCCAGGCCGGCATAATTCACCGACAGAACCTGGAAGGCAAAGAGCGCGAGAATCAGCGAGATAGCGCCAATCACGCCCGGCACCACGGCACCGGGGTTGGCCAGTTCGAAGATGATGCCGTAGAAGCCGATAATCATCAGGAAGTAGGCAACGTTCGGATCGGTGATCACCGACAGCAGGCGGGTGCGCCAGTCCGGCTGGGACCGGGCGATTTCCAGACTGGCCGTATTCAGGGTCATGTCGCCCGACGCCATGCGAACGGTCCGGCCATCCATTTGCTGCAGCAAGTCCTGAATGTTGGGTGCGACCACGTCGATGACGTTCTTTTCCAGGGCCTCATCGGCACCGAGATTCACCGCCTCACGGACGGCTTCCTCGGCCCACTCGGCATTCCGGCCGTGACGTTCCGCCAGCCCGCGAATATAACTGACCGCGTCTTCCAGAACCTTGCGTTCCATGGCGGTACCACCGCGCCGTTTGCCGTCATCGTCGCTGGCTTGCTGTTCGCCGTCAGACGAAGACCCGGATTCGGAATCAGAGCCTTCCTCCGTTTGCGGCTCGCCGGAGGCCGGATCGCTCTCCGGTTCCGGGCTGCCCGGCAGGCCGCCCATCTGAACCGGCGTCGCAGAGCCCAGGTTGGTCGCAGGGGCCATGGCGGCAATGTGACTGCCATAGAGAATAAACGTGCCAGCGCTGGCGGCCCGGGCGCCCTGCGGGGAAACATAGGTAGCCACGGGAACTTCAGAGGCAAGAATCACCTTGATGATATCCCGCATGGAATCCATCAGGCCGCCCGGGGTGTCCATTTCAATGATCACCAGGCCGGCACCCTCAGATTCGGCCCTGCGAATACCCCGGGTGACATAGTCCATGGTCGCGGGGCCAATGGCGCCCTCAACTGTAAGCACCAGAGCGGTCTCGGAAGCCTTCTGCTGGGCAAAAACCTGATGGGCGAGGGAAGCCAGTGCCAGCAGGGCGCCGGTCATCATCACCAGGGCCCAGCGCCGAAGCCGGGCAGGGTTCTGTGATCGCATGGGATGGTTTACCTGCATGACGCCTCCCCGGATCCGGAAAAATTCTGATTGCTGGACATACGATGGCACAGTGGCCGCGGTTCTGTCTCAGGCACTCACGCAGCGCGGCACTCTTGCCCGGAACTCTATGTCAGAAGTATAGCCGCTGCTCCGGCTCGTTGGCCGATTCCGGTGACTTCTCTTCCACGGTCTTGTCTGCGGCCATTTGGGTAACCCGTTCACCAATCATGGTTGGCAGACCATCGGCCTGGTCCACTGCCAGCTCAATGGCGCCACGCTTGACCTCAACGCCTGGGTGCTGGCTGCGGAAAGCTTCAACTTCAGCGAAGACCTGCTGCCATAAACGGTCGCGATCTTCTCGGGGGTAGTCTTCATGGGGGCGGTGCACCTCAAGCCAGACCTCACCATCCGAGAAACCGATCTTGACGGCATCGTGGACAACCTGAACCGGTGTACCTTTCTCAACCTGGTAAACAAACCGGGAGATATCCTCGTTGTACATCCGGAAACAGCCATGGCTGACCGGCATGCCCACACCAAACTTCTTGTTGGTGCCGTGGATCAGATAGCCTTTCTCGCTCAGCAACAGGGCGTGGGTACCAAGCGGATTCCCGGGGCCCGGAGGAATCATACGGGGCAGGTACTCACCTGATGCCTCGTACTCCGCGCGAATACTGGCCGGCGGATACCAGGCCGGAGATTCCAGCGGCATGGTGACTTCGGCATCGGTCAGCGGAGAGGGATTTTCAGCCGTTCCCACTCCAACCGGGTACACCTGAACTCCCCCATTGGTGAAGTAATACAGGCGGTACTCCGCAAGATTGATGACAATGCCCTCGCGCCGGGAGTCGGGCAGCACATAATGGCGCGGCAGGGTAATCGTAGTGCCTTCTCCGGGTAGCCAGGGGTCGACACCGGGATTGGCCTTCACCAACTCCAGATAGCCCATGGCCAGACGGTTGCCAATGCCGGCAAAAGTGTCCTCGTAACGGGTCTCGAATACGCCAAGCTCTCCGGCCAGGTCCCCCTGGATCGGGAAGGTGGGCACACGAGGGCTTCTGTCGGGTTTCTCCGGGGTATCCGAATTACTGACAGCCTCCACAGGCTGTTCCGAACCGATGGTCGGAAATGCCAGGAGCTGTGCCAAAGCAAAAACCATTAAGAATCTGAACCACATAGAAAACATTCCGAAAGCATCAGGCAACCGGGTACAGTGACAGCAAGTACCCTCAGGAGTTCATAAAGGTTGCCCACACTGTTACAACGGCAAGCACCACGAACAGAACGCTTGCGCCAATCCGGGCTGTGGCAAGGGGCAACCGTTCCATCAGCCAGCGTCCTGCCATGATAACCGGTATGTTGGCCAGCAGCATCCCCACCGTGGTGCCCAGAATAACCCAGAAGGTTTCGGTAAAGCGGGCGGCGAGAACGACCGTTGCCACCTGGGTCTTGTCGCCGATTTCCGCCAGGAAAAACATGATGGTGGTGGCCATGAACGCCCCCATGCCCAGAAACTTCGAGTCTGCGCTGTCATCCTTGTCGGGCACCAGTAGCCACAGAGCGATGGCGACAAAGCTGCCGGCCAGAATCCAGGGCAGCCAGGCTTCTGGAATAAAGGAAGCGACCCAGGCACCGAGCCAGGCAGATAAGGCGTGGTTGAGAACCGTTGCGACAAAAATGCCGAGAATAATAGGCAGGCGTGTGGCGTATCTGGCAACCAGGAAAAGCGACAGCAACTGGGTCTTGTCACCAATTTCCGCTATGGCAACAGCAACCGTCGAGGCGAGAAAAGCGTCCATGAAAAACTCCAGGGCGGATAACCAGACATGAGGCAGCCCACCTTCCGCCCAATGGAGGTGAAACCGCCTCAGGTCTTGCCAATATCACCGGTGTTGCGGTGAAACATGATAGCCATGGGGATTTGGCCCCAAGTATGTTGACTATCATCCGCTCGGACATTCCGATGCGGAGGCTACTCCCCTGAAGAGATGCCGGCATAATAATGAATCCGGCGCGGGGCCGCAACCAAAGGTCTTCCTAGACCCGCATTCGCCAAACCGGGATCGCCGCAACCGCTACGAATGCCGCCACCAGCCACCAGGCGGAATGGAACGCATTGATCGTTGGCATGCCCGCACTGTGCTCGCCGAACTCGATGGTCAGGGCCACCAGGTTGACACCAAAGGCGCCCCCGAGCTGTCGCATAAAGTTCAGGCTACTGGAGCCGGCACCTAACTCCTGTGGCTCCAGCGGGTTCAGGGCACCGGTCGACAGAGCCGGAAGCATGAATCCGATGCCAACGCGCCCCAAAACGGTCCAGAGAACCAGCCAGCCGAACGCCAGCTCGAGGTCTGACATCGCGAACAGTACGGCTGAAAGGGCAAATACACCAATCCCGAAGACAACCAGAACCCGGGCGCTATGTCTGTCCGCCAGCCGACCGGCCAGCGGGAACGTCATACCCAGGACAATCCCTGCAGGCAGCATCAGCAACCCTGCCTCCGTCGCACTGAACCCGAGGGCTGTCTGGACAAACAACGGAATAAGATAAGTGGATCCGAACAGCGCCAGCCCCAGCGCCATGGCCCCGAGGCAGGCGAACAGGAATGCCGGTTTGCGCAGCAAGCCGATGTTCACCAGCGGGTGCGCAGTCTGCCGTTCACGCAACACAAAGAACACCAGCCCGCAAAGGGCCAGCAATGCTTCAGCAAGAATCCACGTCTGCTGTCCTGACGCCTGCTGCAGTCGGTTGAGGGTATCCAGGGACAGGGCAATGGTGAGGCCGAGCAGTAACAAACCGGGCAGATCAAACCGATAGGGCGCCGGCCGGGAGACCGGCAAAGGCAGGAAACGCCAGGCCATCAACACACCCAGAAGCGTAACCGGAGCCGGTGCAAACATCACGTAGCGCCAGTCCAGCTGATCAACCAGAAAGCCTCCCAGCACCGGACCGAGGGCCGGGGCCAGAATCACCCCCATACCGTAGATACCCATGGCCTGGCCGCGGCGATCGCGGGGGAAAATCCGGAACACCAGATACATGCCCATGGGCTGCATCAGGCCGGCCATGGCACCCTGGCCGATCCGGGCGGCGATAAGCTGCCCCGGCGTCTCGGCAAAACCGCCGGCAAGGGAAATCAGGGTAAAGAGAAACATGGCTACGGCAAGGGTCTTGCGAACCCCGAAGTGATCCAGCAGCCAGGAGGAGGCCAGCATGGTGGTGGTCATGGCGGCGATAAAGCCCGTTGCCAGCCAGTGAACCTGGCCCTGGCGAATGCCGAACTCCACCATGATATCGTGCAACGCCACGTTGACTACGGTGGCGCTGAGTACGGTAGCCATGGTGCCTATCATCACCGTGGCCACCGCCAGCCAACGCCAGCGATCCCCGTAGCGGGCTTTCAGACCCTCAACTGAGTTATCAGCCAAGGGTTATTTCTGCTTTTCGGCGTTTTCCAGGATCTTGTGGAACACCTTTACGGTGCACTCGATCTCTTTGTCGCTGATGCCTTCCAGCATTTCCTCGCGCAGCACCTCGGCTCGCTCGGAAAGGTCATCCATAAACGCCCGGCCGGCGTTGGTCAGATGCAGCCGCCGCGCACGGCGATCGTTCGGGCAGGGCCGGCGCTCAATCAAATTCTGTTGCTCGAGACTGTCCAGCAGTCGAACCAGGGTCGGATTCTCGATCGCCATCAGGCTTGCCAGCTCACGCTGTGTGAGGCCCTCACCGCCTTTTTCCAGGTACACCATCGTGCTCCAGCGCGCCTGGGTGACGCCCAGATCCTTCAGGCGCTCGTCCAGCATTTTTCTCCAGCGCCGGGTAACCCGCGCTACCGCAAAAGGAAACTGGTCTCTCATTTGTCGTCACTCCATATCAAAAGAGGGCTTGGCCCGGGCCGGGCGCTGCCGCGCCTTCGGCCAATTAATCACATTATCGGAAAGTCACCAATAGTATGCTAACCATTGTGATAAAAACAGATACGGAAGTAAAAACAAAATTGGGGAAAACCGAAAGCAGCGTCAGCTCGCCTGACGCTGCTCTTCGTGCATTTCCTCGACTTCAGGAGACTCATGGAACTCGCTGTTCCGCGGATCGATTTCAGCAAGCACCGGCGACGCTTCCGGCATGGCAGGTACGAAGTGCTCCTGATCTGCAACGGCAACGTCCTCGGTATGACTGATCCGGTAGCTGGTAATCAAGGCCAGCAGCAGCAGGAAGCCGGCATTACCGAAGAACAGGCCTTTCGGCCCCAGCAGGTTGATTAGCTCCGCCATGACAACTGGCCCGATGACACTGCCAACCCCGTAACTGAGCAACAGCGTGGCGCTGGCCGCCACAATACGGGTGCTTTCCATACGGTCATTGGTGATGGCCACGGCTACGGGGTACAAAGCGGCTGAAAGCCCCGTGAACACACCAACCAGCAGGGTCAAAAGCCACGCATTCCCAGCCCCGAGAACTCCGACACCGCCTGCGGCTGAAGCCGCTACCAGAGCGATCCAGAACATCACACGGCGACGGTCGAAACGGTCGCAGAGCCGGCCCAGCGGCCAGGCAAGGATCATGGCAGCGACAATGGCACTGGCCATGAACGTGGATGTCCGTGCAACGTCCAGCCCGACCAGTGTTGCGTACACCGGCCCAAGCGCATAAAAGCCGCCGATCATGACGCCACAGATCAGGGCGCCGGCAACACCGGAAAAGGATTCCCGTGCCAAAGTGAAAATGGAGATGCGCTGAACCTGCTCAATAACGGGCGCTTCCATTTTGGTCAGTGCCAGCGGCATCAGCGCCAGCGCCAACAGGATCGCGGCAATCGAGAAAGGCATGAAATTGGCGGGGTCGCCGATATTTACGATGAGCTGGCCGCCGGCGGCGGACAGATAAAAAACAATCTGGTACACCGCAAACAACGCACCGCGGTTGGCATTGGTGGCACGGCTGGAGAACCAGCTCTCGATGACCACCAGCACACCGGCAATACTGAACCCGGAGAGTACCCGCAGAACGGCCCAGAAAATCTCGGAAACGGCCATCGGATAGAGTAACGACGTGACAGCGGCAGCAGCGGCAAACACCGCGAACGCCCGGATATGACCAACCCGGCCGATAATCCGGTGAACATAGAGCGTACCCAACACAAAACCGATGGAATAGCAGACCAGAATCCAGCCGATAATATCCGGCGATATCGCCTCGATACTCAGACGGATGCCCAGCAGTGTCATCAGGAATGCATTGCCACTGACCAGCAGAATAATGCTTAGAATCAGGGCAGACAGGGAGGTGACCATTCGGGTCATTACAGCGGCTCCGGGCGTTACAGGGTATTTTCGCTTGGATGACAAACAAAATAGCAACAAGTCCCGGACTTTGCCGGCGACGTATTAGATCAGTAGCGGGAAGTGAAGCCACTAGGCACTTCCCGAAACCTGTTAACTGCATCACAAAAACCCGCAAAGGCCGCCGTGTAGCGGTTTAACAGGGTTTTACATTAATGCGCCGTAACAGACCATGAGTGCCGGAGCAGGTAACATGAAAACGAGCTATTCATTGGACCGTGAGCGCCTGGTTATGAAAAAAACGGACTGGCCCATCCGCTGGGATCTGCTGCTTCGCTATCGACTTATCGAAACGATTGCCCTGTGGGAAGGTCGTCTGACTACCAACCACATCTGCCACAGTTTCGGGATCGGTCGTCAGCAGGCGTCCAAGGATATCAACACCTATCTGCGCGAACTGGCGCCGGGCAATCTGGTTTACGACCGTCACCTGAAAGGTTATGTCCCGGCCGATAGATTTCGCCCGGTGGTCACCCGAGGCGTGGTCAATGAATATCTGGACCTGCTTGCCCGCCAGCAAAACCTGAGCACCACGTTTGAATCCCTGAACATTGGCCTGCCGGACAGCACCGTGGTCCAGGGTCCGAATCGCGTCATCGCGCCCGAAACCATGCGTGCGGTGGTGACGGCAACACGACAGGGAAGACAGCTGCGGGCCAGCTATGCCTCCCTGAGCCGACCGGAAGCGGTGGAAAGCATACTTGAGCCGCATACTCTGGTTTGTGCCGGCGACAGCTGGCATTTGCGGGCATGGTGCGACTCAAACCGGGAATTCCGGGATTTCGCCCTGAGCCGATTCCGGACCTCGCCGGAGGCCCTCCGGCAGCGCGCCAGACACACCCGGGACCAGGACGAGCACTGGAACCGGCAGGTTACCCTGGTGGTCACCCCGGATCAGCGCCTGACCCAAGCCCAGCAAGAGATCATTGCCCGTGACTACGGCATGGAACATGGTCGTCTGGAAGTTGCTACCCGTGCCGCGCTTGCCCCCTACGTGCTGTCACGGCTCGGTATTACCTTCGACAATCAGCACCCGGATCCTCTGGTGCAACAGCTTGAGTTGGCCAATCCCGACCAGTTGGGGTTTGGCAGCAAACGCGAACAGGCCCTCAAAGCCGTTGCCGGCCTCAGCTAAACTGCCAGTGTGAGCTCTGGGACCTGGCGGTATGTCTTTCTCGGCGTTCTTATTCTGTCGTTTCTGCCCGCAGCAGGGAGGGCAGAATCGGTCTGCGGTGATCCCGCAACGCCGATTTCCCGGGTCCAGGGCACTGGACCGGCCTCACCCATGGCAGGAGCTACCGTCACCGTCGAGGGCATCCTGACCCAGGATTCCCGCGCAAAGGGCGGCTTTGGTGGTTTTTACCTGCAGCAGGCCGACCATCAGACCGACGGGAATCCTGCCACTTCCGAAGCGCTGTTTATTTACACCGATCGTGAAATCGCCGATGTCGGAATGCGACTGCGGGTAACCGGAAAGGTGAAGGAATACCACGGGCTGACCGAACTGGTGTCGGTTCGGAGCATCCGGACGTGCGGGCGTGAGCCGCTTCCAGCGCCCATTGCCATCACCCTGCCCTGGACCGTCGATCCGGAACATCTGGAGAACATGAGAGTTACCTTTCGCCAGCCCCTGACGGTGGTGGACAACTACAACCTGGCTCGCTACGGCGAGCTTGGGCTGGCGGCCTCAGACCAGGTCCAGCCTACGGAATACCTGCCCCCCGGCAAAGAAGCACACCGGGCATTCACCCGGAACGGGGCAAACCGCGTTCTGCTTGATGACAACCGGTCCAGGAGAGACCCCCGCCCGGTACCCTGGCCCCCGGGCGGCCTGTCTTCGGCAACCGTAAGGGCCGGGGATCAGATTAAAGGGCTCATCGGTGTGCTGGATTTCCGCTTCGATGCCTGGCGGCTCCAGCCCTCTCAGGAGCCGGCTTTCCTCGCCACCAATCCCAGAGAAACCGCACCCGGGCAGCGGCATGAGGCTTCGGTGCGGATCATGGCTCTGAACCTTGGTAATTTCTTTAACGGGGATGGCCGGGGCGGCGAGTTTCCAACGAGTCGCGGGGCCGGGACACCGGCGGAATTCCGGCGCCAGCAACAACAACTGGTGAACACACTTCTGGCCCCCGATCCGGACATTCTTGCGCTGACCGAACTTGAGAACGACGGCTATGGACCGGCAAGTTCCATAGCCGAACTTGCAGAGGCCCTGGGCGGCACCTGGCGGTTCGTCAGCACGCCCGGCCAGGACGGCGATGACGAGATCCGGACCGGCCTGCTCTACCGCAGCGACCGGATTAGCGCCGTTGGCTCGCCAGAACGGCTTGCCAAAGGGCCATTTGAATCGGGAGGCCGGCCTCCCCTGGCTCAGGATTTCGGCCGAACGGACGGTGATGCTACCGTTCGGGTCATTGTTCCTCACCTGAAATCGAAATCCTGTCGGGGCGCCCGTGGCGATAATCAGGACCAGGCCGATGGCCAGGGCTGCTACGCGAGCCGGCGGACCAACGAAGCGAAAACACTTGCGGCCTGGTCCGGCAGCGATACCCGCAGGCACTATTCGGTCGGCACCCTGATAATCGGTGACCTCAACAGCTATGCCCGCGAACATCCCATCGCGGTGCTGGAGCAGGCAGGGTTTACCAGCATGGTGCACCATTTCTATCCCTGTACCGAAAAGACCTGTGGTCACTACACCTACCGTTACCGTGGTCAGAAGGGCTCGCTGGATTTCGCACTCGCCTCCGAGACCTTAAAACCAAGGGTCATGGGCGCCTGGAGCTGGCTGGTGAACGCCGATGAGCCCCGGGTACTCGACTACCGGAGCGATCACCCGGCATCCGGCCGGGGACCCTGGCGATCCAGCGACCATAATCCGGTGATTGTCGACCTGAAGCTCTGACTTTCGACGCCCCGTCACGGGCAATCTGTTGCCCATTCGCCGACGTCCACGGGCACTGTGGCCAAGGCTCCGGATTCTGGTCCCGGTAGACTGGTGGTCAGACCCAAAACCGGTGATCGCTGACAACCATGAGAATTCCTGCCCCCAACTTCTGGCCCGCTGCCCGCACGGGACAACGATTTCTTCTCCAGGCCCGCCGCCGTGAAACCATGGTCGATGGCCACAAGATGGTTTTCCTGGAACGGGGATCACCAGGTGTCGGCCGCCCGACGATCGTCCTGATTCATGGCTTTGCCGCCATGAAGGAAAACTGGGGGCTGTGGCTGCAAAGACTGCCAAGACACTGGCATCTTCTGGCGCCGGATCTGCCGGGATTCGGGGAGAGTGATTACCGGCCGGAGGCCTGCTACCGCTACGAAACCCAGGCCCGTCGACTGGCTCAGTGGCTTGCCGGCGTTAACACCGACAACATCCATCTGGCCGGCAGCTCCATGGGTGGCGCGATTGCCGCAATACTGGCCCACACACTGGATCCGGCGCCCCGCTCGGTGACGTTGCTCAACAGCGCCGGCATCCCCGAACATGAAGAGGTAGACATTCACGCCCCCCTGAAGCCTGACCGGGATGGCATCCTGATTCCACGGGACTGGAAAGGCGTCTACCGCATGTTCAACAGTGTTGGCACCGGCAAGCCCACGGTCTCCGGACTTGCCATGGCCGGCCTTCTCGGACCAGACCTCCTGGGCCGTACCGAGGCCCTCCGGCATATCTTCAGTGACATGGTGGCAGACGCGCTGGCACCGGCCCGCTACCTGGGCCCCGAGACACCGCCACTGCAGGTTCAGTGGGGCGACCGTGACGTGATTACCCCGACCCGCTGCGTCGACTGGTTCAGCTCGGCCACGCCTCAGGCAGAAATCCACATGTTCCGGGGTGTCGGGCATCTTCCGATGCTGGAAACGCCCGGGCGATCTGCCGCAGCCCTGGAACACTTCGTCCGCCGTCATGGCCAGTGATCGATCCGGATACTTCCTGCCAATCGGCCGATGATTGGCCTTTCAGGCCATTTATTCCGTCACCGAAGTCATGGGGCAACGAGCCGCGAGGCGCCATAATCGTCGAAACCAAGCGTTCTGCGACATAACAAGAACAGAATCAGACGAGGAAATCCCATGCGCGCCTCCGTTTCAACGGCACAGGACCTGGGCATGCCGGCCATCTACCTGCATCTTCTGGCCGAACTGCTGAACACCATCGGTGTTGACGAACAGGACCTCCTCCTCCGGGTCGGTCTTGACCCCGTCCGCCTGCAATCCACCGATCGGCGGGTGAGCCAGACCCAGGCCAGCGAATTCGTCACCCGGGCCATTATCGAGAGCGGCGAACCGGGACTCGGTATCATGCTCGCCAGGGAGCTGAAGCTGCCCCTGCACGGCGCCCTGGGTACGGCCGTCATGAGCAGCCGTACCCTGGGCGATGCCATGGAGCTGATGACCCGATACCTGACGCTAAGGGTTCCTCACCTTCGGGTCTGCAAACGGGAGACCGGCAACCTGGCCTGGTACGTTGTGAATTGTGATATCGACCTGGGGCCTCTGCACGGCTTTATCATGGATGCCATGCTGTTTGGTTGCGTTTCCATGGGGGCACAGTTGACGGGCTCGGTCATTGACGGTTTGCGGATTGTTCGCCGGGGAACGGAGCCGGCCTATTTCCAGCGTTTCCGCTCACAGATCCCGGTGCCGGTGGAATTCGGCGCCACGGAGAACGCCCTGGTGATTCCGGTTGGCCGTCTGAGCCTGCCCGTGCGCTTCACCGATGATCAACTGGCGGCCTCGTCCAAAGCCCAGTGCGAGGAGGCGCTGCGGCAGCTGACCGAAGACGCCGGATTTGCCTGTCGCGTCCGACGGGTGATCGAGACCAGCCACCCCTTCCCGCCAAAACTGGCCAGGGTAGCGGCCACCCTGTTTGTGTCCGAGAGAACGCTCAAGCGGCGGCTGCAGGAAGAAGACGCCAGTTTCCAGCAGCTGGTAGATCAGGTCCGCCTGGAACGGGCACAGGATCTGCTCCGCAGTACCACCATGAATCTGAGCCAGATTGCGGATGCCCTCGGTTACGCCGACGCGGCGAATTTCACCCGGGCTTTCAAGCGCTGGACCGGCAGCAGCCCCAGCCATTACCGAATTTCGCCGCCCGGCCCCGGGCTGATTAACGCCAGGCGGGCACTGGCCACGGGGTAATCAGTCGATGCCGATGATCTTGTGCATTTGCAGGGTCAGGCGCCACTGCGGATGCGCGAGACAATAATCGGTGGCGCGTCGGGTATTGCTTTGTTTGATCTCATCCACGGCCGTTTCCGGTATCGAGGGAGAGGCCATCGGCGACAGGAAATAATGGCTTGCGCGAATGCCCAGGAATCGCTCCGGCATCGCCAGGGGCTGTGGATAGACCAGCTTCAGCTCGTCACAGGCCTCAAGCACCACCGGGGCATCGGCTTTCGGACTGACGCAGAGCCAGTCGATGCCTTCGGGCGCGGGCAGGGTACCGTTGGTCTCTACCCCTACCTCGAACCCTTCCCGGTGCAGAGCCTCGATCAGGGGAGCATCCAGCTGCAGCAGGGGCTCGCCACCGGTGCAGACCACGTAGGGCTTGCCGGGTGCCTCCGGCCAAAGATTGCGTATGTGACGGGCCAGTTCCTCCGGGGTTTCAAAGCGACCGCCATTCTGGCCATCAGTACCGACAAAATCGGTATCACAGAAATTGCACACGGCAGTGGCGCGGTCCTTCTCGCGACCGGTCCAGAGGTTGCACTTGCTGAAACGACAGAACACGGCAGCACGCCCGGCCTGGGCACCTTCACCCTGCAAAGTGTAGAAGGCTTCCTTGACCCGATACATCAGCTTGCCGCCTCGTAGTCCAGGGGATCTTTGACACCATTGGCAGCGAAGGCTTCCAGTCGTTCAACACAGGAGCCACAGCGTCCACAAGCCCGCTCCCGGCCGTTGTAGCAGGTCCAGGTCTGTGCATAGTCCAGTCCCAGGCGCAGGCCTTCAGCCAGGATCTGACCCTTGTCCATGGTCATGAAAGGCGCCTCAATGCCGACCGGCTCGTAGTTGGCCACGCGGCAGACCGCGTCCATTTTATCCACAAACTCCGGGCGACAGTCCGGGTAGATAGCGTGGTCGCCACCATGAGCTCCGTACCAGACGGCGCCAGCACCTGCGGTCACGGCGTAACCGGTCGCCAGGGACAGGAGAATCATGTTTCGGTTAGGCACCACGGTCGCTTTCATGCTGTCTTCTTCATAGTGGCCTTCCGGCACATCGATATCCGAGGTCAGCGATGAGCCGGCCATCACCTCACTCATGGCGCGGATATCGATCACCTTGTGGGGTACACCCAGCGCTTCACAGACCGAACGCGCGCACTCAAGCTCCCGGACATGGCGCTGCCCGTAGTTGAAGGACAGGGCATGAACCTGGTAGCCGCGCTCCCGGGCCAGATGCAGCAGGGTGTAGGAGTCCATGCCTCCGGAATAGATAACGACTACGGTGTCTGTCATTCGGGCTCCCCGTATGGTGCGGTTCGGATTTGGCTGGTTTACTGTCGCGCCCGAGGCCTGTTGCTGTCATCGGGCTTTTACAATGAATGGACATATTGTAACAGTGCAGGAACAGGTTGGGTTCGCGTCTCGCTTGCGGGGCGGGTAAACTCAGCGAAAAACAACTCATCAGCTACACTGACTCCATGACCACTATCCAGCCGGCATTCATCGATTTCGAGGCATCAAGCCTTGATCTGATCGCGAGCTACCCCATTGAGGTGGGAATCTGCATGCCGGATGGCACTCTCCACAGCTGGCTGATCAGCCCCCACGTGCTGTGGCAGGACTGGTCACAAAGCGCTGAGCAGATTCACGGCATTTCCCGCGAGACCCTGGAAGCGGATGGTATTGCGGTGAGCGAAGTCGCCAGTGCCCTCAACGAACTGCTGCCGGAACAGGTGTTTTGCGATGCCTGGACCTTCGACAGTTTCTGGCTGCACCGTTTGTTCAAGGCCGCCCGCATGACGCCAACGTTTCAGCTTGAATCCATTTCAGCGCTGTTGGACACGAGGCAGGTGCGCGAATGGTCAGCACTTCGCCAACAGGTGATTACAGAGCTTGGCCTGCCTGTGCATCGGGCCGCAAACGATGCCCTGATTCTCCACAAGACCTGGGAACGGATTGCGCCGAATCAGGACGAACTGGCGCCGTTAACGGGTCAAACCCGGCAGGCCTGACGCATTCCCGGTTGATCAGTGCCTGGCGTGACGGACACGCAGTGCGATGACCTCGAGACCATCCCGAAGGGTATTCAGCGTCCAGTAGGTCACCAGGGCCATGAGCGCGGCTCCGGTCACGGTAAACACCAGATTCTCACCCACGACCTGCTCCTGCGCGACCAGCAGGTAAAGACCAAGTGCAATAATCAGGGCGAGTTCAATCAATGCGTGGGAACGGAACTTTTTACTGGCAGATCCGGCTTCGTCGGACATTTTGCTAGGTTTCAACCTCTGTCTGTTGATGGCGATTAATCGACTATTAGTGTGCGAATTATCGCCGGGACAGGCCGCAAAATCTGTAAGAAGTAATGGCTACGAAGATTCCACTACCCAAAAAAAACGCAGCCATAGAGGCTGCGTAGAAAGGAGAGATCCATCGACTGCCTGGCGCGGCAGGCAGTCGGGATTGCACAACGTAAAACACGTGACGGAAAGAATTATGCCAAGCGCCCCTGGAGGCCGTCTGTAGGGGTTTGCCGAAGAAGCCGGGCTATTGCAAACGGCCCATTAGCCTATACACTGGTAGTCGAACCGAAACATAAGAGCCGGTATGACCAGAATGATTCCACAGTTCAGCGCTTACACAGCAGCAGGTTGCCATGCAGGGCAGTCTGTCCGCGCGATGGTGAAAGACATCTAACGGCTTTCGGTCAGTCCCGGGAGCCTATGTAGCGACCGGGTCAGCTTCTCCGCGAAACCCCGGTCGCTTCAGGCACCGGGGTTTTGTTTTTGCAGCCGCAAAACGACAAGGAGAACATCATGAAAAGACATCCGACAACTCGCGCAGCAAACCAGCCCATGAACAATCGCCAGGGCCCGATCAAGCGTCCGGAGAAGCTGCCGCTGCTGGATGCCATCTGCAAAAAACTTAATCAGCGCGTCAATCTGGATGACGAACAGCGGGTGCTGGGAGTGTATGAGCGGGGCTGGATCTTCAAGGGCGTCCTGGGCAATATGAACGACGCCGAGGCAAGGTACGTCAGAGCATTGGCGACCCGTTACAATTCCTGGATTGCCCGGCAGGTCGCCTGATTCAGAAGCCGCGTGTCTGAACCGGTCAGTGGCGCCGGTTCAGACCCTGCATCATCGCCATATCGCCGCCGTGAACCATGGCGTAATTGTTGACCACATCGTGTATTTTTTCCTGGGAATAAGGCTTGACCACGTAGCCGTTAGCGCCGGCACTGATCGCACGCTGAATACTCTCGATCGAATCGTCCGCCGTCACCAGCACAATGTGCTGTTCCTCACGGGCGTCCTTGAATTCCAGCATCAGTTCGTGCCCATCGCCGTCCGGCAACCCCAGATCCAGCAGGATGATGTGAAATTCCCCGGCTTTGAAAGCCGTCCTGGCGGAAGCTGCGTCAATACACTCGATCACTTTGGTTGCGCCAGCGTTGTAGAGCATATCCACGAGCCGCTCTCGCATCACAGGCTCATCTTCCACTACCAGCACTTTCAGATCCGTCATGTGGGTTGCTCCTCTCAAACTGTCGGGTCGTTGCCTGTGCGCCGTGGCAGGTCCAGCGGCGCTGGTCGGGGCTCGCTCATGTCACTGTAGTCAGAGCGTGACGAGGTCTCCGGATTGGCCGTCGTCCCGTCCTCCATGCCAAACCTTGTCAGTATATTGCTGATGCTCACAGCGGTTGTGTAGAGGGATATCGCAATAATCAGAAGGATCGGCTGAACAAAGGTTACAAAACCGGGTACATCCGCGCTTCCCAGTATACTCAGGATCAGAATGATTGCCGGCCCCAGCACCACGAAAAGCGTCAGGGCGATGAAGAAAACAATGCGCTCCTTGTAGCGCCCGAGCTCCCGGTTGGTCACGAGACCGAGCACGAACTTGCCGATAGCCAGACCGGCAAGGATAGCGGCGGCGATGCTCAGGTCCGGTCGCAGCAGGGTTTCGTAAAGCCGGCCTTCCCACAACCGTTGCATACCGATAATCAGAAAGGGAAACAACACAAACAGGATGTCGGCATAGGTACCATACATCATGCTCAGGGAATGGTGTTCTCGGCGTTCCGGCAGCTCACTCATCGGGTTCTTCCTGTTGGTCATACTCACACACGTCAGCCTGGCGTTTTCGCAGCGGCGAGGGCACGGTCTATCATTTCACCGAGTTCCTTCAGTTCGCTGCGAACACGTTCCCAGTCCGGCTCAGTGACTTTCAGCAGCTCTTCCAGTATACCCGCCTGTCGGGTCATCAGCGGATAGCCCATGGCACCCGCCGTGCCCTTGATCTGGTGGGCTTCGGTTTTCATTGCTTCACGATCTGCGTCCGCCAGCGCGGCATCCATTCGGGTCCGCCGCGCGGCAAGCCCATCAAGAAACTGTGCCACCAGGTGGGCAATTTCAGCGTCTTCGCCGGTATCCGCGGCGAAAACGGGGCCCGTGCCCAGCAGCCGATCCAGCAGGGCCGTCAGGTGGGACTGATCAATGGGCTTGTTCAGCACGCCGTCACAACCGGCCTCAAGCAATGCATCGGTTTCCTGCTGATCGCCGGCTGTAAAGGCAATCACCGGCCGGCGGAACCCGGCCTGGCGCAGCAACCTGGTGGCATCAACACCATCCATTCCCGGCATGTGACGGTCCATCAGCACCAGATGAACCGTATCGGACAATGCAGTCCGAACCGCGTCCTCGCCGCCGGTCACTGCCACGACGTCCAGACCTTCCCGGCGCAGCATACGCTCTACCAGCTGCCGGTTTTCGGTGTTGTCTTCGGCAACCAGCACCTTGCCCTGATAGCGTGAGGTTCGTTCATTAGCGGAGGCCGGCGTCACCGAAAGGTATCGTCCCAGTGTTTCATAGAAGCGCTGCTTGTCGATGGGCTTCGCCAGGTGTTCATTGCAGCCGGCCAGGCGATAATCGGCAATGTCCTCGGACATCACATTGGCGGTGAGCGCGATGACCGGCGTATTCACCCCGGCTTCGCGAAGTGCCGCCGTGGCGTCACGGCCGTTCATCACCGGCATCTGTATGTCCATCAGGATCAGATCAAAGGGTTCGCGAATCGCCATTTCCAGGGCTTCCGCTCCGTTGCTCACATGGACAAGCTCGGCTCCGGTTCGAGACACCAACAGGGAAACAAGCCGCCGGTTCACCTCGTTGTCCTCGGCACACAGGATACGCCCTGACAATCGCGGCGCGACAACCATGGGGATGGTCCGGCGGCGCTGGCTCAGCTCCGAGGCGTCGCGCAGGAAATGCACCTCATCCAGTGGCCCGGTCCGGATCGAAAGCTCAAACTCGCTGC
Organism: Marinobacter sp. DSM 26671; assembly: GCF_900112835.1. NCBI lineage: Bacteria > Pseudomonadati > Pseudomonadota > Gammaproteobacteria > Pseudomonadales > Marinobacteraceae > Marinobacter > Marinobacter sp. DSM 26671. Next base: position 90,597 of record NZ_FONF01000010.1, on the reverse strand, counting down.
CCTCGCCATAGGTGCTGTTCACCCGGATACTGCCGCCAAGCATTTCCGCCAGACGCCGGGAAATGCTGAGCCCGAGGCCGGTGCCACCATATTGCCTGGAAATGGCGGCGCTGCCCTGGGCAAAGGGATCGAACAGCCGCCCCAATTGCTCCGGCTTCATGCCAATGCCGGTATCCACGACCCGGGCCACGAGCAATTCCTGATCGCGATCACAACGGACCACCAGGGAAATGGACCCCTTATCGGTAAATTTAAGGGCATTACCACACAGGTTGATAATGATCTGGCGCAGTCGGGTGGGGTCAGTGCGCACCTGCTCCGGCAACGGGTATTCGCAGATGATGCTGAAATCCAGTCCTTTTTCCCGGGCTCTTGGCGCGAAGAAGGCGCGAATCTCGTCAAGAAGTTCCGGCAGATTGACCGATACGATGTCCACATCCAGTTTGTTGGCGTCGATTTTCGAGTGGTCGAGGATGTCGTTGACCAGGTCCAGCAGATGTCGGCCGCTGCGCACCACCGTCTCGGCACTGCTTCTTTTCTCCGGTTCACTGAGATCCGGATCAAGCAGCGTTTCTCCGTAACCGATGATGGCTGCCAGCGGTGTGCGGATCTCATGGCTCATATTGGCCAGGAACTGGCTTTTCGCCTCCGCGGAATTGCGGGCAAGCTCCTTCTCGAGACGCTCCTGCTCGCGCTCCCTCTCGATCCTCAAGCGATTGTGACTTTCGGTGGCGTCGATGCAGGTGCCTTCCAGATGGGTCGGCTCACCCTCGGTGTCATACACCGTATGCAGTGAGATGGTCGCCCAGCGCTCGTCACCGTCCCGGGTAAGGTATCGGGCCTCAATGCCCTTGACCGTGCCCCGGGCCTCCAGCTGCTCGATCACCAGCCGCCGCAACCGCTCGTCGGCGATGCAGGTTTCCAGTACGTCCGGGTTCCGCTTGAGCAACTCGCGGCTGCTGTTATAGCCCAGCAGGCGCGCCATGGCGGGATTGGCCGTGACAAATCGCCGGTCCGGCGACATCTGGAACACGCCCTCGATGGCGTTATCGAACAGCGACTGGTAACGCTGAAGGTTCGACAACGCCCGCTGGCTCCAGCCCAGGGCCTCGCCCTGGACCTGCTTGATCCTGTCTGCGAGGGCAAAAGAAAACAGGATAATCTGCGCGGTCAGACCAAACTGGGGTGAGTAAGCGGTGAAGGTGTTCAATGGCAGTATGCCCATCACCGTCAGGGCATAGATACCGAAGCCCACCAGCGCCAGTGTCCAGGCGAAAAAATAGGAACGGGCCGCCGGATTGTAATAGCGCCAGGACAGGTAACTGACCACGATCAAAATCAGGCTCAGCAGAATGGAGCCAACCACAATCCATTCCATGGCCACGTGGTAGGGCAGGAACAGCGACAGCACGAAAGTGGCAACCACCGAATACAGGCACAGGCGGATGACCTGATCAAGATCGGCCGACCGTTCCCGGGTTTCAAGCAGCGACCTTGCCATCAGCAGGCCCCAGAACCAGGTCAGAATGATCTGGAAGTGCAGGAACTGCTTGTCGAACAGAGCGGGCCGGCTGTCGAGAAGCTGGATACCGTGAACCTGTTCGGTGAAGATAAAGATGGCCGCAAAGACCAGGTAGAGCACGTAATAGATGTTGCTCCGCTCGCGAACCGAGACCGCGACGAACAGGTTGTAGGCAAGAATGGCCAGCACCGAACCAAGCAGGATGCCCCGCACCAGCTCATCCACCGAGACTTTTTCGATGTAGCTGTCCGGATGCCAGAGGCTGATCGGCAGACGGAAAGTATTGGTGTTGACCACCCGCAAGTAGACGTGGCTCAGGGAATCCGGTGCCAGTGAAAGGCGGAATGTCGGGTTGGGGACAGCCAGGTCCCGTTCCACCCAGTTGTCCTCATAACCCGCCTGTCGCTGATCGACCAGATCCCCGTCGCGGACCATGAACAGGGTGACTTCATCCACCAGAGGCAGGGCAAGCTCAAGGATCCATCCGTTCTGGTCCGGATTGCCCGCGGAGCGGAGATCCAGGCGCACCCAGTATGCGGATTCCGTGTAGCCGAAGTTCAACACGCCGCCTTCGTGGCGGGTAAAGGCACCCGATTCGAGAGCGCGAACCTCATCGAGGGTCAGTTCCTGCCCCGGGTCCTCGAGATACCAGATGCAGCCACCCAGATCACGGATACTCTCGATACCGCCGTCCAGTACAATCTCGCCATCATGGCAGGGCCCGGCCGCACTGGCCGACGCCGGCATCATGGCCGTGACCAGGAACAGCAGGACCGCTACCAAAGACGTCACCGCTGGAAGCGCCAATTCAAGCCGTTGCCGCAAAATGTGATCTCCGCGAGGGTAGATACCGGTTTTTTGTTTTACTGTCAGTAGCCACGCCGGGGCTATACCGTCCCGGTGACTCACTTTAGCCGTTTACACCGTTTTTCGCATCCCGGGGCCATCTGAAATGAGACATTCCTGCATTTTCGCCGCTGTTTCCATGACCACACTTGTCCTGAGTGGCTGCGGACTTGAGGATACCGGACCTTCCGCGTTCAATCCGGCGACCAATGTGGATCTGACGTTCTCGAGCTTCAACCTGGAAAACACGGAGGTGGCACCGGACAACCTCGGCAATACCCGTTTCTGGGACTTTTACCGGGGCATCCAGCCGGCAGCAGACGATTCCGACGACCTGCAAACCACCGGGGAAATACGCAGCCACATCGAGGTTTTCATCCGCGCCACGCCAACGGACGCCGGCACCAGCTATGACAGCGTGCGCAACCCGCTGGACCTGATGAACCAGGTGCTGGCCTCCGGCGAAGTCACCAATTTCCAGGAAGGCAAACGATACATCAGCCAGAGGATTGCAGATGGTGTCGCAGGCACCTACAACAGCCGGGGCAACGGCGCGCAGATCCGGTTCACAGACCAGTCGGCGGTGATTGCCAATCTGCCGCTGAACGACCAGCTCTGGATCTACCCGACGCTCGACTGGCGTTACCTGCCGGATGGCCCGGAAGGCTCGGACCTCGACAACAAGGTATATCGCACGATCCAGTATGTCAGCCGCAGTGTTGAAGAAGAGGAGCAGGCGGCCCAGCCGGAACTGGTCAGCGTGCTGGCAGGCAGCCGGTTTGATGCCAACAGTTTCATGACACTGGGCTACAGCCCCACCGAGTTTGCAACCGCGGACTACCTGAGTCGGAACCATGGCAGCATTGAACTGCGCCAGGATTTCATTGACGAAAACACCGACACGCTGTTTATAAAGAATGACGAATCCGAGGTGATCACACTCGATCGCTATCCAGGTTATGGCCTGGGAGACAACAGCCCGGACTGCCTGAGAGTCGAGCTGGATTACAACATGGATCTGGTGAGGATTTTTGCCTCGAACGGCGAGCCAGCGCGCATTGACGACCCTGACTCAACCGACGGGCAGGACACCATTCCGAATCCGGCCAATTGCACCTACCAGGAAGATGCCGACGCGATTACCAGCTGGACAACAGTGCCTGTCGCCGGCCGCTAGCCGGCGCCGCCATCCCTGAGGTCCCAGTTCTGCAGGAAGCCTTTCTTGCGGTCGATCATGCGTTCATAGGTGGAGATCATGATGGCCGCGTGGGGTGCTTTGACAAGACGCAGGGTTTCTATTCGGCGCTCCAGCCGTTCAACTTCAGAGCGCACCTGCTGGTGCACATGATTGCGAACGCTGTCGTGATGGTCCAGCTTGACCTCGCGGGAGGCGGGCTGGTTACTGGGGGGTGTGGGCTTGTCCATTCGGCTTCTCGTCCAATGAGTCGTGATAGATCCTTTTCCCATCACGCAAGTCTGCACAACTGTCCGACATAGTGCAATTAAAATGAATAGAGTTTCATTTTTATTTTCAGCTCTGCCGGACCACCTGTCATCCAGACGACAGAACCCCTGCTATAGTTCCCTGTAGAGACGACATTGCCCACCGACAGGAGCTCCCATGACCCAGACATCCGTGGCGGATACCCTCCGTGAATATCTGTCGCTACTGGAACTGCTGGACGATGCCTACTGGGAAGCCAGCAGCATTCACCACAAGGACATGCTGTACGACATCATCAGCATCTTCAGCCAGGAAGTGGCCGAGATAAACAAGCTCAGTATCCAGGACCACCACTACCCCTATGAGGTAATTACAGAAGGCATACGCCGGGTTGTGCCCAAGCTTGAGCGACTTGATGAAAACCGGGAAGACGTCATCCAGCGCACCCAGACCCTGACGGATTTCAGGGACATTCTGTCCTCCGTGCTGGGCATACTCGAAGCCCAGCTCAGGACGCTCTGAACCCTTTGCCTCAGGCGGCGATCAGCGGTCGCCGGTGCTCGGGTATGAGCGGAAAACGATTGCCCACGGTATAGACGAACTTTGCCAGTGCCGGCAGGTGATGACCGACGATCGGGATGCCGGTGTTCAGCAGACTGACCGAAATATCACGGGCCGCATCCGCCCAACACAGCTTGTTGATCAGACCGACGTGACCGAAAGCAAACCGGCTGTTCTGACCCCAGAGGCCCACCGGATTGCCACCCAGCATCATGCCGGCACTGAAGCGCATGGGTATCATCATGGTGCGGTCTATCTGTAGCGAACCGAACTGTTGAATGGCCCGGCGGATTGTGATTTCGCTGCAGATACGACGGCCGTTCCAGAGCCCGCCATTCAGCATCATCTGGAAGAAGCGGCCCATTTCCTCGGCGGTGCCGCACAGATTGCCCGCAGGAATCACCGCTTCCTGGAACCTCGGGTCATTGGTAACCCGCTCGACGGTCCGGATATCGCCACCCAGCGCGCGGTTAACAACCCAGGAAACGGGGAAACGGGGCGTTGGTCCGGTGGCGTAATTGCAGGCCAGCTCATCGAGATGCTCCGGGGCAATGCCATAGGTAAACCATTTCATGCCCATGGGCCGACGCAAATGCTTGTCGAGGTATTTTTCAATGGTGTCGCCCGTGACGCGTTCCAATACCCGCTGCAGGACAAAACCGCCGGTGATGGCGTGATAGGCCACCTTGGCGCCGTCCACTTCCACCGGTCGTGCAGCACAGAGCAGACGCCAGATTTCATCGTTATCCCACAGCACATCAATCGGCGTTTCCCGTGGAATGGCAGGAATGCCCCCGCGGTGAGAAAGAATCTGGTGAACGGTGATGGTCCTTTTCCCGTTAACCCCGAACTCCGGGCAGTAGTAGGAGACGGGATCCATCAGGTTGACCAGGCCCTGTTCCGCCAGCATGTGCATAAGCAATGCCGTCACCGCCTTGGAGGCGGAGAAGTAGCAGATTGGGGTATCAGTCGTCATCGGAACCTTGGCGGCGTCGCGCGGGTCATGGGGGCCATTGCCACTGGCATGGCCAATCGCCCGGTGCAGAACCTGCTCACCCTTGTGGCGGATGGAAATCTGGATACCCGGGTGCACGCCGGTCCGGTAAAGGCTCTGGACGCTGCGCCACAGGGCATCAACCGTTTCCTGACTGACACCGGCAGCTGCCGGATTTTCACCGGCATCATCCCGAAAGGTGACGGATTCGAGATCCTCGGGAATCTGACTGCTATGGAGGGCACGGCGGGCAAGTCGGTTCATCGGCTCAAACCTTTTTCAGTACGATTGTTGTTTTTCTATGTTCAACAGAACCGGCCCGGGCCACATTGGCCGGGCCGCGGCAAAGCGGACGTCACCTCCTCCACCTGCCGGGACACGAGTCTCACTACTGATTATGGACCTGGTCGTGCAGGTGCGCCATGGCGACACAGTTGCGGCCCCTGTCCTTTGCCAGATACATGGCTTTGTCGGCGGCGGCGCAGAGTGTCGAAGCAGTCTGCCCGTGATCCGGGTAGACCGCAACGCCCACGCTGATGGTCAGGGGCACCGCCTCGCCATTCCCCAACGGCTGCGGCTCTTCCGCCACTTTGCGCCGCAAACGCTCGGCCGTTTCCTGGGCCTCCTCCAGATCCATTTCAGGCAAAACAATCACGAACTCCTCTCCGCCAAACCGACCGATGGAATCGACGCTGCGGACGCTGCCCAGCAACAGGCGGCTGATAGCTCTGAGAACCGAGTCACCTGCAGCATGGCCGTAGGTGTCATTCACATCCTTGAAATGGTCGAAATCCACCCAGAGCACCGCCATGGGTCGCTGGTAACGTCGGGCTCTCTGAAGCTCCTCATCCAGCACCCGGGACATTTCCCGCCTGTTCAGAAGACCGGTCAGGGGATCCCGAGTGGCCATTTGCTCAAGCTCTGTCTCCAGCACTTTGCGGTCAGAAATGTCCAGAATGATGCCTTCAAGGTGGAGCGAGCCATCGTCCTCCTGAACGCCTCGTCCCCGCTCCCAGACCCAGATACGACTGCCGTCTTTTCGGGTGACCTCGTATTCCAGGGAAAACGATTCTTCTTTTTCCAGGGCCACTCTGACTTGCTCGAACAGTTGCTGATTAGAAGCGTCGCTGACCAGCGCCGCATAGCTGGTGACGCGGTTATTGACCAACTCGTCCGGTTCATAACCAGTCAACTTGGTACACCCCTGGGAGACAAATTTCATCGTCCAGTCGGGATCATACAGGCAGCGATAGGCCATGCCCGGGAGATTGTCCATCAGGATCTGGAGCTGCCGCTCGCGCTCACGGAGTGCTTGCCGTTGTCGGTGCTGGAGGTTGAGCAGGGCCCGATCCTTGGTGAGTTGGCGGAGCAACACGGAAAAGAGAATCACCCCGGTTATCAGCACAAAGAAAGAGCCTTTCCAGGTCTGGATGACGGAGAGGGTTTTCGGATCGGGAAACCATGCTTCCGCGAGAGTGTCGGAAAACGCAATCCAGGCAAAGCCGGCGATCAGATAGACCACGGCAACCCAGCCAGCGCGCCGCAGGGGTGTGCGGTTTTCGTTCAAGCTTTTCATTCCCTGAGATTTCGACGACGAAGGCTCCATGAACACCGCCATCGATGTTTGAATAATTATAATGTACGAAAAATAGTCATAACGGCGCTTTAAGTCGAGCGTCAAATGTCATGCCCGGTAAAATCCACCCGGGAATCGGGTTTTGCCTCCACGCCAGACAGTTGTTGTGATGCCGCTTAGCTGCTTTAATTCCCGGTTTCTGCCGTCTTTCAGGAGCCCAGCATGACGCCTGGCATCAACGCTGCGCGCAAAGCCTCTGTACCCCATACCATCCATGAGTACGACCACGACCCGGCCAGCGAGAGCTATGGTACCGAGGCCGCCGAGAAAACCGGCGTGGATCCCGCCCGGGTCTTCAAAACACTGGTTGTGGCCATCGACGGCAAGGAGCTGGTGGTTGCCATTGTCCCGGTGACCACCATGCTCAATATGAAACTGATCGCCCGGGCCTCAGGTGGGAAAAAAGCCGGGATGGCAGACAAACAGTTGGTCGAGCGCACCACCGGCTATGTCCTGGGTGGTGTCAGCCCCCTGGGCCAGAGAAAACAGCTGACAACCTTTATTGACGACTCGGCATTGGACTTCGACACCATATTTGTCAGCGGGGGGCGCAGAGGGCTAGAGATTGAACTTGCGCCCCGCGATCTGGCCCTCCTGACCAAAGGCGCGTTCGCTCCGCTACATTCCACCCCCCACCAGGAGTAGCCCGTGAATCACGCAACGGATCTGCTACTAATCGGCGGCACCCTGCTGCTGGCTCTTGCCGCACACGGCATCGGCCAGCGCATACACGTGCCCAGGGTTACCCTGTTGCTATTGCTTGGGGCGCTTGCCGGGCCGGAACTTCTGGATCTTCTGCCAGCAGGTGCAGACGATCACTTCGGATTCATTACCCAATTAACGCTTGCCATGGTCGGCTTCCTGCTGGGCGAGCGCATGGCAGTGAAAAACCTGTCAGAAGGCCGGGAAGCCGTGATTGTGAGCCTCGCGGTCACTCTGGTGACGGCGGCATTTGTTGCCGTTGCAGTCTGGCTTGTTACTCGTAATCTACCCGCTGCGCTGCTCCTGGGTTCCATCGCAACAGCAACAGCACCGGCAGCAACACTTGATACGTTGAAGGAAGCTGGTGCGAACGGTCCGCTGACCCGGCTGGTGTTCCAGGTCGTCGCCATTGATGATGCCTGGGGCGCCATCCTGTTCAGTATCTGCCTGGTCGGTGCACAACTGCTGCTGGGCGAAGGCGGTACCGGGCTTTCGACCCTCGGAGTCGGTCTTTTGGATGTCGGAGGGGCGGTTCTGCTGGGCACGGTCCTGGGTCTGCCTATGGCCTGGCTTACGGGCCGGCTGCGGCCCGGGGAGCCGATGTTGCTCGAGTCCGCCGGGTTTGTCTTTGTGGCCGCCGGCATCGCGTCGTTTCTTGGCCTCTCCTATCTGCTGACCTGCATGACCCTCGGCATCGTGGTCGCCAACCGGGCAAGGCATCATGTGCGCCCGTTCCGTTCAATTGAAGGGATTTCCGAGCCGTTCCTGGCCCTGTTCTTCTTCATGGCCGGCTACCAACTCGAGTGGGCCATGCTGCCAACCCTCGGTGCACTGGGCCTCGCCTATGTTGCCGCCCGGATTGCCGGCAGGTTGGCCGGCGGACGGTTCGGCGGCTATCTGGCCGGTTCTGCATCTCATACCCGGAAACGGATCGGCGCCTGCCTCATGCCCCAAGCCGGCGTTGCCCTGGGCCTGGCACTGCTGGCCACAGAACGGCTGCCGGAACTGACGTATATTCTGCCTCTGGTCATTGGCGCAACGGTGATCTTTGAACTGGTGGGGCCGCCACTCACCCTGATTCAGCTCAGGCGAGCCGGCGAAACCGGCAAAGGCTATCAGGACGAACCGGACGAGGACTGATCGCCCGGTACACGGCCATAAAAAAACCGGAGAACCCAAGGGTTGTCCGGTTTTTTGAATGCATCCGGATGTCAGTCCGGATGCTTCAACGCTGACTTACTTCACAGATGAACGGGCATCCTCAAGGATCTGGTTCAGCGTGGCACTGGGCTGCATGATTTCGCAGACCTTTTCCATCGGCGGGTGGTAGTAGCCCCCGATATCGGCCGGATTGCCCTGAACCACGGTCATCTCCTCCAGGATCTTGTCCTTGTTCTCTTCCAGCTGTGCCGACAGCTTGGTGAAGAACTCCTTCAGATTCTTGTCGCTGTCCTGGTTGGCCAGCTCTTCCGCCCAGTAACGGGCCAGGTGGAAGTGAGAACCCCGGTTGTCCAGTTCACCGGTAACCCTGGACGGAGACTGGTTGTTTTCCAGCAGACGCTCGGTGGCCTTGTCCAGGGTCTGACCCAGCAGACGCGCGCGCTCGTTGTTCTGCTTCTCGCCCAGCTCGTCCAGGGAGACCGCAGTAGCCAGGAACTCACCCAGGGAGTCCCAGCGCAGGTGGTTTTCCTGGATCAGCTGCTGAACGTGCTTGGGTGCGGAACCGCCGGCACCGGTCTCGTACAGGCCACCGCCGTTGAGCAGCGGAACGATGGACAGCATCTTGGCACTGGTACCCAGCTCGAGGATCGGGAACAGGTCGGTGAGGTAGTCACGCAGTACGTTACCGGTCACGGAGATGGTGTCGAGACCGCGAATCAGGCGCTCCATGGTCCAGCGGATGGCGCGAACCGGGGACATGATGCGGATATCCAGACCTTCAGTGTCGTGATCCTTCAGATAGGTGTTCACTTTCTGGATCAGCTGGGCGTCGTGAGCACGCTCGTCGTCCAGCCAGAACACGGCAGGCATACCGGTGGCACGGGCACGGTTGACCGCCAGCTTGACCCAGTCACGGATCGGCAGGTCTTTGGTCTGGCATGCGCGCCAGATGTCGCCTTTCTCGACGTTGTGCTCGGTCAGCACGGTGCCGTCTTCGGCAACAACGCGAACAACACCGTCTTCCTTGATTTCAAAGGTCTTGTCGTGAGAGCCGTACTCTTCGGCTTTCTGCGCCATCAGACCGACGTTCGGTACGGTCCCCATGGTGGTGGGATCGAAGGCACCGTGGGTCTTACAGAAGTTGATCACTTCCTGGTAGATGGTGGCGTAAGTGGACTCGGGCATAACCGCCTTGGTGTCCTTGAGCTTGTTGTCACGCGCCCACATCTTGCCGGAGTTACGGATCATCGCCGGCATGGAAGCATCAACAATGACGTCGCTTGGAACGTGCAGGTTGGTGATGCCCTTGACGGAATCGACCATGGCGATTTCCGGACGGTGCTCGTAACAGGCGTGCAGGTCTTCCTGGATCTGCTCCTGCTTGGATTCCGGCAGTTGCTTGATCTTCTCGACCACGCTCGACAGACCGTTGTTCGGGTTCACGCCGATCTCGTCGAACAGCTCACCGTACTTGTCGAACAGATCCTTGTAGAAAACCTTCACCGCGTGACCGAACACGATCGGGTGGGAGATTTTCATCATGGTGGCTTTCACGTGCAGGGAGAACATGACACCGGTGTTCTCGCAATCGGCAATGGCGTCCTCGAAGAACTTCACCAGCGCCTTCTTGCTCATGAACATGCCGTCCAGAACTTCGCCTTCCTGCAGCGGCAGGTCGGCCTTCAGAACCGTCTGCTTACCCTGCTTGTTCTCGAACACGATGTTGGCTTTGGTCGCCTTGTCGAGAGTGACAGACTGCTCGCTGGAGTAGAAGTCGCCACCGCGCATGTGGGCCACGTGGGTGCGTGAGGCCGGGCTCCACTCACCCATGGAATGCGGGTATTTGCGGGCAAAAGCCTTTACGGCAGTCGGCGCACGACGGTCGGAGTTGCCTTCACGCAGAACCGGGTTAACGGCACTACCGAGAACCTTGGCATAACGGGACTGGATTTCTTTCTCTTCGTCATTTTCCGGATTTTCTTTGTATTCCGGAACGTTGTAACCCTGCTCGTTCAGCTCCTTGATTGCGGCCCGCAGCTGGGGAATGGACGCTGAGATATTCGGCAGTTTGATGATGTTGGCGTCCGGGTCCTTGGTGTATTCACCCAGTTCGGCCAGGGCATCCGGAACCCGCTGATCTTCCTCCAGATAATCCGGGAAGTTCGCCAGAATACGCGCCGCGAGAGAGATGTCGCTGGTTTCGAATTCAATACCAGCCGGCTTGGCGTAGGTTTCCAGGATGGGAAGAAGCGACCGTGTTGCGAGGGCTGGCGCCTCGTCGGTCAGTGTGTAGACAATCTTGGCTTTGGATGATGTCATTTTCGTCCTCAGGCTAATGGGTGGGTTCAGGACGGTCATGGCGGGGTCAGGCGTCTTTTGAACGTCCGACCTGAGCAATGACTGATTAGGAACTTTTGATAGGGCTACTAAGATACCATTTTTTCGTTAATTTTGGTTACGATCTTAGTATAAGAACGGACTAAAAATGCCTGATCTTCGGTTACAAGACGATGAAATGGCGGGAATTTACGAAACTTTCTAACATCGACCTGGAGTGGACGCAGGGCGGGTGGCGCCTCCCAAAACACGCTCCTTGCGGCACATCCCTGTGGCGCTTGGGCTCCGCCATCCATGGCTCCGCACAGTTTTGGGAGGCGCCACCCGCCCCGCTGTTGGGCTGTTCAGGCGAGCTCTACAGCAAGAATCTCGCCCGTTTTCAGCGACTTATTGTCAACAAAACCGGCCTTATTCCGGCAATAACCCGACCGCAGACAACCGCTCCCGAATATGGTCCAGGGCCTCGGGGTTGCCCAGGGCATCCCGGTTGTCGGCCTTTTTCGAGCCGTTGATTAACCGGGCCACCGCCAGTTCAACCTTCTTGCCACTGCGGGTGTACGGAATGTCGTTCACCTCCACAATGTGCTTGGGCACGTGCCGTGGGCTGGCGCCTTCGCGGATTCGGCTCTTGAGCTGTTTCAGCAGGTCGTCGGTGATTTCCTGGCCGTCGGCCGGAACCACCAGCAGAACCACTTCCACGTCGCCGTCGATCTGGCGGCCGACGACGAGGCTGTCTTTGACCTCGGCCACGGTTTCGACCTGGCGGTAGATTTCCGCGGTACCGATTCGAACGCCGCCCGGGTTCAGGGTGGCGTCAGAGCGGCCATAGATGATGGCGCCGCCGTGTTCGGTGAACTCGATGAAATCACCATGGGCCCATACGCCCGGGAAGGTGTTGAAGTAGGCGTCGCGGTAGCGCTCGCCATCCGGATCCTGCCAGAAGCTGACGGGCATGGATGGCAGCGGCTGACGGCAGACCAGCTCGCCGCGACCTTCACTGACCGGCTGGCCATCGTCGCCGTAGGCAACCGCGTCGACGCCCAGGAAACGGCACTGGATTTCGCCGCGGCGAACAGGCAGCAGTGGCGTTGAACCCACGAAGCAGCCGCAGATGTCCGTGCCACCGGCAATGGAGCCAAGCAGGGCGTCGGGGGCGCCATCGCTGTAAACCCAGTCATAGTCTTCCGGCAACAGCGGTGAGCCGGTGGAAAACACCACTCGCAGCTTGCTCTGATCCAGGGTTTTTGCGGGCTTGAGTTCGCCTTTTCGGCAGCCGGCAATGAACCGGGCGCTGGTTCCGAAGTGGGTGACCTTCTCTTCCGCAACGGTGTCCCACAGAAAGTTCAGGCTCGGGTAACCCGGAGAGCCATCAACGGTGATTACGGCGGCGCCGGTCATCAGGGCGGAGGCCTGCCAGTTCCACATCATCCAGCCACAGGTGGTGAAGTACAGGAATCGGTCTTCGGGGCCAACGTCGCCGTGAAGCATCAGCTCCTTGGCATGATTGACCAGCAGGCCAGCATTGCCGTGCACGATGCACTTGGGTTTGCCCGTGGTGCCGGAGGAATACAGGATATACACCGGATGATCCGGAGGCAGAGGCGTAAAGGAAGGAGCCGTTCCTTCGCCAGCAGCGAGGGCGTTTTCCCAGGTAGTCACCAGATCGCCCGAAATCGGAGCCTCGTCTGGCAGTTGCTGGACACTGACAACCGCCTTGAGCGTTGGCAGGCCGGCAATGAGCTCGGCAAAATCCTGCTGGCGCGCAAACACTTTGCCGCCGTAGCCGTAGCCGTTCACGACGATCAGAGCCGAAGGTTCGATCTGGCCAAAGCGGTCAAGAATCGCGCCGATGCCGAAATCCGGTGACGCGGAACTCCAGATGGCCCCAAGACTTGTAGCGGCCAGCATCCCCACCAGGGCTTCATAGCCGTTGGTAACAACACCGGCTACCCGGTCACCCTGTTTGATGCCTTTGCTGCGCAGGAAGGCTTCCAGGGCACCGGCATCGGCTTTCAGTTCGGCGTAGGTGCGACGCAGCACCGGACGGGTTTCGCAGTACGCCACGACCGCTTCGCGATCGCGGTGCTCACCATCTGCCAGCCTCAGCAGGTTGGCAGCAAAGTTCAGCTTCATCCCGGGGAACCATTCGGCGCCCGGCATTTCATGCTTGCCCAGTACTTTTTCAGCCGGTGTATCGCAGACAAGACCACAGTAATCCCAGACTTTTTGCCAGAAGGTTTCCAGCTCATCAATGGACCACTGGTGCAGTGCGTGGTAGTCAGCAAACGGGCCGAAGCCCTGCTGCTCAAGCCATGTCCTGAACTGGCCCATACGGGAATTGGCCAGGGTGTCTTCCGACGGAGACCAGACTACCGGTGATTGTTCTTCATTGCTCATCCATATCTCCTGAATGTTACTGCATATGCCAGCCGTGACTGACCACGATGGACTGGCCAGTCAAAGCCGCAGAGGGGAATGCAGCCAGATGAACGGCCAACTCTGCCACGTCTTCCAGGGTGGTGAATTCCCCGTCCACAGTGTTCTTGAGCATAACTTTACTGATCACTTCCTCTTCGGAAATGCCCAGCTCCTTGGCCTGTTCCGGAATCTGCTTGTCCACCAGGGGCGTGCGCACAAACCCGGGGCAGATGATGTTGCTCCGCACCCCGTGTTCCGCACCTTCCTTCGCCACCGCCCGACACAACCCCAGCATGCCATGCTTGGCCGCCACGTATGGGGCTTTCAGGGGCGAGGCTTCCTGGGAATGCACCGACCCCATGTAGAGCATGGTGCCCCCGCCACTCTCGTACATGTGCTTGAGTGCCGCGCGGGTCACCAGGAATGCGCCATCGAGATGCACATTCATGACTTTGCGCCAATCGGAGTAGGCCAGCTTGTGCACCGGGTCGATGTGCTGGATGCCGGCGTTCGCGATGGCGATATCCAGACCACCCCACTGTTTAACCACAGAATTGACGTTTACGTCAACTGCATCTTCGTCAGTGACATCCATTTCAAGGGCGATGGCAGTGCCGCCGGCCTGCTCGATGGCATCTACGGTGTCCTGGGCCGCCTCGAGTGTCAGGTCAGCCACAGCGACCTTGGCGCCTTCGCGGCCGTAGGCCTCGGCAATGGCCCGGCCGATGCCGCGACCGGCACCGGTAATCAAAGCAATCCGGTTTTCCAGACGCATGGTTATTTTCTCCTTAGTCGTAAGCCACGCTGGGCAGCCAGGTCGCGATTTCCGGTACCACGAACACAATAGCCAGCGCTGCCAGCTGAATAATGATGAACGGTATAACGCCACGGTAGATGTCGGTAACGGCGATCTCCGGCGGCGCCACACCCTTGATGTAGAACAGCGCAAATCCGACCGGCGGCGTCAGGAAAGAAGTCTGCAGGCACATGGCAAACAGGATGGTGAACCAGACCAGATCAAAGCCGAGGCTTTGCACAACCGGGGCAACCAGCGGCAGGATGATCAGTGTGATTTCCACCCAGTCCAGGAAGAAGCCGAGCAGGAATACGCCGAACAGAATGGTCAGAACCACACCATAAGGGCCGAACGGCAGACCCAACAGGGCGTCCTCGATCACCTGGTCGCCGCCCAGACCCCGCAGGACCACGGAGAACGCGGTGGCACCCAGGAAGATGGCAAAGATGAACGCCGCCGTGCGCGTCGTCTGCTGCATGGAAGAGTTCAGCACGTTCAGGTTCAGTCGGCCAGACATCAGTGCCAGCAGGAGAGCACCCAGGGCGCCCACACCGGAAGCCTCCGTTGGAGTCGCTATGCCGGCAAAGATGGAACCCAGTACGCCCAGGATCAACGCGGCGGTTGGCACTACTGCCTTTGCCACTTCCCAGACGATGGCCCAGCTCACTTTTTCGGTACCTTCCGGCACCGGCGCAATGTTCGGCTGCAGCATCGGACGGATAATCGCGTAGGCCACGTACATGGCACCCAGCATAAGGCCGGGGAAGAAGGCGCCCATGAACAGGTCACCGACTGACGCCTCGGGAACCGCCAGGCGGTCGGCCATCAGAACCAGCATAATGGAGGGCGGAATCAGAATACCCAGGGTTCCGGTGGCACACGCCGTACCCACCGCAAAGCCCTTGTCGTACTTGTTCTCCATCATTACCGGCAGGGACAACATGCCGAGGAGCACTACGGACGCCCCGATGATACCGGTGGTCGCGGCCAACAGAACGCCGATAACGATGACGGTCACCGCATAGCCGCCGCGAACGGCGCCAAACAGTTTGACCATGCTGTTCATCAGTCGCTCGGCTACGCCGGACTGGTCAAGCATGATGCCCATGAATATAAACATGGGCAGTGCCACAAGGGTTTCGCTACTGACCACCTTCCAGATTCGCTCGGGCACAAGCCCCATGGAAGATTGATAATCGAACCACAGATTGGCTCCAAAATTCTCAACGGCGACGACACCAACAACGGTCCAGATAACCGCGGTGCCGCCCAGTACCCAAGCAACCGGATAGCCGGTCATCAGCAGCGCCCCGAAGGTGAGGAACATGCCGATTACAAATAGGGTTTCAAGCTCCATCAGGACGCATCCTCTTTCTTGGTCTCACCGGACTCGACCCGGATTGGCTTCGGAAAGCCGAAAAGCAAAGCCGTCACTTTCAGCAGACGGGACAGGGCCGCGACGATCAGGAGCCCAAACGACAGCGCGAGAACGCCCTTGAGAATCCAGCGGTAAGGAAGGCCCGCCGGCGCCTGACTGGTCTCGCCCTGCTCCCAGGAGCTCACGGCATAGGGAATCATTTCGTAGACCGCCAAAACCAAAAACGGCAACAACAGGAACACCAGCCCAAACAGCTCGATCCAGGCCTGGCCTTTCAACGACAAGCGCTCATGGATAACGTCCACCCGCACGTGATCATCGGTTACCAGGGTGTAGCCCAGCCCCAACAACCAGCCCGCGCCAGCCAGATGCCATTGAACTTCCTCCAGAGTGACCGACCCCATGCCAAAGGCATAGCGCCCCACCACTGCGTAGATAATCACGCCCGTGACCACAATCCAGAGCCAGGAGGCACTCTTGCCTATTGCAGAAATCACGGCGTCCAGAACCCGGCTTAGCCAGGTGGTTGGAAACTCGGTGTGATGATGAATAAATTGACCGGCGTCCGACGCCGATGCATGCACCTCGGGCGGAGAGCCTTTATCAGACACTGTCATACAACAGTTCCTCGTTCAGAAAGCCTGCCGTGAAACAAGGATGGCCCCGCAGGGCCATCCAGACTAAATCAAAGAGCACCGGAATTGCGTCCGGTGCCCTGGGTCAGCCCCGAACCTTACAGGTCCGCCGGAACATAGGCGCGGGTATCCCACACCTTGTAGGATTCCATGAACTCCTGCTGGCTTTCGTAAACACGCTTGAAGTCAGCATCCTTGGAAGCTTCTTCTTCGAGCACTTCCTCGGTTACTTCCCTCAGCTTGAGCAGAACGTCGCGGGGGATCTGGTCAGCCTGAACGCCTTTGTCCTGGAACTCGGCCAGAACCTTGCCGTTCTTGTACTCGCCCTCGGCCAGACCACGGGTGGTTGCCGCGGTGCAGGAAGCCTCAACCAGCGCCTTCTGTGCCTCGGTGGCACGTGCCCACTCGTCCTTGTTGATCAGCATGTACTGGGCAGTGAACTGCTGGTGCCAGCCCGGGAACAGGTTGTACTTGACCACCTGGTTGAAGCCCAGGATCTGATCGATGGCTGGCATGGAGAATTCGGTGGCATCGATGGTGCCCTTCTCCAGTGCCTGGTAGAGCTCGCCGCCAGGCATCATGGTGACAGAGGCGCCCAGCTTTTCGAGGACCTTGCCGCCGAGGCCGGCGAAGCGGATCTTCAGGCCTTTGTAATCTTCCAGGGTCTCGATGGGCTCGGAATACCAACCCGCTGTTTCAGGCCCAATGATGCCGCACAGCTGTGCGTGAACATTGAAGCCTTTGTTGGCATAGGTTTCCTGCAGCATTTCATGACCGCCACCGTAGTAATACCAGCCGATGTAGGCAGGCGGCTTCATGCCGAAGGGAACAGCGGCAAACAGGGGAATCGCAGGCACTTTGCCCTGGTCGTAACCGATCCAGGTGTAACCGGCGGAAACCTTGCCGTCTGAGACGGACTGCAGGATGTCGAACGGCGGAACCAGCTTGCCGGGCTCATAGACACGGACCTGGATGCTGCCATCAGAAGCGGTAGTGAGGTTGTCTGCAACCCAGGCAGCGGGAGAACCGAGGCCAGGAAGGTTGGTTGCGAAGGCTACGGGCATTTTCCAGCGCAGATCGTCTGCAAAAGCGGAGCCCGTGGTAAGAGCGATCGCACCGGCCACACCGGTGAGAGCCTTGAGAAGTTTCATTGGCAAGTCTCCTAACTTTGTTGTTTTGTCTGGCCTGGCGGCTTTCAACCAGAAAGGCCTGAACTGAGTATAATCAGAGAATGCAGGAACAGACGGACAGGGTGATGTTTGGGGTCCAACAGTTAGCGCCAGTCTTGTTCTGTGCATTGTTCTGACGTCCTGCGCCTCGGATATAGCAGACACTATGCCATCTTAGTTTTATTGATATAATTCAGTAAGTTATAAAATGCGGTCGAAGCCGGCACGAGGGAAAGTGTCCGGAATTTAGGACATCATTAGACGTCAGTCGTAAGGGATTGTACGGATGAGCAGACAGTCGTCCGGATTTCAGGACAACTTGGCCAGTTTCTCGTACAGAACAGATCGGGATATACCCAACAGCTTGGCAGCCCGGGTACGGTTGCCACGGCTTGCCACCAGAGCTTCTTCGATCGCCTGGGCCTCTGCCTCGGCGAGTGTCTGGGACAACGGCCTCACGGGTTGCGGTGCAAGAGAAGACACCGGGCGCGTCCCGGCTCGGGGCAACACCTTGAAAATCGCGTCGGCATCGAGCAAGCCACCTTCCTCGCCCATGGTCATTGCCCGCTCGAGAACGTTGCGCAACTCACGGATATTGCCCGGCCAGTCATAACTGCCCAGCGCCGAGACGCCGGCATCCGTAATCTCACCACGCAACTCCAGACCCTCGCAGATCTCTTCAAGAAGCGCTTCGCAGAGCACACCGAGATCCGCCAGCCGATCCCTCAAGGGTGGAATGGGGATTTCCAGGACATTAAGGCGGTAATAAAGATCGGAGCGGAAAGTACCTTCGGAGATCATGACCTCAAGATTTCTGCTGGTGGCAGCAATAACCCGAACATCCACCGAAACCACCTTGTTGGAGCCCAGCGGTTCAATCTCTCCCTCTTGCAGGGCCCGCAACAGCTTGGCCTGCAGCGGCAACGGCATGTCACCCACCTCGTCGAGAAACAGGGTGCCACCGTTAGCCAGTTGAAACTTGCCTTCCCGGGTGCGGCGATCGGCACCGGTGTAGGCGCCGGGTGCGACGCCAAAGAACTCGGCCTCAAGGAGGTTGTCCGGAATGGCGGCCACGTTCACTCCCACGAACGGTTTCTCCGCACGTCCCGAGACCGTATGAATCGCCTGGGCGAGCACTTCCTTGCCGGTGCCCGTTTCTCCCAGCAGTAGAACCGGCATATCGCGACCGGCCGCCAAGCGCGCGCGACGCTTGACCTCCAGCGCTGCCGGGCTGGCACCAACGAAATCACCGAGGCTATAGCGAGTACCTCGTGCCTTTTTCGCCAACGCCTTGCGCGCGGCCGCCAGATCCTGGTGGAGCCGACGGTATTTCGACACCAGTGGCGTCAGGGGCTGAAGGTCGTCGTAAAGTACAAAGGCCACGGCACCGACGATTTTTCCGTTGTCGTCGTAGTACGGCAGGCGCGTTACCACCAACTGTTGCTGGTTGTGCTCCATGATGTCCAGCAGCAGGGGTTTACCGGTTTCGACCACTTCGGGCATTCGGGTGTGAGGGATTAGCTGGCGCACCGGTTTGCCGATGATGGTAGACGGATCGCCCAGGCCAAGAAGATGGGAGTAGCTGCTGTTAATCCAGGTAATCCGTGCATCGCAGTCCACGGCGATGGCACCGGCGCTGGCTTCCTCGAACATGGGAAACAGGGCTTCGATCAGGTCTCTGGTCAGGCCACTTTTATTGTTGTCAGAAAACAGCTGTGTCATGTACCGCGCACCAACGGGTCGAATGTCATTCATCTGGATAACCCTCGCACCCGACAGGCCGGGTGCAGTGACGGAAGTATATGGGGCCCCCGGACCGGGGGCAAACGAAGCCGGCCCCGCAACGGGCCGGCGCGTGTCACACTTATTCCGGGATCCGGACCTGGTTGTCAGTAAAGACAATCCGGTCGCCGGCATCCGGCGCGGGATTGATCGCCGGCAGGTTGACCTCCGCCAGCGGTGTTGTGATAGCCCCCCGTGGCACCGTCCGGACTACCTGGCTTGGCGGCAACGCCTGCTTTTCAGTCAGATTCGCCCAGACCAGGTCCAGCGCCTGGAAATAATAGTGGTGCAACGGCACATACCGGTCAGCAACGCCCGGGAACCCATTAAGTACGTCCAGATGATGCGCGTTCAGGATTTCGTAGTACCGCAGGTTGC
Organism: Marinobacter sp. DSM 26671; assembly: GCF_900112835.1. Classification (NCBI taxonomy): domain Bacteria; kingdom Pseudomonadati; phylum Pseudomonadota; class Gammaproteobacteria; order Pseudomonadales; family Marinobacteraceae; genus Marinobacter; species Marinobacter sp. DSM 26671. Next base: position 70,838 of record NZ_FONF01000010.1, on the reverse strand, counting down.
TTTTCTTTCCTTCCACTCGCTGGTTCAGGCCAAAATAGGGCCGGGAGGTGTGGTTGATGGGTAGAATCGCATCGGCACGGCCGGTCACGAAAACCGTCGGCTTGCCCTGCAGATCACCCGAGGCACGGACTTCGGCGATACCCTCGGCAATAGCCGTTGCCAGCTCGGCGTCAGAGCCCTGCAGATCAGCTCCGCTGACGGGGTCGCTGCCCTGGGCAAGGCTACGAAGGCACAACAGTGCATCCAGGCCATAGTCCAATTGGTTGGTACTTGGTGAAGCACTGGCAGGCAGATTGGTGGGCTGACCATCGGCACCATCGTAGACGATGTTTACGCCGGCCGACGGCGGAATGCCATTGCTGACAGAGAACAGAGCGGCCTCTACCCCCGGCGCTATCGGAGCCACTGCCCCGGCGCCATCCACTGCCGCCAGGCTGAGATCACAGACACGATCCTCGACACCGGCGCGACCATAAGCATTGGCATAGGTCATAGAAATACTCTGGGCTACGGCGAGCCCGAAGTGCACCGGCGCCAGCAGATTCTGCTCCGGCTGAATACCAAAGTCCTCGTTCAGGATGCGCAGCGCGTCTGTGGCTCGGTCATCCAGCGTGGCACCACTCACCAGCCCCTTGTTGGCAAGGGAGTTACAGATATTCTCGCCGATTGCAGGGGGATTGAAGGTGGCGTTCAATGGCGCATCGTCCCGGATCGCCGGCGCCTGGTTGGCACAGCCCTGATAGACAGCAAGGGCCGTGGTGTAATCCAGCAGGCTGCGGCTGTGCTCGGTAATCTCCAGGCCCTCGCCCTGGCGTATGGTGAAGCTCCGGTCCACCTGCGGGTTCACGTTGGGCTCGGACACCGCCACGCCATCGATAAGGCCCTTCGTATCCTGCTCGGCTGCACGGACGGAAGAACCACCACCGTTGGAGACACTGGAGGCAATGACCACGGTGTTTTTGGGTTTGATGGTCAGCAGCGTTTCGCCGTTGCCCAGCTCACGGCCAAACTTCTCGTTCAGCACGTAAAACCCGAATTCAATGGACTGCAGTACATGCTGGCCCCAGTCGGCTTCCGGATTGGCTCTGGAGTGAGCGTGCTTCCAGGCAAACCGATCCGGCCAGGCGCTGTCGAAATCCGCTCGCTGCCCATCGGTCAGGTCGGCCCGGAACTGCACTGGTTCGACATCGGAGGTGAGCGTGCCATCAATCCGCTGGGCGGTGTTTGTAGCCAGGTTATGGGAACCTGTTCCTGTGCCCTTGTCGGTGTATACGACAGCACACCCTTTTTTCAGGCCCCACTCGCCGGCCGTACCGATAGCACCGTAGATGCCACGGGAGCCGGAGGACGGCGCCGTGACCATGCAGGGTCGATCCGGGTCAAAGCTATCGGGCACCTGAGCCATCACCGTAACCGGCACGTCGGTTCCGGGCACTGACATGTAGGCAATGAATTCTTCACCCGCAATCAGGCCTTCACCGCTGGCGTTAACCTGCGGACCAAAGAAGGTCCCATAACCGCCTCCGGGGGCGGTATCCACCAGTGCGCGATAGTTGTTATAGATCGCCAACCGTCGAAGTTCTGCAGCGGTAGGGTTCAAAGGGTCTGCGAATGCAGGCCCGGGCGCACTGGCCAGACCGCTGGCACCCAGGCCCGCAGTAAGCAGGTCATCGGTAATACCGTCGTAGCTGGTCTGACTGATATCGCCCTGAATGAAATCGGGGATTTCGTTAAACGGTGGATTATCCTTGCAGGCTGAGAGGGTCAACCCCGTGGCGCCGATCAGGGCGCAGAGCATTATTCGTTTCATGATCGTTCCTTGTTTGTTGTTGTAAACGAACAGACCAGGCCGCAAGCCGGGCCCCGGGAACGCCATGCGCATCCTGTGCCAATTGGCTATGTCTATGTTTTATAAATATTAAATTTACCTCTTACTTGAACTTTAAAGAATAATTCCGGATTTCCGGACAGCCCCGGGGCCAGCAATCATCGAAAAACACGCCCATTGCGAGCCTAGCAGAGATTGTCCTTGAAACCGGACACTGTACTGAATGTCGGACAATGGAGTCTGGATAAGGTAATCCGCCCCGCCCCGTACCGGCATCCATCAATATCAGTCCGTCGTAGCTTTGATGTGAAACCTCAATTCGCCTGAAAAAGGAGAGCCCAGTGCCCGGTTACCGAACAGGGGGCAGACGGGGTGGGTTGGTCGGCGTGATTGGCAGCCTGCTGTTGCTGGCCGGGTGCGCGACCCACCACAATGCACCAGAGAACGCGGCCTTGCCGGGAGAATCATCCTTTCAGGTAGAGCGCAATTTACAGTTCTCCCCCGATAACTGGCCACAACGACTATTCGCCGACCTTTACCTGCCCGAGAACGGGGCCTCAGGGCATCGCCATCCGGTGGTCCTGATGGTTCACGGGGGTGGCTGGCAACGACGGTCCCGTGAAGACATGGCCTGGATCGCGGAAGAAGTGGCCAGCCACGGTTTCGCGGTGCTGAACATCGACTACCGGTTTGCACCGGAATACACCTTCCCGGCGCAGCTGCATGATCTCCAGCTCGCCCGCCAGTGGTTGAACGAGCATGCCGACAAATACCGCCTCGACCGCAAGCAAGTCAGCGGTTTCGGGTTTTCATCCGGCGCCCATCTGATTGCCCTGCTGGCCCTGGTGGAAAGCTCCGACAGCGAGCTAAACCAGCCCTACGGCGGGCCGGAGTCCCGGCTGCACGCTGTTGTCGCCGGCGGCTTGCCGTCTGACCTCATGGCGTTCGGTTCGGGCAAGCTGATCCGGCAGTTCCTCGGTGGCGAGCAGCAGGCGATGCCGGACACCTATCGCAGTGCCTCACCGATCAGTCACGTGACGGCCACCGCACCGCCCTTTTTCCTGTTTCACGGCGCCGTGGACATGCTTGTGCCCTTCAGCCAGGCCGAACGTTTCCGGGACGCTCTCGCAAGTCATCAGGTATACAGCGAACTCTATGAAATGCATCTGCGAGGACATGTCACCAGCTTTCTCACAGCCGGCGATGCGGTTGACGAGGCAATCGCATTCCTCGACCGAGAGAAAGGTAACTGATTGCCGGGTCGCTATCCGATCCGGATGAACGGCAGCAGGCTCAGGCCCGTGATGACCAGAATGGCAATGCAGGCCGCCAGAGTCCGGATTGGCCTCTGCCTGAGCATGAACCAGAAACCGCCGGATTCGCCCCGGGCCAGGTGCTCCTCATAGGCCTGTCGCTGGGTTTCATAGCGTTGCCTCTGATACTCATCCAGCAGCGCCCTGGCCCTGGCCGCCTCATCGTCGTCGTGCACCCAGAAACCGCCCATGCTGATGCCCCAGCGGCTTGGTGGCGTCTCGTAATAGGCTACCTCGTGGGCATCAAACAGGGCCCGGATTTCCTCGGCCTCGTCATCGGGTACATGGCGCAGGTTCATCAGATGGTGGGGCATGGACTCTCGTTGTCTGGTATCAGGTGCGGGTATCCCTATATCCTAGCACTAAAGCCCGACGGGGCCCGACAGCCCGAATTCGACACCGGAACCCTGAATGACCGACAACCCCCTCCGATTGCTGCTGGAGTTTGACAGCCAGGCGCAACGGGACAGATCACAGCCGCCTACCTTCCTGCATCGACGCGACCGCAAGTTCGCTCTCGTCTGTGAAGAGCAGGGCGAGGCCCCGGACGCGGCCCGCTGGCTCGCCCACCTGAACCGCCTCAGCGGTCCCCGGGCAACCCCGACATCCGCGGACCGGACACTGGCATCGTGGCGCCGGATCAACGGTGGTTTTGCACTGTCAGGCGCGGTCGCGGGCACGCTGGCGATGGCCGGGCTGCTGTTCTATGACGGCGGCCAGCGCATCAACATCACGGTTTTCCTGGCGTTCGTGTTGCTGCACCTGATATTTGCCCTGTTCACCACCGTGCAAGCCATGGCCGGATGGCAGCCCTGGCGCTGGTTGGCGCATCGATTGGGGGTCAACCCGGGAGATGGCGCCTTCACCAGGCTTCAGCCTGTTCTGATGGCCAGAGCGGCTCACCTGGGCGGCATTGCGTTCGCCATCGCAGGGCTGTTTACCCTGCTGGCCATGGTCGTCTTGCAGGACCTCGCCTTCGGCTGGAGCACCACGCTGGACACTGCCGCCACCAGCTATCACGGATTGGTTAGGGCCATTGCGACGCCCTGGGCCTGGCTCTGGCCTGCCGCGGCCCCGGATCTTGCGCTGGTCGAGGCGACGCGTTTTTTCCGGGCCGGTAACCCAACGGCAAGTCCTGACCCGGCCCTCTGGGGCCTTTGGTGGCCGTTTGTGGCCATGATGTGGGCAACCTGGGTTCTTCTGCCAAGGATAATTCTCTGGGCGTGTGCGTCCGTGCAGGCCCGGCAAAAAGCCCGGCGCCTGCTCACCAGCCATCCAGCCATGCACGCCCTGCTGTATCGCATGGAAACACCCGCCCTGGACACTGGCAACAGCCATCATGACGCCGACGATCTTCCGGACACCGACACTCGAGGCAACCTGCGATCACTGCCCGACAGCGACATTCTGTTGTGTTGGGCCGGCGCCGGTGAACCGGAATTGCCAGAGTCGCTTCGGTCAGGCAAGCAGCTCGTGCTCACGGCCGGCGGCGGCGCCAGCCTTTCGGACGATGATCAGGCTCTGCACCGGATCGCCGAGCATCTGAAAAACAACGCCAAGGCAGTCATCCTGCTGGTTCGCTGCTGGCAACCCCCGACCGGCGAGCTTCAGGACTTCCTGGCGGCCGCCCGGGACATCTGGCCCGACAACGCCAGGGTCGCGCTGGTGCCACTGGCCACGGACAGCAATCAGCAACCCGATGCCCACCAGATCCAGCCCTGGCTGCGATTTGCCGAAAGGGTGGGCAGCGAGTTCGTCCAGGTGTCTCTGCCCCCGCTCCAGATGCGGGACCCCTACACAGCCATCGGGGATGGGTCATGACTCGGATACCCACGTTTGCGGTCGTCGGACACCCGAACAAGGGTAAATCCAGCGTGGTGGCGACCCTGTCCCAGAACGATGCCATTGCCATTGCCCTGGAACCCGGCACCACACGCAGGCATCAGGCGTACCCGCTGAAGGTGGACGGCCAGACCCTCTACACTCTGGTCGACACGCCCGGATTCCAGCGGCCGAGACGGGTAATGGAGTGGCTGGAAGCCCACAGTGTCTCCGCCTCGGATCACGCAGACACCGTCAAAGCCTTTGTGGCACAGCATGAGGGGGACGGCCGATTCACCGATGAATGTGAGCTTCTCAGACCGCTGATCGAAGGCGCCGGGATCATCTACGTGGTGGACGGCTCGGTGCCTTACAGCGCAGAGCACGAGGCAGAAATGACCATCCTGCGCTGGACTGGCCGTCCGAGCCTGGCCCTGATCAACAGCATCGGCGCCGACGACTACAGTGACACCTGGCAGGCTGCTCTGGGCCAGTTCTTTCAGGTTGTCCGCCGTTTCGACGCGGTTCGCGCCCCATTCGAGCAACATCTGGGCCTTTTGCGGGCTTTCGGACAACTGGAGCCGGACTGGGAAACACCACTGGAACAGGCCACTCACTACCTGTCCGCCCAGCGGCAGCAGCGCCGCCATCAGGCCGCAGTACTGATCGCCAGGACACTTGAGAGCATGATGTCCTACCAGGAAAAACGGACGCTTACCGCCGGCCAGGCTGCAGAAACCAGTGACGGCTCCCTGGCCGAACAGCTGCGGGAACGTTGGTATCGTCACCAGCGCAAGCGGGAACAGACCCTGCGCGTGGATATCGAACATCTTTATCAGCACCAGCGCATCCGTCGCCAGGAAGCCGAACTGGAGTGGCACAGCGAACACGACCTGTTCTCGGAAGACAGCCGCAAAGCCTGGGCGGTCAGCAAGCGCTACCTGGCCACCGCCGGCTTCGGCGCGGGCGCCGTCAGTGGCGCCGGAATCGACGCGCTGACCTTCGGCTCCTCCCTTGGAACCGGTGCTCTGGTGGGCGGTTTGATCGGTGCTGCCGGCAGCTATTTCTACGGCGATCGGCTGGCCTTGCCGGCGCTGAGTATCGGCGTGCTCAGGGACGGATTGAAAACAGCCACCTTCGGTCCTGTACAGGACAGCCAGTTCGGCTATGTTGTATTGGGAAGGGCCGTGGATCACTGGTGGCATATCTCCCATCGGAATCACGCTGGTCGCGACCTGCTGGACCTTGAGCCAGCAGACCATCACTGGCTCGAGCGACTTGAAAAATCGAGCCGACAGGAAATTCAGAAAGCCTTCGACAAGTGCCGGAAACGGCGCCCCCTGGATGAACGCCAGCGGGAAAGATTCGCCACCTCGCTCGAACAGGCCATGGCCGTTTACGACGATTGGCGGTTGAACCGCACCTGAAAGGGATGTTTATACTAAAAGGCTATTCCATCACAAAATGAGGAATGCTCATGAAAATCGTACGAGTGCAAGACATTATCGGTACCGAGCGGGAAGTCACCGGCCCAGGGTGGACAAGCCGCCGCATGCTTCTCAAAAAAGACGGCATGGGCTTTTCCTTCCACGAGACCATCATCCCTGCCGGGGCCGAGTTGAACCTCTGGTACAAGCATCACCTCGAAGCGGTCTACTGTGTTGCCGGCAACGGCAAGATCCTGGACAAAGCCACTGGTGAAACCCATGAGATCACTGACGGAACCCTGTACGCACTCGACAAGCATGACCAGCACACCCTGTACGGTGGCACGGAAGACATGCGACTGATCTGTGCCTTCAATCCACCGGTTACCGGCCGTGAAGTCCACGACGAAGACGGTGCCTATCTGCCGGACACCAGCGAAGACTGAATCGTCTTGCCCGTGGCTGAACACCAGGCCGCGACCACACCGCCACCGCCAGCGAAGCTGCTGCCGGTGGCGGTGTTGCTTTGGCTGGCCGGCGTTTACCTGCGGATACCGGTACTGGTCGCGCCGCCCCTGGCGCCGTTCATCAGCGACGAACTGGCACTCACCCAGGCACTCACCGGCGCCCTGACCACCCTGCCCATCCTGATGCTGGCCATCGGCTCCATGCCCGGCTCACTGGCCATTGCCCGGACTGGCCCCCGCAATACCCTGGCTCTGGCCATGGTGATCATGGTGATCGGCTCCGCCGGGCGCGGCCTGATGCCCGACACCCTGACCCTGATGCTTGCCAGTGCCGTCATGGGCATCGGCGTCTCCATGATGCAACCATCTCTGCCGGCACTACTGCCCCGGTGGCTGGAACCCCACCACCTCGCGTTAGGCTCTGCGATCTACATGAACGGCATGCTGATGGGTGAATTCATCGGTGCCGGCATCACGCTGCCTGTGCTCATGCCCCTGCTGGACAACAGCTGGCGCGCCACCCTGGTGGCCTGGTCACTCCCGGCGCTGCTGGTTGCCGCAGCCCTGTTCCTGCCCAAACGGGACCGGGCCAAACCGGTGCGAAAAGTAGCCTGGCTACCGGACTGGCATAACCCCTTGACCCTGAGAATCGGTCTACTGCTCGGCCTCTCCGGCTCGCTGTTTTTTGGCCTCAACGCGTACATGGGCAACCTGCTGCAGCATCAGGGCCAGTTCGACAAACTGCCGGATGCCCTGTTCTGGTACAACCTTGCCCAGGTCTTCGCCTCCCTGATCATGCTGAAAATGGCGCGCTACTGGGTCGGGCGTCGTGGCGTCATCGCCACCCTGGCCAGCATCAGCCTGCTCGGCGCCATTGGCGCGGTCATGCTTACCGGCTGGTGGTCCATCGTCAGCGCCACTCTCATGAGCCTGGTCGCCGGCATGCTCCTGATCCTGCTCGTAGCGATACCCCCGCTGGTGGTCTCCGCCGCCGAAACTGGCCGCCTCTCCGCCGGCACCTTCCTGGTCGGTTACACCGTCGCTTTTTGCGTGCCTATGCTTGGCGGTGTCGTCGCCGACTGGACCGGCGATGCCCGCCACGCCCTGATGCTGATGATCACCTACGGCCTGCTGGTCTTGCCCCTGGCCTTTACCCTGAACCTGGAACGAAAAAAGGACCAGCCCGAAAGCTGATCCTTCTCTGAATACCAATTTTCCCTTCGCGGACTCCCCGTATACAGCCGGAACGGCCGTGGGGCGGGGGTATTACATCCCCCGCCCCGCGGCCAGACTCCAAACTAATACAGGGTCAGATGTAATAGTCCTTCAACGGAGGAAACCCATTAAACTCAATGGCACTGTAGGTCGTCGTATAGGCTCCGGTAGACAGCCAATACATCCGATCCCCAATCGCCAGATTCAACGGCAACGGATACTTGTGATGCTCATACATGATATCGGCACTGTCACAGGTCGGCCCGGCAATCACACAATCCTCGCCTTCGCCCACTTTTTCCGTCCAGATCGGAAACTTGATGGCCTCATCCAGCGTCTCGATCAGGCCTGAAAACTTGCCCACATCGGTAAACACCCAGCGATGCAGGGCAGTACGGGATTTCCGGGAAATCAGAACCACCTCGCTCACAAGAACACCGGCGTTGGAAATCAGCGATCGGCCCGGCTCGATGATGATCTCCGGCAGCTCGGCACCAAAGTCCTCGTGCAGGAAGCGGGCAATCTCCTCCGCGTACACCCTCAGCTCATTGGTGCGAGTGATGTAGTTGGCCGGGAAACCACCGCCCATGTTGATCATCTTCAGCTCGATACCGTCTTCTTCCTTCAGACGCTCGAAAATCACCTTCACCTTGTTCAGGGCCGCATCCCAGGCGCCAATCTCGCGCTGCTGGGAACCGACGTGAAACGACACGCCGTAGGGCACCAGACCCAGGTCACGGGCAAGGATCAGCAGGTCCATGGCCATGTCGGTCTGGCAGCCGAACTTGCGGGACAGCGGCCAGTCTGCCGTCAGGGTACCTTCGGTCAGGATACGCACATACACTTTCGAGCCCGGGGCCGCCTTGGCGATGTTGCGAAGGTCTGCCTCCGAGTCGGTGGCAAACATACGAACGCCTTTCTCGTAGAAGGTGCGAATGTCCTTCGCCTTCTTGATGGTATTGCCGTAGCTGATCCGCTCACCGGTCACACCCAGGGCCATCACCTTGTCCAGCTCGTAAACCGACGCGATATCGAAAGAGGCACCCTTGTCGCGCAGCATGGTCAGGATCTGCGGGGCCGGGTTGGCTTTCACCGCATAGTAAACCTTGGCGTAGGGGAAACCCTCGACCAGCTCGTCGTACTGACGGTCAATCGTTGCGGTGTCGATCACCACAAACGGAGTTTCCTTGCCGTCGGCAAAGTCCTTGATGCGCTTGAACGTGTCGGCTTCGTAGTAATCGGCGATATTGGCGTTAGCGGCTTCGGTCATGGGTGGTGTGTCCCTCCACAGGGCAAACAGGCATAAAAAAAGGCACTACAGCAACGCTGCAGCACCCGTTAGATAGCGCGATCATCGGGCTTTTTTGAGGGCCCGGATATGAGCATATCTACCCATAAGTAATGGGCAATACTGGCAACGCCACTGGCATGAATTCTGGCGGGAATTCCTAGACCGCCACCGGCCATATCGGCGGTGGTTCGGTGGGGCCGTCCGGGTCTTCCGGTTCGGTCTGTTCCCGGAGATAGCCGAGAATCGCCTCCTGGAGCTCCGTGCCCTGGCCCAATCCCTTGTTTCCGAACAGCCGGTTGAATTCCAGTACGTAAGGGTGGCCATCCACCAGCGCAATATCAAAGCCTGCGTGATCAACACCCAGATCCCTGGCCAGCCGCAACGCCAGGTCCGTCATCACCGGGGGAACCGGACTGTTGTCAATGCGGCCACCCCGGGCCACATTGTTGTAGAAGCCCTGATCGGCCTGGGTTCGCCAGTAAGCCGTCAGCACCTGATCGCCAACCACCACAACTCGCGCATCCCGGTCCAGAGGGAGGTATTCCTGGCCGTAGAGCACGTCGGTGCGTTCGCAGTAGCGGCGCCAGTCCTCACGGGATTCAATCAGCCAGACGCCTTCGCCCATGCTGGCCTTGGGGAGCTTTGCAACGAACGGATGCACCATGGCATCCCAGATCATGTCACGTTCCACCGGGCCGTTGGCCTCAATCATGGTCCAGGGCGTGTGCTCCGGGGCCACTGCCTGGAATGCACGGGTCATCTCCACCTTGTCGTGGCCGATGCGGTAGCTGGCTTCGCTGGGAAACACCCGGCACTTGAGACCGTGAACCAGGGCATTCAGCTGCCAGTATTCTGGGAACAGGACCCAATCCGCTTCCCGCAACAGTTCTTTATGGCGCAGAAACTGCTCCGGCTTGAGGACGGTGGTGTCGGGAAAACCGAGGGTTCGGAAAATATCGAAGGAAACAAGGTGCATGGATACTGCGCACTCGGGGTTGAATTGCGCGTATTTTATACAGGGCTGACATTCAGGCAAGTGCTATTTTCACGTCCGGACATCAGGAAAAGACCGTACAGGTGCTACCCTTGAAGCAGCACAGAAGCACGGGAGGGCGGAATGCAGGAACTTGATGCGAGGGCAGAGTCTATTCTGGCCGCACTTAAAGCGGACTCCCGGTCAGGCGCTACACAGCTGGCACTGAACACCCTCGATCAACTGCTATCTTACCTGGACGAGGTCGAGCCAGAGGGCGAGACATTTCTGAGGCTACTGGCAGAACTCCGGGCGGCACGCCCTAGCATGATCGCGATTGGCAATGCACTGGCCATGATCGAGCAGCGTCTATCCAGTGATGTTCAGGTCGCACGGCAGGCCGTCATGGACATCAAAGACCAGCTGGAAAATGCCACCGGAACCATTGTCCGGCACGCCCTCGATCTTCTGCCAGGGTCGCCGGTGATACTGACCCATAGCGCCAGCTCCGCAGTGCTGGCGCTGTTTCGTAACATGGCGGAACAGCGCCAGGCCTTCTCTGTCATCTGCACCCAGAGCAGCCCGGGCTTCGAGGGCCACTCCCTGGCACGGGCGCTGAACGAGCTAGCCATACCCGTCACCCTAATCACCGATGCGCAGATGGGACTGTTTGTGCCCCAGGCTGACCTGGTGATCACCGGGTGCGATACCTGGCTTTCCAATGGGCATTTTATCAACAAAAGCGGTACACACTTGTTGGCTCTGGCGGCCCATGCGGCCGGGAAGCCCCTCTGGGTTCTTGCCGACAGCTTCCGGAACAGCGACGCCGACCCCGGGTCGGTTGAACTCGAGGAAATGCCCGCGGAAGAACTCAACGCACCGCCGGGAGACTGGATAACGCCACGGAATATCTACTTTGAGCGGGTGCCACACGCGCTGGTCAGCAAACGCATCAGCGAGTTGGGCGTTTTTTCGTGCCCTGCTGAGCCTCGGCGGTAAACGGATCTTCCGGCCAGGGATGCTTGGGATACCGCCCACGCATATCCTTGCGCACCTCGGGGTAGGCGTTATGCCAGAAACTGGCCAGATCGGCGGTGACCGCCAGAGGCCGTTGCGCGGGGGACAACAGATGAAGCACCACCGGTACCCGCCCACCGGCAACGGCAGGGGTTTCTTTCCAGCCAAACAGCGCCTGGAGCTTGGCCGCCAACACCGGGCCATTGTCGGCGGTGTAATCCAGACTCACCCGCTGGCCGGTCGGTATGGTCAGATGTGTTGGCGCCAGACTCTGAAGCTGCTGCTGGGACGGGTAATCAATCAGGCTGTTAAGGGCCGCCAGCAAGTCGATCCGGGCCAGATCGGACCATCGGGTCATGCCGACCAGAAACGGGCCCAGCCAAACCTCGAGACTATCCAGTAACGCCGCGTCATCGGTGTCCGGCCAGCCGGAATCCGGGAAGGTTCTGGCGAGCAACCTCATTCGGGCACGCCACTGGCGACTGCCATCACTCCAGGGCAGGCTTTCCAGGCCCTTCTTCCGAATCGCGCTGAGCAGCCCCTGCCGGACCAGTTCCGGATCCACCCGGCCGAGCGGCTTTTCCTGAAGCACGAGTTCACCCAGTTTTCGCGCACGCCGCGCCAGAATTTTACCCTGGCTGTCGTCCCACAGTGCCTCTTCGATCTCCTGTATGTGGTCAGCCAGGTCGAGCTCCAGGTCCGGAATGTCCACCGGCGCGGCCAGGTAAATCGTGGCTTCGCGGGCCTGGCCATCCAGCTCGGCCGCCACCAGCCACTCGTGCCGTGCCAGGGGATCATCCTCTCTCAGTACCGCACCTTTGCCATTACTGAGCTGATACCTCGCCGCCTTATCCGATCGCCGCCTGGCAATACGGTCCGGATAGGCCAGGGCAAGCAATCGGCCGATTTCGGTCTCCGAGGGCGGTGTTGCCTCAGTCGTCCCGGGCCCGGAAAGACGCCGGGCCGACTGGCGTACAGCCTTCAGGCGAGCGACATCCAGCGTGCGATCCCGCCGTTCCCCGAAGAACACCCGAACCCGCTCGTGCATGTCCGCACCAGTTCCGGGGCCCAGGAGATCACGCTCTTCCAGCAAGGCGGCCACGGCCGCAGCCGCGCCTCCGAGCCCTATAGAACGGCCTTTCAGCACCATATGCGCCAGTCGCGGGTGTATACCCAGCTCCCGGGCCGCTTTGCCGTGGTCCGTAATAGCTCCGTCTGAATCGAGCAGATCGAGCCACCGCAGGAGGGCCACAGCCTGCCTCCAATGGGCGGCAGGGGGCTTATCAATCCAGGCGACGGCATCGGCTTCCCGCGCGCCCCACTGGGCTAATTCCAGCACCAAGGGTGCCAGATCGGCCTCCAGAATTTCGGGCGGCGTGTAATCGGCCAATCCGAACTGTTCCGATTCGCTCCACAATCGATAACAGACCCCGGGCTCCATCCGGCCGGCCCGGCCTTTACGCTGTTCCGCAGAAGCCCTGGATACCCGGCCAGTGACCAGGCGGGTCATGCCACTGTTGGGATCAAAAACGGCCCGACGCTGCTGACCGCAATCGATAACAACCCGAACCCCTTCAATGGTCAGACTGGTTTCGGCAATAGCCGTAGCCAACACCACCTTGCGCTGGCCTTCGGGAGCCGGTGAGATTGCCTGGTCCTGCTGCTCCGATTTCAGATTGCCGTATAGTGGAGCAAGCATCACCCGGTCCGGCAGGTTTGCACGGAGCTGTTGCTCAACCCGACGTATCTCACCCACACCGGGCAGAAACACCAGCAGTGAGCCGCTTTGATCAGCCAATGCCTCCCGAACCACAGCGGTAACCTGATCCACCATGCGGCCACTGCGCGGCAACGGCCGGTAATGAACATCGACCGGAAACGCCCGTCCTTCACTGGTTATTACGGGAACGTCTCCAAGCACTTGCGCAATCGGCCCGGTATCCAGGGTTGCGGACATCACCAGCAACCGCAGATCCTCCCGCAACGCCTGCTGCGATTCCCGCACCAGGGCCAGGCCCAGATCCGCCTGCAAAGAGCGCTCATGGAACTCATCAAAGATGACCGCCGCGTACTCCTCCAGCATCGGATCCGCCTGGATCAGCCGGGTCAGGATGCCTTCGGTCACGACTTCGATCCGGGTGGCCGCAGACACACGGGTATCCAGCCTTGTGCGATAGCCTACCGTCTGTCCGGGCTGTTCATTGAGTTGCCGGGCCATGAACCGGGCGGCAGAGCGAGCTGCAAGCCGACGGGGCTCCAGCATCAGGATCTTGCCGTCACCGCGCCAGGGCGCATCCAGAAGGGCGGCAGGCACACGGGTGGTTTTACCGGCACCGGGCGGAGCCTGCAGAAGTACAGTAGTCGTGCTTTCCAGGGCCGCATTCAGGTCTGGAAGAATGGCATCAATAGGGAGCATCGGATTCCGGGTTTCTGAAGCGTCAGGAGCTCACCCGTTCCCGATTGGCCTTTGCCCACTGGTAAATCCGCTCAAAGGCCTCGGCCAGGTTGTGCGGATTATGGGGCGGCTGGATCACAGCAGCAAGTTCACCGTCGGGGTTCAGCAGCGCAAAATGGCCGCTGTGATCCACCAGCAGCTCGCCATCGACCTCACGATGGACAAACACCGCGTTCAGGCTTTTGGCCAGTTCCCGCAAGGTGTCCAGATCTCCGGTCAGACCATGGAAATTTTCACCGAAGAAATCCGTGTAGGCTTTGAGTTTCTCCGGCGTATCGTGCTCCGGATCGGCGCTGACCAGCAGATAGTCAGGCTGGGGCAATTCCTTGGACAGCAGCTTGTCGGTCTGGCGCAAATTGGCCATGGCTGCCGGGCAGATATCCGGGCAATTGGTGTAGCCCATGAATGCAATGGTCCAGCGACCCCTCAGACTCTCCCGCGTGACCGTTTCACCGTTCTCATCCGTCAGCGTGAACTCTGCCAATTGACGAGGCTGATCATAGACATACGTATTGAACTCCGTCAGCTCCGGCGCCGGAATCGGTTCCTGGTTACCCACCAGGAACACCTGCCGTCCGACAACCAGTCCAAAGATCAGAACAACGATTAGCAGAAGGCAGAACAGGGTAAGGCGAATAGAGCTGGAGCTTTTCATGGGTGGTCCACTTCGTTGATCAGATAAGCAGACGGGGATGGCTTTCCGAAACCGTGCGGAGCCATGGATGGCGTAGCCGGGCGTACACGGACGTATTTACAGCGTGTTTCGGAAAGCCATCCCCGCCTGCGTCAGCACAATGTCTGACTCAAAAGAATACAAAATGATCCACAAGCAATACCACAAACAGGGCCATGAGGTAAGTGATGGAATACTTGAAGGTATTCAGGGCCACCCGCCGATCGTCACCCTTCAACAGCCTTACCGCATACTGCAGAAAGCGCAGGCCAAGGGCCAGGGCGCCCACCAGGTAGATACCGCCGGACATGCCTGTGACAAAAGGTAGCAGACTGACCGCCAGCAACATCAGGGTGTAGAGCAGGATGTGCAGCTCGGTGAACTTGTTGCCATGGGTGACCGGCAGCATGGGAATGCCCGCCTTGGCGTACTCTTCCTTGCGATGGATAGCCAGAGCCCAGAAATGCGGCGGGGTCCAGGCAAAAATGATCAGCACCAGCAGCAGAGCGTGGCCCTCAACCTGGCCGGTCACAGCGGTCCAGCCCAACAACGGTGGCATGGCCCCGGCAAGACCTCCGATGGTGATGTTCTGGGGCGTAGCACGCTTGAGGAACAGGGTATAGACACCAGCGTAACCCACCAGGGAGGCGAGGGTCAGCCAGGCAGTGAGGTGGTTCACCTGCCACATCAGCACGGCCATACCAACACACGCGAGTATCGTTGCGAACAGGATCGCATCCAGAGGCGAGATCTTGCCTGTGGCCACCGGGCGCTTGCGGGTGCGAGCCATGACGGTGTCAATTTTCTGGTCTACCACATGGTTGACCACCGCAGCCGAGCCGGCAAGCAGGGCAATACCCAGATTGCCCCAGACCAACACGCCCCAACCGGGCACGCCTGGCGCCGCCAGCAGCATGCCGATCACCGAGGTAAGGATCATCAGCGCGACAACCCTGGGCTTGGTCAGCTCCAGAAAGTCACGCCAGGAAATGGTTGTTCTGGAGTCGCTCGCAATTGCCTGGGCCGGCAGTGCTTCCACTTGCTCGCTCATGCCGTAACCTCCTGGTTCATTGTTGTTGTGTGTGTTGCCGGGATGCTATGTGGTTCGAGTAACAGCTGATGCCGCCAGATCAGGTGAATGACTGACAACAGCAGACCTGCGCCCATGGCGTTGTGGGCCACGGCGATGGACAGGGGAATATGGAAAATTACGTTGGCCAGACCCAACAGGATCTGAACACCCAGCAGGACCGCCACCAGCCGGATGGCGTTATCCAGGCCGGAATCACCACGTCGACGCCACATCAACGCCAGTAATGCGGCGAAATAGACCAGCACCAGCATGGCACCGAGTCTGTGAGTGACATGAATGGCCACCCGGCCATCCGCCGTCAGCTGGCCACCCAGGTAGTTCGGGCCCACATGCTGGGTCACGTCAAAGCCGTGCCGGAAATCCATGCCCTCAGGCCACCACTGGCCCTGACAGGTGGGCAGATCGGTACAGGCAACGGCCGCGTAGTTGGCCGCTGTCCAGGCCCCCAGGGCAATCTGCATCACCACTAACAGCAGCCCGCCATAGAGCCAGGGCCGGAAACCGGACAGGGCATTGGATGGCGGGGGCTCCCGATCCCCTGTCCGTCTGGCCTGACGTCGCAACCGGAGGGCCAGCAGCGTCAGGAGACTCAGGGTGGTAAAGCCGCCAAGCAGGTGCAGCGCCACCACCTGGGGCCACAGTTTCAGGGTCACCGTCCACATGCCGAAAGCGCCCTGAAGAATGATGAAACCGGCGATAAACAAAGGCAGCTTTACCGGAACACCCTGGCGCCGGTTACGAACCGCGTAGGCCGCCAGGCCGAACACCACCAGCCCCAGGGTGCCGGCGGCGTAACGGTGGATCATTTCGGGCCAGCCTTTTTGCACATCCACCGGCGTATCGGGAAAACGGGCATTCGCTATGGCAATGTTCGATTCGCTCTGGGGCACCGTGAGAAAACCATAGCACCCGGGCCAGTCAGGACACCCCAGCCCTGCGTGCACCAGGCGGGTCCAGGCACCCAGCATGATCACGACAACCGCCAGCAAAACGGCAAAGGTTGCCCACTTTGCCATCTTGTGGGCTGCCGTAGTTGGGGAAACAGATGACTGATTCAAGGCTGACTCTCCGCTCTGGCCATTAACCGATCTGCGACAGTTTGAGCAGGTGTTTCAGGTCCTCCAGCATATCCTTACCAGTATGCTCGGAACCGTAATGCATCATCACATTACCGAACGGATCAACCAGCAGGATGCGCGGCTCCGCTTCCGGATTGATACCGGCTGGCCAGTCCGGCCGGGCACCCGCCGCAGGCACAAGGCGCTCCATGGAGCTGTATTCGGAGGACCAACGCGCCTGCAGATCGGAGGGCACACTACCCAGTGCGGCAGCCCGGGAGACCCGGTTGGCGTTCTTGCCAAGGGCGATATTCACCTGCCTGGCCAGATAGAGCAGCTCTTCGCACTGACTGCCACATTGGCCGGCAGCCACAATCATGAGCCAGTCCGGATCGATTTTTTCCGGGCCAAAGCGTTCTGCCAGCGGAGTACCGGAAGCCGTTTCGAGATTGAGCGTTGAAACCGGGGCCACTGGCTGGAGCAAAACGCCGTTATTGGTGTGGCCGGCCGGGTTCAGCCAGCCGGTATAAAACATGATGGTTGCAACAATCATCGGGCCAAAACCCAGCGCAAACAGGAGGAATGCCGTGCGACGGCCGCGACGCACCTGTTCCGGGGTTGGCCCTTCGTTGTGTTCCTGGTCGGATATCCGGTTAGCCATTGTCATTGTCATTATTGGCTCCTGTCTTTCGGTAACTCGCCACTATAGTCAATATAGTCAGCGCCACGGCCAGCGCAAACCATTGCGTGGCATATCCGTAATGGGTTTGTGGCCCCATCAGGTCCGGTTCCCAATCCGCCCGGTAAGCGCCCGGCTGGCGATTGCCGGAAAGCCTTACTATTTTGTCGGGAAGATCCGGAATCTCCTTTCGTGCGGCCTCTCCGGACAGACTCTGTACCCGCCGGGGCCACGGACCGCCTGCCTCTGGCTGATCCACCAGCACCGGCGGCACCGGATAGTCACTGAGTCGACCTTCCAGGGTAAAAATCCCTTCCGGCGTTTCCAGCTGCGGGAGCTGATCCCGGGTTCGCGGCGCCTGGACCCAACCGCGATTAACCACAATCGGCGGCCCTTCCAGAGGACGAAACTCTGTCAGGACTTCATAACCCGGGATGCCATCACGGGTCCGGTTATCCAGCAGCCAGTTTCGGCTTCCGTACATCCCGGTCAGTGTCAGAGGCCGACCACGGGTCAGATCACCGGACTCCATGTCCTGCCAGGCCCGGTTTTCCGCTTCCTGCTGCCACTGGTTCAGCAGAAGCTGCTTTTCTTCCGCCCGATTCAGCTGCCAGACACCGAGGCCAATAAGTATGGGCAGGAAGACGCCGCTGAACACCAGCAATCGCCAGTCAAAGTGCCATTGACGGTGTTGGCCCTGCGAATCAGACATGCTCTGCTATAGTGACCTCAACGGGTCTGGAACCTGTTCCTGCCCGTACATTCACTGCACCTACAAAAACAGGAACTCCCATGCTCAAGGGCTTTATCGTTTTTCTGATGCTTGCCGTCGTGGTGAGTCTGTTCAGTGGCCTGTTCTTTCTCATCAAGGATGGCGGCAAAACCAACCGGGTGGTGAACTCCCTGGCGGTTCGGGTCACACTCAGCATACTGCTCCTGGCGGTCATTCTGATTGCTCTGTGGCAGGGCGCCCTGACATTGAACCCGACGCCCTGATCAACCTTTTTCAGAGAATGTAGACAAAGACAAAGAGACCAAGCCACACCACGTCCACAAAGTGCCAGTACCAGGCCGCCGCTTCAAACCCGAAGTGATTATCGGCCGTGAAGTGGCCTTTGTTTATGCGAATCAGCATGATGATCAGCATCAGAGACCCGAGAATCACATGTGCCCCGTGGAAGCCTGTCAGCATGAAGAAGGTGCTGCCGTAGATCCCGGATTGCAGAGTCAAATCGAGGTCCTGGTAGGCGTGCATGTACTCATAGCCCTGGACAAACACGAACACGATGGCCAGCGCAATGGTCAGGGCAAGCCAGAGCTTGGTTTTCGCCCGATTGCCCGCCTTCAGGGCATGGTGAGCCACGGTTACCGTGAAGGAAGATGTCACCAGCAGAATGGTATTCATCAACGGCAAGCCCCATGCACTGATGACCTCTTTGGGTCCGGGGTAGGCCTCCGGGCTAGGGTTATTGATGAGAGGCCAGCTCGACTGAAAGCCTTCCCACAGCATGTTGGAGGAACCCCGGTCGCCCTCGCCACCCAGCCAGGGCACAGCGAAAACCCGAACGTAAAACAGGGCCCCGAAAAACGCGGCGAAGAACATCACTTCCGAGAAAATAAACCAGCTCATGCCCCAGCGGAAAGAACGATCCATCTGCGGACTGTAAAGCCCGGCCCGGCTTTCCTTGATGACGTTCCCGAACCAGCCGAACAACATGTACGCCATGATGATGGCGCCAATCATGAACATGATCCAGGCACCGGTGGTGCTCTCGCCCTGCTTGCCGTTGACCATGATGGCCGCAACCCCATAGAGGGTCACGCCGAGGCCAACCGTCGCAATGATGGGCCACTTGCTCTGTTCCGGAACGTAGTAGGTCTGGTTTTCCGCCATGACAGTCTCCGATGGCTTATCCGTTATCGTTTGTTGTTGTGTCTTTCCGGGAAGTTTGCGTTACCGCCGGCTGCTTGCCCTGATCGTAAAGCGTATAGGACAGGGTGAGTTTCGTGATGTGCGCCGGCAGGTCTTTATCGACGATAAAAATCAGGGGCATTTCAGTGCTTTCGCCGGCTTCAAGCGGTTGCTGGTTGAAGCAGAAGCACTCGGTCTTGTGGAAGTAGAGCGTGCCTTCCGAGGGCGCAAGGCTGGGAACCGCCTGCCCGACCATCGGCTCGGCCGTGGGGTTCTCGGCATAGAAGTTCACCGTCGTCGGCTCTCCGGGATGCACTTCCACGGAGCGCACAACCGGGCGAAACTTCCAGGTCATTCCCGGGCCATTGGACGCAAGAAACTGAACTTTTACCGTCCGGCTCATGTCAGCTTCGGCCACCTCGGTGGACTCGTATCGCCCGCCGGTTTTGCCGTTTATCCCGGTAATCTCACAGAACACGTTGTAGAGAGGCACCATGGCAAAGCCGAAGGCAAACATGCCAACTACCCCGGCCAGGCACCAACCCACAACACGGTTGGTGCTGCGGGATGCGCCTGCCTTGTTTGCCTGCTGGTTCGACATGGTGCCGGCCTCCGGTTACTTAACTTCCGGTGGTGTCGAGAAGGTGTGGTAAGGCGCCGGTGAGGGCACGGTCCACTCAAGACCTTCGGCACCATCCCAGGGCTTGGCGGCCGCCTCTTTGCCACCCCTGATGCACTTGACCACGATAAACAGGAACAACAGCTGTGTGGCACCGAACATGAATGCACCGACACTGGAAACCATGTTGAAATCGGCGAACTGCAGCGCGTAATCCGGAATCCGTCGTGGCATGCCTGCCAGTCCCAGGAAGTGCATCGGGAAGAACGCCAGGTTCATGCCAACAAAAGACAGCCAGAAATGGGTCTTGGCCAGGGTTTCGTCATACATGTGCCCGGTCCACTTGGGCAGCCAGAAGTAAGCCGAAGCGAAGATCCCGAAGATGGCACCCGGCACCAGCACATAGTGGAAGTGGGCAACCACGAAATAGGTATCGTGGTACTGGAAGTCAGCCGGCGCGATGGCCAGCATCAGACCGGAGAAACCTCCAATGGTGAACAGGATCACGAAGGCCACGGCAAACAGCATGGGCGCCTCAAAGGTGAGAGAACCCCGGAACATGGTGGCCACCCAGTTGAACACCTTCACCCCGGTGGGCACCGCGATCAGCATGGTGGCGTACATGAAGAACAGCTGGCCAACGATGGGAATGCCAACGGTGAACATGTGGTGGGCCCAGACCACGAAAGACAGCAGGGCAATGGCACCGACCGCATAGACCATGGAGGCATAGCCAAACAGGGGTTTGCGGGAAAATGCCGGAATGATATGGGAGACCGCCCCGAAGGCCGGGAGGATCATGATGTATACCTCGGGGTGCCCGAAGAACCAGAACACGTGCTGGAACAGTACCGGATCGCCGCCGCCGGAGGCGTCAAAGAAGCTGGTGCCGAAGTTGATGTCCATCAGCATCATGGTCACCACACCGGCCAGGACCGGCATCACCGCAATCAGCAGGAACGCCGTAATCAGCCAGGTCCAGACAAACAGGGGCATCTTCATCAGGGTCATGCCCGGCGCCCGGAGGTTCAGGATGGTGGCGATCACGTTGATCGCGCCCATGATCGACGAGATACCCATGATGTGGACCGCGAAAATGAAGAAGGTCGTGCTCGGCGGCCCGTAGGTTGTGGACAGGGGCGCGTAGAAGGTCCAGCCGAAGTTGGGACCGCCGCCTTCCATGAACAGGGTGGAAACCAGAATCAGGAAGGCGCAGGGCAGCAGCCAGAAGCTCCAGTTGTTCATCCGGGGCAGCGCCATGTCTGGAGCCCCGATCATCAAGGGCAGCATCCAGTTGGCAAGGCCGACAAACGCCGGCATGACCGCACCAAAGACCATGATCAGACCATGCATCGTGGTCATCTGGTTGAAGAATTCCGGCTGCACGATCTGCAGCCCGGGCTGGAAGAGTTCTGCCCGGATGACCATGGCCATGCTCCCGCCCAACAGGAACATGGCAAAGCTGAATATCAGGTACATGGTCCCGATATCCTTGTGGTTCGTGGTCAGCAGCCAGCGGCTGATGCCTTTTGCCGGGCCGTGATGATGATCCTGGGCGTGGGTATCTGCAACCGCACTCATGAAAACCCCCGTTACCGCCATTTATTGTGGCTGGTGATATCTGTTATCTGGCGTTGATTACTGCTGGTTCTTGTAATCAAAAATTTCTTTCGGAGTGACCATTTCACCGGTGTTGTTACCCCAGGCGTTCCGCTCGTAGGTAATCACCGCCGCCAGGTCCACTTCGCTCAGCTGGTTGCCGAAAGCCTGCATGGCCGTGCCGGACTTGCCGTTCACAACGATGTCTATGTGAGCCGCCATGTCCTGGGTTGCAATGGGACTGCCCTTCAGCGCCGGGAACGCCGGTGGCGCACCGCTGCCGTCGGCCTGGTGGCAGGCAGCACAAGCGGTCTGGTAGGCTTTTTCGCCCCGTTCCATCAGCTCGGCCATGGTCCAGTCTTTCTGGGTCAACTGGCGCTCGCGCTCGGCAGCTTCCTTCTTCTCCGCGACCCAGGTGTTGTATTCCTCCTCGGGAACCGCCTCGACAACCACCGGCATGAAGCCATGGTCCTTGCCACAAAGTTCGGTGCACTGACCGCGGTAAATGCCGGGCTTGTCGACGCGGGTCCAGGTCTCGTTGATGAAGCCTGGAATCGCATCTTTCTTGACACCAAAGTCCGGCACCCACCAGGAGTGGATAACATCGTTCGCCGTTACCAGAAAACGAATCTTTTTCCCGACCGGAATCACCAGATGGTTATCCACCTCGAGAAGGTAGTTTTCACCTTTGGCCTGTCGGTTCTCAATCTGGTCACGTGGCGTCGCCAGGTTGGAAAAGTAGCCGAAATCTTCATTGATATATTCGTATTGCCACTTCCACTGATACCCGGTGATCTTGATGTCCACCTCCGATTCGGAGGTGTCATACATGTCGACCAGGGTCGCCGTGGCAGGAATCGCCATAACAACGAGGATCACAAACGGTATGATGGTCCAGAGAATTTCTACCAGGGTGTTCTCGTGAAAGTTGGCCGGTTTGGCGCCCTGGGATTTTCGGTGGGCAAAAATAGACCAGAACATGACTCCGAAGACCACGACGCCGATGACGACGCAGATCCAGAGTATGGTCATGTGAAGGCTGAAAATGTCATTACTGGTGCCGGTCACCCCGGGGGTCATGTTCAGTGTCCAGTCCGCCATGGACCAGGCGGGGAACATCAGACCGCCTAAAAGGGCACCTGCCCGCTGAGCGTGCACGCGCATACTGTGTCTCCACAGAGTGTTATTCTTGTCGGATTTTGCGTTATCCCGCTGGCATTTTCGGCGTCGCATACACCGCAAAACCAGAGTGGAAGCCTGCTTTCGGATACTCAGCTTGGAGTATAGACACAGATCAAAAAAAGACTAAAAAATCGGCTAAACCCAAAAAAGCTAAACAGAATTTTTTAAGAATTAAAACGCATATGCCTTTTAACTTGCCGGCAACCGACCGACGTCTCTGGGCCCTGGCCTGGCCATTGATGCTCACCAACCTCACCGTCCCTCTCCTGGGACTGGTGGATACGGCCGTGCTCGGCCACCTGGAAAGCCCGGAGTATCTTGGCGCCGTCGCCGTTGGTGCCAATCTGTTCAGCATCCTGTACTGGACCTTTGGCTTCATGCGCATGGGCACGACCGGCCTGGCCGCTCAGGCATGGGGCAAGCGGGACAACTTCAGTCAGGTGGCATTGCTGCTGCGCTCGATCCTGTTGGCAACCGGGATCGGCCTTCTTCTCATTCTGTTTCACCAGCCTCTGATACAGACCGGCCTGAGCCTGATGAATCCCAGTGACAACGTGACCGAACTGGCGGCCGAGTACGCCGGAATCCGGATCTGGAGCGCGCCGGCCGTTCTCTGCCAGTACACGCTGGTTGGCTGGCTCATCGGCACCCAGTTTCCACGGGGCCCGATGATCATGCTGATTGCAGCAAACGGCCTGAACATCGTGTTGGATATTCTTTTTGTTACCGTGCTTGGCTGGAACAGCCGTGGCGTGGCCATTGCCACTGTGATCGCCGAATACGGTGCCGCCGCCATCGGTTTCCTGATCGTATTACGGCGAATGCCTGAGGGGCAGGGGCTGACGAAGGCTCTGTTCGGCAAACTCGAGGATTACCTGAGGATTCTCCAGGTTAACCGCTACATCATGGTCCGAACCATCGCGCTGTTATTGGTGCTGGCATTTTTTACCGCCCAGGGCGCCCGTCAGGGAGACACCATCCTCGCTGCCAATGCCGTTCTGATCACCTTTCTTCTGTTGATCTCCAACGCCCTGGACGGTTTTGCCAATGCTGCCGAGGCGCTGATTGGCGAGGCTATCGGCAAAGGCAGCCGGCGGCGCTTCCGGGTGGTCTTTCGAAGTGCCCTGCGATGGTCACTCTGGGGCGCCCTCTTGCTCACCATTGTTTTTGTGGCCGGCGGGCATTGGCTCATTGCACTGCTAACCGGTATCGAGGAAGTGAGAGCCACCGCCTGGCGCTACCTGCCCTGGCTTTGGCTGCTACCTTTTGCCGCAGTCTGGGGCTTTCTTCTTGATGGGATTTTTATCGGCGCAACCCGAACCCGGGACATGCAGAACACCATGCTGTTTTCGGCCCTGGCCGTGTTTGCACCGGTCTGGTGGCTGACCACGGGCTGGGGCAATCACGGGCTCTGGTTCGCGCTGATCTCTCTGATGGTAGCGCGGGCCCTGAGCATGGGATGGCTGTGCTGGTCCCATACCAGGAACGACCGTTGGTTCCAGAGCCAGTGACGCAGATTCAATCCGTAACATTACAGCCGGGTATTTTCATCACAGCGGAAAAGCAGTCGCAAAAATCTCGGCTACACTTGTCTGAAAAGGCAGGCACGATGTGGTAGCCAGCCCTCCTCTCCTGCCCGGGAACTCGTTGCTATCAGTTGCTAACAACGGGAGGCGCCTTGCGACCTCAATTCGTTCAGACATCGGCTTCTCCTGAAATGACACCACAGGTAGTCCTTGAGATTATTGACCAGGCGCGGCGCAAGGAAGCCCGCTCCGGGACCTTCCTCCGACAGCTTCACGAAAAGGTTGCCGCGCTCCCGTCTGCGGTCACTATTGAGGGGTATCAGCCCGCCACCTGCCTGTTCCAGTTCGTGGTTGAGTACATCGAAATGGCACCAAGGCTCATCGAATGCGTTGAAGCCTGTGCCCGGGAAGCCGGAAAAGCCGATCTGTTTGAGCCCTTTGTGAATGCCGCCATCCGGTATTTTACTCAGCCATCAGCGCTCCTGGTTCGCTACGACGGTCTCGATGGCCTACTGATCCGCGCCTACCTTTGTCATCGGTTGATGGAAGAAATGTACGAAAACAACCGGTGTACCCGGGCCAGCGAAATCGTGGATATGGAAGCAACTCGTGCTAATCTTCTGGCTCATCAGCTTATCGGCGAGCCCTTTGCCAACGAGCTGGACGACTCCATCACCGTAACCGTGTTGCAGATAGCAGGCACGCCGGACTACTACGAACTCAACCTCGACCCGTTTGTCGAGCAGGTGAACAACGCCGCCTGGGACTGGATGCGGCATTACTGGGAAAATCTGCTGGTAAGGAACCACATTCGATTTTCTCTCGGGTCCGGCCTGGCCTGACAGGTTCAGAGGTTTAATGAAAGTATCAGCGATTGCAGTGCTGGCGGGACTGTTGATTTCTGCCATGGTATCGACAGCCAACGCGTACGAGCTGTCCGTAACCGTCACCCTGGAAGGCAACACCGAACCCGTGGCCAATGCCGTGGTTTCCGTAGACAGTGCCCGTCCGGCAACACCGGTTTCTGCCGAAATCTATCAGAAGGATCGCGCCTTCCATCCCCATGTACTGGTGGTGCCAGTCGGCTCCAGCGTGGATTTCCCGAATCGCGACAATACCCAGCATCACGTGTATTCCTTCTCGCCGGCAAAAACCTTCAACATCGAGCTTTACGCCGACCGCCCGGCGGCTCCCATTGTTTTCGACAAGCCAGGCATCGTTGAACTGGGCTGCAACATTCACGACCACATGCAGGGCTTTGTGGTGGTCACCGACACCGCTGACACCGGCCGGACAGATACCTCCGGCAAGGTCACCCTGTCGCTCGATACACTGCCCAGCGAGGGCAGCCAGGGCACGGTGACACTTGAGATCTGGCACCCACGGCTGCCGGATAATACCCGCCCGGTCACCCGTGAAATCGAACGTGATAGCGAGTCCGCAATCGTCACCCTCAATCTTGAGCCCGAGCCTGCCGCAGAAGGCTCGCTGGACCGTCTCCAGCAGCGCTTTCGGGAGCTTTGATGGGTCTGGTATCTCGTCTCGGATTCCGGGGCCGGCTTATTGCGGCGATGATCTCACTGGTGGCGCTGGTCAGCCTGGTGATCATCGCCCTGCTGATGGTGTACCTGTTCGAGGATGAAAAAAGCCGTGCACTGGAACAGCTGGCCATCGGAGAGCGGCTGACCAACGAGGTCATTGATCGCCGGACCGATCTGGAACTGTCCCGGCTCAGTGTTGTGGTGCAGGATTTCGGCTTTCGCTCGGCCATTGCCAGCCGCGACCCGGCAACCATCGACAGTGCCCTGGAAAACCACAGCGGCAGGGTGGGTGCCGACTTCGCGCTCTTGCTGGACAGTCAGGGAGAGCCCCTGGCCTCGACCCTGCAAAACCCTTTTCCTGCCGTCAGCCAGGAACAGCTGACAAGCACCCGTCGTAATGGGTTTACCCGGTCACCGCGGGCCATTGATGGCAGGGGCTACGAGATTCTCATCATCCCGATAGAGGCCCCGGGGCTTCGGGCCTCGCTGGTCAGCGGCTTTGCCATGGACCAGTCCCTGGCAGAGGTCATCGCCAGGCTCAGTGGCACCTCGGTGATCTTCCGGGCGCGATCGAACCAGAACGACAACCTGAACAGTTTTGCCGCCACCAGCAGCATCGATGCCAAGCTGGAACAGGAGCTTGCAGGCGCATCCGCCAACGCCAATTTTATTGAAAGTGCCGGTTATTTCACCCGGATCATCAACCTGGGCGAATCAGACCCCGCCGCCGTCCAGGCCGTGCTCCTGATCAGCCGTGATGCCACGCTCCAGAATTACTACCGGCGAGCGGTGGAAATTGCCCTGCTGGTGACCGCCATCCTGATTTTCGCCATTCTGCTGGCGCTGGTCATTGCCCGGAACCTCGGGCGCCCGGTTTTGCAGCTGGCAAGCTACGCGCGGGCTATCGGTGAGGGCACCACACCCGAGGCACCGGCCATCCGGGCCGGCGGCGAACTGACCCAGCTCCGCAACGCCCTGCGGGATATGCTGTCTGGCCTTCGGGAGCGGGAAGCCCAGATCCGCTATGCGGCAACCCACGATGACGTCACCGGACTGAAAAACCGCAACGCCCTGATGCAGGAGGCCGCCGAGCTGTTTGAGAACCGTGGCACGGGTTCACTGGTGGGGATCCGGCTCAACGATCTCTCCGATATCAACGACACCCTGGGGCTGGAATTCGGCGACAAGGTCCTGATCGGTATTGCCAAGCGCCTGCAGCAGGAACTCCCGGACGCCCATATCCTCGCCCGCACCGGTGGCGGCGAATTCCTGGCCCTGATCCCTTCACTGCCCCCGGAGCAAGGCAGTGACAGAATCCGGCAACTGCACGCGCTCATCGAATCTCCCTTGCAGGTAGACCAGACGCCCTTCTCCCTCAGGGTCACCATCGTCACCATGGAACTGCCGGAAGATGCCTCGGATACCGACGCCCTGCGTCGCCGGCTCAATCTCACCTTCGAGCAGGCGGAGGCCCACCCCGAAGCCTTCACGCGCTACAAGCCCGGGCAGGATGAGAGTCACCTCAGAGAACTGAAACTGATCACCGACCTGCACGCCGCAATTCTGCATAACGGGTTGCACATGAACTACCAGCCCAAACTGAACAGCCAGACCGGCGAATTGGTGCAGGTAGAGGCCCTGGTGCGATGGATTCACCCGGAACTGGGCTTTATTTCCCCCGAGGAGTTCATCTTTCTCGCCGAACAGTCAGGGCAGATCCACGACCTGACAGCCCATATCCTGCAACGGGTGGCCAGCGATGCCCGGCGATGGCACGAGCAGGGTGTTGACGCGGGCGTTGCCATCAATCTGTCCGCCATGGACCTCACCTGGCCCGCCCTGACCCGGCACATCGCGGAAACCTTTCACGATTGGCACCACGATCTGGAACGGGTGACCCTGGAAGTCACGGAAAGTGCCCTGATGGAAGATCCGGAAGAGGCCATGGCCACCCTGAACCAGCTCAGGGCGCTGGGAGTGACCCTGTCGGTGGACGACTTTGGCACCGGCTACTCCTCGTTGTCCCAGCTGCGCAAGCTGCCGGTACAGGAGCTGAAAATCGACAGGTCATTCGTGCTGAAGCTGGATTCCGAGCCCCAGGACCAGCTGATTGTCCGGTCCACCATTGATATGGCCCACGGCCTCGGGCTGAAGGTCGTGGCAGAAGGGATCGAGAACCTGGAAGCCTGGCAGCTGCTGCAACACTGGGGCTGCAACCTCGGCCAGGGTTTTTACCTGAGCCGCCCGATTGCCCCCGAGGATCTGCCGGAGACTGCGCTGTCCCTGGCTGCCCGCAAAGGAGAGCTGAGCCGACCCAACCCGGAGTATTCAGAATGATAAAGAGACGTCTGATGACACTGACCGTGGCGCTTCTGATGGCACCGGCCGCCATGGCCGACATCGGCAGCCGGATCTGGGCGACCGGAGGCGTCACCACCATTGAGGGCAGTGCCGGCGGTGGCCTGGTTCCCTGGGCTCTACTGGGCAGCTACGCCAGCGACGAGGAGTGGGGCGGCACCGTGGCACTCAGCCGGGCCGAAGTGGACGATTACTCTCTCTCGGTGACCGGTGCCGGGCTGAACTGGAATAACCGCCTGGAGATCACCGTGGCCCGCCAGACCCTGGATCTGGACAGCCTGGTGTTTACCCTCAAGGACGGCTTTGGCCTGGAGCAGGATGAACTGAATCAGGATATTTTCGGCGCCAAGGTCCGGCTCGCCGGCGATGTGTTGTACAGTCCCTGGGGCCAGTGGTCTGCGGGCGTTCAGTACAAGCGCCAGAGGGATTTCACCGTACCCTCGGCGATCGGCGCCCGGGATGACAGTGGCACCGATGTCTATGTCAGTGGCAGCAAGCTGTTCTTCGCCGCGGTGAAGGAGCGAAACCTGCTGGTAAACCTGACCGCCAGGGCTACCCGGGCCAACCAGGGTGGACTCCTGGGCTTTGGCGGCGACCGTAACAACAGCCACGAACTGATGATGGAGGGCAGCGTCGGGCTTTTCCTCAACCGCCAGTGGCTGGTGGGCGCGGAATACCGGCAAAAACCGGACAACCTGGGGTTTGCCACCGAAGATGACTGGTGGGACCTGTTCGTGGCCTGGGTGCCGGACCGTCGTCTGGCGGTCACGGGCGCCCTGGTCAACCTGGGTGACGTTGCCACACTGGAAGACCAGCAAGGTCTGTATCTGTCGCTGCAGGGGAGTTTCTGATCATGGCACTTACCAATCTCTACCTTACGCCTACCGCCCTGTTAATCTCGCTGGCACTGATGCTCGGTGGCTGCCAGAGTCTGAACAGCCAACCTGATAGATCCCTTTATCAGCAGCTCGGTGAACGTGAAGGCATTGAAAACGTGGTGGAGGACCTGCTCTACCTGATCGTCGAGGACGAACGCATCAACCAACAGTTCAAAGGCATGGATGTCGCCCGGTTTCACCAGAACCTCACGGATCAGTTGTGCGAGCTCAGCGGTGGGCCCTGCAGCTATACCGGGCGAGAGATGCGTGAACTGCACTCTGACATGGACATCACGGACACCCAGTTCAATGCCCTGGCCGAGAACCTGATTCTGGCCATGGAACAGAACGATATCCCAACCGGCGCCCAGAACCGACTGATCAAACAACTGCTGCCGCTTTACCCTGACATTCGCAATCTGTAGAACGGAGACCTGTACCTTGCTCGAAAACGCTGATCTGGGAAAACTGATTATCCGCCTGACCCTGGGCGGCCTGATGCTGTTCCATGGCATTGCCAAGCTGCTCAACGGCATCGGCTTCATTGAAGGGGAGCTGGCCAGCCACGGCCTGCCAACCTTCCTCGCCTACGGGGTGTACGTGGGTGAGATCATCGCGCCGCTGATGGTCATCCTTGGGTATCAGACCCGGATCGGTGCGCTGCTGATTATTTTCAACATGCTGTTTGCCATCATCCTGGTTCACGGCAACGAACTCCTGAGCCTTGGGCGCAGCGGCGGCTGGGCGCTGGAGCTGCAGGGCTTCTTCCTCTTTACAGCAGTTGCAGTGATATTCCTCGGACCAGGGCGGTACAAACTGAAGAACTGAAGATCCGGGAGACCTCAGGCACCAGGTGCGCTCGCCGCCCTGAAATCCCGCGCCACCATAACCCGGTTACGGCCAGACTCCTTGGCCGCGTATAGCGCCTCATCGGCCTGACGGATGAGCTCCTGGGGCTCCATATCTGGCCCTGGCACCAGGCACGCCACGCCCACACTGATGGTAAGACTGACCGGAGCCACCCGTTCCCCGGAATGCACCGGGGAACGGGCCACCGCCTGACGCACTCGCTCGGCCACCCGAACCGCTCCCTCCTCAGGCGTGGCTGGTAGCAGGATGCTGAATTCCTCGCCGCCATAGCGGGCCAACAGATCCCCGGAACGCTGCACTTCTGCGACGCACAAGGCGGCCACCGCGGTCAGGCAATCGTCGCCAACCAGGTGTCCCAGCTCGTCGTTTACCCGCTTGAAGTGATCAATATCCAGCATCAACAGGCTCAACGGGTGACCGTGTCTCTGGGCCCGTCGCCACTCATCGTTGAGTTTTTCATCGAACCGACGCCGGTTGGCCACATGGGTCAGACCGTCGGTGAGGCTGATCGCCTTGAGCTGCTCATTGGCCCGTTCCAGTTCGTCGGTGCGCGCCTGAACCCGCATCTCCAGGGTCAGGTTGGCCTGCTGCTGGATCGCCAGCGCCTGCTCCTGGGCCTCATGGCGCTTGCGACGTTCCAGGTTGATCCGGTAGGCAAGCGCAAAGGAAAGCAGAACCACCTCCAGGGCCACGCCGATCTGAGGCATGAACTCGGTCAGGAAACTGCGGGGCATGATGCCAAGCTTGCTGACCGCGAGAATCAGATGGCCGATCAGCAATGGCGTCCAGGCCAGAACGTAGAAACCGCCCAATACCTGACCTTTCCGCCAGACCAGGAAACCGATGAACCAGACCGCGGGAGTGACCACTGCCGCAACCGCGCTGACCAGGACAATCCCCGTCTGGTAACTGCCAAAAAGAGTAAAGACGAAGCTGGCAGAAATGGCGGCCAGAATCCACTGCAGGAAGCGGTAACTTCTGAGGCTGTAGGACCGGATATTGAGAAAACGGATGGCGAAGATAATGGCGGAGAACAGAGCGAAACAGATAACCGGAATGGTGAAATACCGGTTGATACCCGGGGCATTCGGCCACAGCCACTGGAAGAGCACACCATTGAAGTTGAGCTGAACCAGCCCGGTAAACACAACAGTCAGCACGTACCAGAAGTAGGTGGAATGGCGCACGATGACAAACAGAAACAGATTGTAGAGCGCCATCGCAGCGATGATACCCAGAAACATCGTCTGCCAGCCGTAAGACAGCTGCTCATTGGCCAGGAATTCGGCCGAAGGCGTGACTGCCACGGGAATCTGTACCGACCCGAGCGTTTGCACGCGCACAAAGGCGGTCGCCGTATCGGTATTCGACGGTACCAGGAAGACGAAATTGCGGTGATAAATCGGGCGACTGCTGAACGGGAGGGTATCGCCCGTATGGTGGGTCTGGATCAGCTCGCCATCAACCACCCAGTGCACGGACACCTCGTCCAGCAACGGATAGCCGATTTCCAGAACCCGGTTCACCGGCTCTGGCGGAATCTCGACTCTCAGCCAGAAACTGCCATCGCTGAACCCGCGATTAAAAACCTCATTTGAGCCAAACCTCTGCCAGGCGCCCGGGGGCAGGGCGCGAACGTCTTCGAGTGCCAGCTCATCGGCGGGCGCTTCCAGCCAGTCAAAGGCTACGGGAGCGGCCTGAACAGGCGCGCTGGCCAGGCATGCCAGCGACAGAAAAATCAGAAGGATGCAGGATAACTGCCGCATCATAGCGGTTTCCGGTTTCCGGGCCCTTCCTGGTGTTCTACACTTTCAGGCCCTGACTGAGTCTTTTTGCATCCTTGCAGTTGCTTCCATTTTAGACGGTTGCGCGTGCTGCGTCCTCTATAACTGCAAGGCCAGCATAGCCTGAAACCATCGAGGCCGAGAATGACCGAACGCAAGAACGACATACGCCCTGGCCGTTACCGGCACTATAAGGGCAAGGATTACGAAGTACTCGGGATCGCCCGGCACAGTGAAACTGAAGAACAGATGGTGGTTTATCGCTGCCTGTACGGTGATTACAGCCTCTGGGTACGCCCGCTGACCATGTTCCGGGAAACCGTGGAAATGGCCGGCGAACAGGTCCCCCGCTTTGCCCGCCTTGACGAAGTCTGACCGTTACACAACCGCTTTGACTACCGCGATCATTTCCTGCACATTACCGCGCTTTTCATGATGCCGGTCCCCACAAGGGGCCGGACAAACCATTAATTCCTACCCGGAGTTTTGCCATGAATGCCGTTGTTGCTGCGGTTGCCATCATGCTCGTCCTGAGTTTGTGCCGCATTCACGTTGTTGTTGCCCTCATCATCGGTGCCGTATCCGGCGGCCTGATTGCAGGAATGTCCCTGGAAGCCACCATCGAAGCCTTCAATAGCGGCCTGGGCGGCGGTGCCACCGTGGCACTGTCCTATGCCACCCTCGGTGCTTTCGCCGTTGCCATCGGCAAGTCCGGCCTGGCCCACGCCCTGGCCGACAAGGCCCTGGCCCTGGTCGGTCGCCAGGAAGAAGGCGCCGCCGTTAACGGCATCCGCTTCCTGATCATTGGCCTGCTGCTGGCCATTGCCATCTCGTCCCAGAATATCCTGCCGATCCACATTGCCTTCATACCGTTGGTAGTACCGCCGCTGCTGTACGTGATGGCAAAACTGAACATGGACCGCCGCCTGGTTGCCTGTGTGCTGACCTTCGGCCTGATTACACCCTACATGTTTTTGCCCGTCGGCTTTGGCGGCATTTACCTGAACGAGATCCTGATCGCCAAGATCAACGCCAACGGCGTCGATGCCTCCGGCCTGAGCGTCATGAAAGCCATGGCCCTGCCGGCACTGGGCATGCTGTGCGGCTTGCTGATCGCGGTCTTTTTCAGCTACCGCAGTGGCCGCACCTACAACCTGGAAACCATCACCAAAGCCGAACGGGTAGACACCAGCTATAGCCCCCGCACCCTGGTTATGGCTCTGTTGGCCATCGTCACCGCCTTTGTAGTGCAGCTCTGGCTTGGCTCGATGATCCTGGGCGCCCTGGCCGGGTTCGTGCTCTTCAACCTGTCTGGTGTGGTGCGCTGGAAGGAGGCCGACGACCTGTTCACCGAGGGCATGAAGATGCTGGCGATGATCGGTTTCATCATGATCGCCGCGTCTGGTTTTGCCGAAGTGATGCGGGAAACCGGTGAAATTGCCGCCCTGGTGGACAGCTCCGTGGCGACCATCGGCGAGAACAAGGCCATGGCGGCGCTGCTGATGCTGGTGGTGGGTCTGCTGATCACCATGGGTATCGGTTCGTCCTTCTCGACCATCCCCATTATCGCGGCCCTGTACGTGCCCCTGGCCCTGCAGTTGGGTTTCAGCCCCCTGGCCATCGTGGCCCTGGTCGGCACCGCCGGCGCCCTGGGGGATGCCGGTTCCCCGGCCTCCGACTCCACCCTCGGCCCCACCGCCGGCCTGAACGCCGACGGCCAGCACAACCACATCTGGGATACCGTGGTGCCGACGTTCCTGCACTACAATTTGCCGCTGCTTGGCTTTGGGTGGTTGGCGGCTATGGTTCTCTGAGCTTGGAGTTTGCCGTCCCTTGTAGCCTTCGTGTTGAGGGGAATTGCGAGGGGGCCGTACTACTTTTCCCTTGGAAATGGCAACTCGCTGCGCTCAGACATCAATTTCCGGCGGGAAAAGTAGTACGGCCCCCTCACATAAGAACTCACGGATATCGCTAAAAAGATCTTGTTCTGAAGAAATATCTTTTGAGTCAGGTAGAGAGGGTGTGGGTGTGCTTTTCTGGCGGGGAAAAGATGTCTGAGCGAAGCGAGTTGCTTTTCCCCAGAAGAAAAGCATTCCCATGGCCTCTCCGCCCGCAAACCTGCAGGCTAGGAAGAACAGCTTACTCGTCGTCGGCAGAAGACTTGAAGAACACGACCTGCTTGACCGTGTGATCGTCCTCGTTCTTGCGCTTGTTCACCCGCGTCTCAAGCTCGGGGTTGGACGGCTGTTCGGCGTCAGACACTGCATCGGTGAAGCCACAGGCCACGCACTCGCGAACCTGGTCATCGTCGTCGGTGGTGAACATCATGATCTTGTCCATCTCCGCGCAGCGAGGACAGACGGCGCCGGCGATAAAACGTTTTGGACTCGCCATATAAATACTCCCGTTTGGAACAACCGGCAGCCTTTACGACTGCCGGCTCAAATTGGGTCAGGCCGCTTCGTCCGTGATGCCGGTTTGTTTCAGTAGCGCATCCACCTGCGGTTCGCGACCCCGGAAGGCCTTGAACAATTCCATCGGCTCCTGTGAGCCGCCTTTCTCCAGAATATTATGGAGGAAGGCCTTGCCGGTTTCCGGGTCGAAGATACCTTTTTCCTCGAACAGGGAGAAGGCATCGGCCGCCAGCACTTCCGCCCACTTGTAGCTGTAGTAGCCAGCCGCATAGCCACCGGCAAAGATGTGCGAGAAGGAGTTGGGGAAGCGGTTGAATTCCGGGGCTTCCACCACGGCAATCTCGCTTCGCACCTTGCGATGCATATCCAGCGGGTTGGTGGGCGCTTCGTCGGTGAATTCCGCGTGCAGGCGGAAGTCGAACAGTGAAAATTCGAGCTGGCGCACCATGCCCATGCCGGACTGGAAGTTCTTGGCCGCCAGCAGTTTCTGCAGCAGATCTTCCGGCAGCGGCTCACCGGTTTCGTGGTGCGAGGCGATCAGGCCCAGGGATTCCGGATTCCAGCACCAGTTTTCCAGGAACTGGCTGGGCAGCTCGACGGCGTCCCAGGCGACACCGTTGATGCCGGACACATCCAGCACGTCCACCTGGGTCAGCATGTGATGCAGGCCGTGGCCGAATTCGTGGAACAGGGTGGTGACCTCATCGTGGGTCAGCAGTGACGGCTTGCCGCTGACCGGCGGTGTGAAGTTGCAGGTCAGGAAGGCTACCGGCAACTGGAGCTGGCCACGCAGGTTGCGCCAGCGCACCCGGCAATCGGCCATCCAGGCACCGCCACGTTTGCCTTGGCGGGCATAGAGGTCGAGATAGAACCAGGCCAGGGGCTCACCGTTGCGACTGATACAGTAGGCCGTCGCATCCTCGTGCCAGGTTTCCACTTCCGGCTTCGCTTCAATCTGGACATCGAACAGCTTCTCTGCGACACGGAATAGTCCGGGCACCACCTTGTTCACCGGGAACCAGGGACGCAGGGTTTCCGGAGAGATGTCGTAGCGCTTCTGGCGAAGTTTTTCGCTGTAATAGCCGATATCCCAGGCCTGCAGCTCCTCGGCGCCGTACTCGTCTTTCGCGAACGCCTTGAGCTCGGCAAATTCTTTCTCGGCCTGTGGCTTGGACTTGGCCGCCAGTTGGTTCAGGAAGTCCAGGACCTCCTCGCTGCTGCGGGCCATCTTGGTGGCCAGGGAGCGCTCGGCGTAGTTGTCAAAGCCCAGCAGCTTGGCCTGGGCGTGGCGGCGCTTGAGGATTTCCGCCATCACCGGGGTGTTGTCCCACTGGCCGGCATCCGGGCCCTGGTCGGAGGCGCGGGTCACAAAGGCCTCATAGACTTCCCGGCGCAGATCCCGGTTGTCGCAGTAGGTCATGACCGGGAAGAAGCTGGGGAAATCCAGGGTGATGACATAGCCGTCCCGTTCCTTCTGGCGGGCGGCCTGTTTGGCGCTTTCAATAGCGGTCTCGGGGACGCCGGCGAGCTCATCGACGTCGGTGATATGTTTGAACCAGTGCTGGGTAGCATCCAGCACGTTATCACTGAACTTGTTGGACAGCTCGGACAGCTCCCGGGACAACTCGGCATACTGCTTTTTCTTGTCTTCCGGCAGGTCGACACCACCCAGATGGAAATCCCGGAGGGTGTTTTCCACAGACTTGCGCTGGGCTTCGCTCAGGTTCTTGAAGTCTTCTCGCTCGGCCAGCTTCTTGTAGGCGTTGCAGAGTGCCGCATTCTGGCTCACCTCGGTGCTGTACTCGGTGAGCTTCTCCAGGCAGTTTTTGTAAACCTTGCGCAGCTCGTCGTTGTTCATCACGCCGTTCAGGTGCGAAATCACTGACCAGGCATTGCTCAGCTTGTCATCCAGCGCCTGCATCGGCTGGGCCAGGGTTTCCCAGGTGGGATCGTCCTGGTCTGCGATTTGGCTGATTTTCATCCGGTTTTCACTGAGAATCTGGTCAATTGCCGTTTCCATGTGTTCGGTGCGGACATGGTCAAATTTCGGCAACAGGTCGTCAGTCAGTAACGGGTTATTCATAGGTCCCCTTCTCAGTTCGTCGAATCTTGGGTAGTTTGGTTTCTTAATTCTATGGGGCTGGCACCTGTGGGAGAGGTCCTTCCAAAACACGCTCCTGGCGGCACCCCTCCGGGGTCCGGCCTGCAATCATAGATTGCAGTCGTTCGGCTGAAGCATGAAGCTTTGCTTCATAAACGCTCAGCCTCACCCATGTGACGCTTGACTGTCGCCATCCATGGCGACAGACAGTTTTGGAAGGACCTCTCCCACAGGCGCCCCGGGCCTCCGGGTATACGCGTTCAATTTCACTTTAACGGGTACTATGTAATGACGAATATACGTTCACACAAGGGTATCACGCCACATTTTGGGGAACGGGCATGGGTCGATCCAAGTGCCGTGGTGATTGGCGATGTGGAAACCGGCGATGATGTTTCCATCTGGCCGATGACCGTGGTTCGTGGCGATATGCACAAAATCCGCATAGGGCACAGGTGCAGCATCCAGGATGGGTCGGTCCTGCACATCACCCATGCCAGTGACTACAACCCCGGCGGTTATCCGCTCACCATCGGCGACGATGTGACGGTGGGCCACAAGGCACTGCTGCATGGTTGCTCCATTGGCAGCCGGGTTCTGGTCGGCATGGGCTGCATCATCATGGATGGCGCCGTGGTGGAGGACGAGGTGATTGTTGCCGCGGGCTGCCTGGTTCCGCCCGGCAAGACCCTGGAATCCGGGCACCTCTACGTCGGGTCGCCCTGCAAGAAAGCCCGGGCGCTTACGGAAAAGGAGCGGGGCTTTTTCAAATACACCGCCGCCAACTATGTCCGCCTGAAGAATGAGTATCTTAACGATCAGTAAGCCAGTGGTCTGAAGTCACCGCCGTGGCCGTATCTTTCGGGGTAACCTTACATCCCGGAGACCACTGTGGACACACCAGACCAACCGTTTGATCGAGCACTGCTCTACCTGCGCGCGGCAGGCCACGATACCGGTCCTGAAACCCGGGCGCGGTTGCACAGCCTGCTGCAGGTACACGCCGCTGACAACCCGGCCTTGAGCAACGGGCAGTTGCTGGCGCGGATGCCGGATTGGTTTACCCTGCCCGGGCCATGCCAGGGGCGCCCTCTGCCACCCATTACCCGGGCCAGTATCGGTTACCCTCGTGAATAGCGCCGCGTGCTGGCGCCCGGTCGCGTTCCGGCGACGCCTTCTGCTTATTTTCCTGGTGGCCGCTCAAACCCTGGCCGGCGTCTATTTGTTTGCCCAGACAGTGCCGGAGCAGGCGAATGGCGGAACGACTGCCACGTTGCTGGCCGTCTTCGGGCTCCTCTTTGCGTGGATCGGCGTGGGCTTCTGGACCGCCGTTTTTGGCTTTGTTGCGCTCCGCTTTGGCGGCGACCCCTGGAGCCTGTCCAGCCGCGTTGGGCAGCCTGAGTCCGAAGAAGCAACGCTCGCACCTACCGCCGTCGTGATGCCCGTTTGCAATGAACCGGTGCAGCGCACCCTCGGCGGTCTGAAAGCAATCATCCGCGATCTCGAACGAACGGGACAGCAGGAATCCGTTGATTTCTATGTGCTCTCGGACAGCCGGGACCCGGAAATCTGGCTCGAGGAACAGGCGACCTGCGAACAAATACGCCGGGAGCTCGGCCCTGGCCAGCAATTGTTCTACCGGCGGCGCAACATCAACCTGAACTACAAGAGCGGCAATATCGCGGATTTCCTGCGTCGATGGGGTCGCCGCTACCGCTATGTGGTGGTTCTGGATGCCGACAGCCTGCTCAGTGCCAACTGCATTACCCGGCTGATACAGCTCATGGAAGCCCGGCCCGAGGCGGGGATTATCCAGACCACACCCCGCCTGGCCCGGGCAGAAACCCGCTTTGGCCGGCTGCAGCAGTTCGCCAACCGCTGTTATGGCAGGCTCTACAGTGCCGGACTGGCGGCCATCCAGCTGGGTGAGGCCACCTACTGGGGCCACAACGCGATTATCCGGGTGGCGCCGTTCATGGCCCACTGTGGTCTGCGCAAGCTTCGGGGACCCGGTCTATTCCGGGGGCCGGTACTCAGCCATGATTTTATCGAAGCGGCACTGATGGGACGGGCCGGCTACGAGGTCTGGCTGGAACCTGCCATCGCCGGCAGTTTTGAGGAATCACCGCCGACCCTCGAGGATGACCTGATCCGGGACCGGCGCTGGTGCCGTGGCAACCTCCAGCATCTTTGGTTACTGGCAACCCTGGGGAAGATCCGGCTCGCCCATCGGATGGCCCTGGTAACCGGAATTTTCTCGTACCTGGCCTCTCCGCTCTGGCTGGTTTTCCTGGGCTTGTCAGGCTATGTGGCGCTGGCCGATT
Organism: Marinobacter sp. DSM 26671; assembly: GCF_900112835.1. Lineage (NCBI taxonomy): Bacteria > Pseudomonadati > Pseudomonadota > Gammaproteobacteria > Pseudomonadales > Marinobacteraceae > Marinobacter > Marinobacter sp. DSM 26671. Next base: position 32,420 of record NZ_FONF01000010.1, on the reverse strand, counting down.
CGACGCCGGCTTTGCCGGGCGTGATGGCTACCACGGACACCGGCTCTGGTCCGGGCTTTCTGCTGGTCCTGGTGACCTCGGTGCTGCTGTTCGGCCCCCATCCGGATGTTGATTCACACCTTCCATGTTGGGGGCGCGCTGTCGAATCTCAAAGTCGGCTGGCAGGGACAGAACCGGTCCGGCGGTGCCAAGCCGGGGCTCAGCCTTCGGCAATTTGCCCTCCTGCTGGCTTCCGCCGTCGCTGACACCCTGGGCCCTGCCCGTATTGGCACCGGTATTGTTTTCACCTGCTCTGGCCTGGTGGCTGAGCCGAAAACCGGGCGAAGGGCAGTGGTTGGCGGTGCCCGAAGATTACCGGACAACGACGGTGATTGATCTTGCCGGTCCCGCACCTATGGGTCATCGGACACCGGGCGGCCTGGACTGGTTCGAACAGATGGTTCTGTCTCCCGTTTCCGCCCGGGACCACAGGCGAAGTGCCTCGCCATTAAGGGGCAAGAAAGCGCGGGCCCTGGCGTCTCTGGTGGATCGCTGCGCCACGGAAGGAAAGCAGGGCCTGACTCACCGGGAGCTCAGCCTGATCTGCAACCACCCAGAGGCGTTAGCCGCCCTGCATTGGCGCGTCTGGCATGCCTCCCATGAATCACCCTGGCGGGAAACACTGACTCGTATGGCACAATCGGTTGAGGGAGACTCGCCGATACCGGTGCCCCTGCCCCGTCGGCAGGAACAGATCGCCTGGGTTGAGGTCGCTTCGTGATACTGGTCTGGCTTTTTCTGCTGAACGGGCTGTTCCTGTTTCCATCTCTGGCATTGCCGGGTAACACCCCCTGGCTTTCTCTGGAGGCCCTGATCCTATGGGCCATCATTTGCGGGCTCAGGGATCCCGAGCGGAGATACCGCGTCGCTCGTTCGCTGGCCGTCGCCTACGCGTTTCTGTTCCTGCTTGTTCTGGCAGATGCCCTGGTTCGGGAGAGTCTCGGCCGCGGCCTGAACCTGTATCTTGAAGTTGGCCTGTTGGATGCGGCCTGGAATCTGCTCAACACAAACCTGGGGGCGGCTCTGGCGATTGCAGCCCTCACCGCTCTGCTGGGTTTGCTCGCAGGCGTGGGCTGGCTGTTTCGCCATGGCCTGGAACGGCTGGCGCACCACTCGCCGGCACACTTGGGCAAACCGCTCTGGTTTGTGGCCGGCCTGTTTCTGGCCGGGGCCATCACGCCCTGGATTGGCAGCCCGGCGCTGGCCTTCGTTGCCAATCAGGCCTCCCTGATCACCCACACTCACCAGACAACCCGCAACTTTGCCAACGAATTGAGTGCGCTGCCAGGGCGGGAAGGCCGGGCAACGCCCCTGCCAAGGCTGGCACATACCGATGTCATTCTGGGTTTTATCGAATCCTACGGGGTGTCGACGGTCACGGACGAGCGCTACCGGTCACTCGTCAATCCGGGCCTTGAGGCGCTGGGCCGGTCCCTTGATGCGGCCGGGCTGTCGGTGGTGACTGGCCGGCTGCAATCACCCATCCAGGGTGGCCAGTCCTGGCTTGGTCATCTATCCGTATTGAGTGGCCAGTGGATCCACAACCAGCTTGCCTACGAAACCCTCCTCAGCTCCGGCTACGCCACGCTGATCGATGACTTCCGCAGCACAGGGCACAGCACTGTCGCCGTGATGCCGGCTATCACCCAGGCTTGGCCCGAGGGCCGGCTGTTCCGCTACGACCGGATTTACGATCACGATGATCTGGGTTACCAGGGGCCACCATTCAACTGGGTCACCATGCCCGACCAGTACACCTGGCACCGGTTTCAGGACATTCGCGATGCGAATGAGGGGCCGCTCTTTGCCGAGCTGGCGCTGATCAGCAGCCACGCTCCCTGGGTGCCGATCCTGCCGGTGCTCGATGACTGGCAAAGCATCGGCAACGGTGAAGTGTTCCGGCGCTGGGAGGGTGCTGGCGAGGCGCCGGTTTCGCTGTGGCGCGATCCGGACCGGGTCCGGGAACATTACGGTCAGGCGATTGCCTATGCTCTGGAAGTTGCCGGAGGCTTCGCCGCCCACTATCTGCGCCAGGACGCCCTGATGATCATTCTGGGTGACCATCAGCCGGCGCCATTGATCACCGGCGAGGATGCCAGCCGGGATGTGGTCGTTCATGTCATCAGTGCCAACCCATCGCTGGTGGAACCTTTCCTGTCCGGCGAGCTCCCGGGATTCCAACCCGGTATCTGGCCCGATCCGGAGACGGCAGGCGCCACCATGAGCCGATTCCGCCCGTTTTTACACCGGCATTTCGGGGAACTCTGAAGCCAATTTGACCCTGATCAAAATTCGACCAACCCCACCCTTGAAAACATTTTTGCTGCACCTACATTCGGAATTAGCAGAGGTTCACGGATAGCCATCCGGCAGGCGCCACCGGCATGGAGCAGTTCCGCGATCGAAGCTGATGCTCAACTATTCAGATTCGTTTCGTTTGAAAAGGAGGGATGCTTTATGAGCAATCTTACCCGCTGGAATCCGGTCAATGAGTTCGAAGACCTGATGAACCGCTACAACCGCATGTTTGGCCTGGCCCGCTCAGGCGGCGAGCGCGAAGGTAAAGACGTATTCAGCCGCAGCGACTGGGCGCCGGCCGTAGACATCAAAGAAACTCCTGAGGCCTTCACCATCGAGGCAGAGTTGCCGGGTATGTCCAAGGAAGACGTAAAGGTAACGGTACACGAGGGCGTTCTGAGTATTCAGGGAGAACGCAAGAGTGAAGATGAATCCAAGGACAAGAAGCATCACCGGATCGAACGATTCTACGGGAGCTTCCTTCGCCGCTTCACGCTGCCGGACAACGTTGACGAAAACAGCGTGAAGGCGAACTTCAAGGACGGCATGCTCACACTGACGCTTCAGAAAGCCGAGCCGAAAGAGCCCAAGGCCATTGAAGTCGACGTGCAGTAAACGCCATTGATCTCAAACCAGATGAAGCGGCCGCGCTGGGCTCAGTTGCCCGCCGCGGCCGTTTTCTTGGCGCCGGCGTTCTCCAGCGCCCGGGCATAATCGACACTGCGGCGATGACGGGAAATCAGGTCAAGAATGGTTTCCCCGTCTGGGCCTGCGGCATTCAGATCCCGACCCTCGGCAACAAAAAAGCCGATAAAGCGCTCGAAATCTTCGGCCCGCATGGCCTGATAGGCTTTCAACAGGGCGTTGAAGTCAGGGTTCTCGGCAGCATCCCAGGGCTGGATAGCCAGAAAACTTCTGACCCGCTCATCACTCCATTCTTCGCCAATCACTTTTGGCTTGTCCGGTCCACTCATGGTTACCCTCTCGCTCCGCTGTGCAAGTCAATAAACGGCGGACAGTATAAAGCCCTGAAAGCACGACAGTTATATGGATTACGAATGAGAAGCTTCACGCCGGATATAAGACTCAGGGCATGATTTCGACCGGAAGGTCGCCGGTCGGGACGTCATCGTTGCACTCGGGATTACGAATCGCGATCTCCACCCGACGGTTAAGGGCCCGGTTCTCTGGCGAATCGTTGGGCGCCAGAGGATTGGTCTCGGCACGACCGGCCGCCACCACGCGGTCGGCGGGTACCTGGCGGTTCATCACCAGCTCGTGCACGACGGACACGGCTCGGGCCGCCGAAAGATCCCAGTTCGAACGGTAGCGGTCACTGGAGATGGGCCGGTCATCGGTGTAGCCGGACACCAGGACATCACCGGTACAGGCGGACAGCACATTGACCACCCGTTCGATGATCGGAATCATCTCTGGCTTTATGGCGGCGTCACCGGATCGAAAGGTGGCTTCCTCGGAAAAGCGGATCACCACCTGGTTCTGGTCGTAATTGACACTCAGGGCTTCCGACGCGACTTCCGATTCCAGCTCCCGGATCATCCGGCTGGCCAGATCAATCACGCCGCCGGGGATCTGGGTGGGCGCGACACCCTCGGCGCGCTCATCAATAAATTCGGGCTCCCTGGTCTGGGATTCCGTTGGCTCGGGAAGGGATACTGTCTCGGATTCAATCATGGTCAGGGGGGAACCACCGATATCATCGGCCAGGACATTACTGGAGCCAAAAGCGACCGCCATGGAATTGGCCATGGCCCGGTACTTCTCCACGTCCATCTCGGCAAACGAAAGCAGGAGTATGAAAAAGGTCAGCAGCAGGGTGGCCAGATCGGCAAATGTGACGATCCAGGCCGGCGTCTGGTTCTGCAAACGCTTCCTGTTTTTCTTATGGACCAGTTCCAAACCCTCAGGCCTCCCGCTCCGGCGCCAGGCCGGTGCGCTGCTCCGGGTGAACAAACGACGACAGCAGTTCGGTCATTACCCGGGGATTCTCACCGCGCATGATGTTCTTGATGGACGTGATGATCAGCACCTGGTTCCGGGCCTCGTCCTCGGCTTTCAGCTGCAGCTTGTCGGCCAGGGGCAGGGCAACCAGCTGGGCAATAAACGCACCGTACAAGGTGGTAAGCAGGGCGATGGCCATGGCCGGGCCGATGGAGGACGGATCGTCGAGGGTGTTGAGCATCTGCACCAGGCCTACCAGGGTGCCCAGCATGCCAATGGCTGGAGCCGATTCGCCGATGCCCCGGAACACCCGCTCGGCCACTTCGTACCGTTCGGCGGTCTGCTGTGTTTCCTGGGCCAGCGCCTCCTCCACCAGTTCCGGCGGGTGGCCGTCGACACACAGATTGATCGCCTTCTGAAGGAACTCATTATCCGTCTGGTGGTTTTCCAGGCCCAGAATGCCCTCTTTACGCACCACCATGGCCAGTGATCCCACTTCCCGGATCAATTCCGCCGGCCGCGCCATACGGTCGGTGAATGCAGCCGACATGGCCAGGCGGAAGGCGCTCATGACTGACGCCATTCGGAATTTGATCAGGGTAACGGCGAAGGTTCCGCCCAGCACAATGGCAAGCCCCGGAAGGTTCAGGAACGTCAGGAAAGAGGCATTGGCGAGCATCGCCATGATGACGATCAGGACACCTGCCACAAGCCCTACAAGGGTAAGAATATCCATCGAAAATCCCTACGGAAGTTGACCCTGAGCATAGCCCAATCCGGGCGCAGCGGCTCAGTCGTTACGCAATTCCTCAATGACGGGGCCGGTGGCAGGGTTCACGCCGCGCCAGATACGGAAGGATTCCGCCGCCTGCTCCACCAGCATACCAAGCCCGTCATGAACGTTCTGTGCACCCTGTTCCAGCGCCCACTGATTGAACGTCGTGGTTTGCAGAGAATACATCATGTCGTAGACCACCGTTTGCTCTCCGACTACCTCCGGTGACAGCGGTGGCAGATCGCCCTGGAGGCTGGCACTGGTACCGTTGATGATCACGTCAAAAGGCTCCCGGGGCTGTTCGAATCCGCAGGCAGAAAGCGCGGTCTCGCCCGCCACGGGTTTAAACAGGTTAACCAGCGCGTCAGCCTTGGCAACCGTCCGGTTGGCAATGGTAATGGCGGCAGGATGCTCCGCCAGGATCGGCCCCAGAACACCACGAACCGCGCCACCGGCCCCCAGCACTAGGATGCGTGCCTGCCCGAGGACAACACCGTGGTTCACAACCAGGTCTCGCACAATGCCGCACCCGTCAGTGTTGTCAGCGGTGAGCCGGCCCTCGTCATCGAGATACAGGGTATTGGCGGCCCCGGCATTCTGGGCTCGCTCGGTACGACGGTCCGCCAGCTTCCAGGCTTCCTCCTTGAAGGGCACGGTTACGTTCAGGCCCTTGCCGCCCCGTTCAAAGAATTGCCTCACCGTGCCGGCAAAATCATCCAGTGGCGCCTGGATAGCCGTGTACTCAACCGGCTCACCGGTCTCGCTGGCAAACAGGCTGTGGATCCTCGGCGATTTGCTGTGGCTGATGGGGTTGCCAACTACCGCGTAGAGATCGTTAGTCATCTTGGGTCTCCAACCAGTTCCGCCCGGTCAGGAAATAGTCTGTCAGCCGGGCTTCTTCCGAACCGGGCTCGGCGGTCCGGTTGTAGTCCCAGCGCACCAGCGGCGGCAGCGACATCAGTATGGATTCGGTGCGACCGCCGGATTGCAGGCCAAACAGGGTGCCGCGGTCATAGACCAGGTTGAATTCCACATAACGCCCCCGGCGGTAGAGCTGGAAATCCCGCTCACGGTCACCATACGGATGATCCATTCGGCGTCGGACGACAGGCTCGTACGCGTCTATGTAGCTATCGCCCACCGCTTTCATCAGGCCGAAATCCTGCTCGAAGTCGCCGGTGTTGTGGTCATCAAAAAACAGACCACCAACACCCCGGGGTTCATCCCGGTGTTTCAGATAAAAGTAATCATCGCACCAGTCCTTGAAGCGCTTGTAGGTGCCCTCTCCGAACGGCTCGCAGGCATCGCGGGCTGTTCGGTGCCAGTGCACACAGTCTTCCTCAAAACCGTAGTAAGGCGTGAGGTCGTAGCCGCCGCCAAACCAGTAAACCGGCTCGCTGTTCTGCGGAGTGGCAATAAAAAACCGCACGTTGGCGTGGGAGGTCGGCACATAGGGGTTGTTGGGGTGGATCACCAGGGACACACCCATGGCCTGCCAGGGTGCACCGGCCAGATGGGGACGATGAGCGGTGGCCGAAGCTGGCATGGTATCGCCCATGACGTGAGAAAAATTAACACCGCCTTTCTCGAACACCTGGCCTTCGGTGATCACCCGGCTGACGCCACCGCCACCCTCGGGCCGGTCCCAGGCATCCTTGATGAACGATGCGCCATCATCGAGGGCCTCCAGACGGTTGCAGATGGACTCCTGCAGGCCCAGCAGATACTGCTTGACCGCCTGGCTATCGGGTTGCTGTGCCATAAACGCTCCTAACGAAGTTGCTGACCGCTGACAATATCAATAATACGGCTGGGTTTGCGATTACCGCCCAGTGCTCCCGGAACGATCCAGTCCAACTGATCGCCAAAATACCCGCGCACCTGCCAGATATGGCGGGCGGGCTGTCGCCCGGCCGGATTACAGGACGTGGAGACCAGGGGCATGCCCGTCGCTTCACAGAGCGCCCGCACCACCGGGTGCTCGCTGACCCGAACCGCGATGGAACTGTGCTTTCCGCGCACCCATTCCGGCACCTTTCGCTCCGGGTCTGGCAGCAGACAGGTCACGGGGCCGGGCCAGTGCCGCTCAGCCTCGGCCCGGAGCAACGGGGGAAGGGGATCCAGCAGGAAGCGGACCTGGTCAAGGGAAGAAGCCACCAGAATCACGCCTTTCTCGACCGGGCGCTGCTTCAGCTCCAGAACCTTCTCCACCGCTTCCTGGTCCCAGGGATCACAACCCAGCCCCCAGACGGCCTCGGTGGGATAGGCAATAACGCCGCCTCCGAGAACCGTGCGGCGAGCGCAGTGCAATTGCCAGTCAGATAGGGGGTGGGAATGGGCCATACTGCTTGTGTCAGACGTCGATCCGGTTAAATGATCACACGGGATTCAGGCGATTTTCTGAAAGCCTCCCGGTGCCGAGCTGACCAGCCCCTGCAACTCCAGAAGCAACAGGGACTGCATAAGCTGATTGGCAGGAAGGCCGGTTGCTGAACTCAGTGCATCGGTTGACTGTGGATCATACCCTAAAGCCTCAAACACCGCGATTTCACGGCCGTCGAGGCCGGCCAGCGGGCCCTTGCCTCCGGGCTTCGGCTCCGGGGTGCCAGCCGCTTCGTTTGCCAGCGGCGGGGACCACCAGGCACCAAGCTCCTCCAGGATATCCTCCACCGTTTCCACCAGGCGGGCACCCTGTTTGATCAGGTGATGACACCCCCGGGCAACAGGGCTGTGCACCGAGCCGGGAATGGCGAATACTTCCCGCCCCTGCTCCAGCGCCATCCTCGCGGTAATCAGGGAGCCACTGCGCAGGCCCGCCTCGACCACCAGCACGCCACGGCTCAGGCCACTTATAATCCGGTTGCGTTGGGGAAAGTGCGCGGCTCTTGCCGGCGTGCCAGGAGGATACTCGGAAATCATCAGTCCGTCGGCAACGACTCGCTCACCCAGGCGGCGATGCTGGTGAGGGTAGACGCGGTCGAGGCCACAGCCAATCACCGCGACGGTGGGATACCCCGCATCCAGTGCCCCCGCATGGGCAGCGCCATCGACCCCCAGCGCCAGACCGCTGGTCACCATCAGATCGCGGGCGCTCAGTTCGGCGGCAAAACGCCGGGCATGATCCAGACCGGCGGGCGTAGCCTTGCGGCTACCGATGATACCGATCTGGTCCCGTGCCAGGAGCTCCGTATCACCTCGGGTGAAGAGCACTAGGGGCGCGTCGTGAATGTGCCGGAGCTGCTCGGGGTAGTGGGTATCTTCCCAGGTCAGAATACCGACGGCATGCTTCTGGCAATCGTGCAGGATGGTCCGCACCTCACGAATCGCCGGATGCGCATCATCCTGCTTTTGCCAGGCCTGGATTGCGGCCATGGCGTCTGCAGTCATGCCCACGGCCCGCAGGGTAGCAGCATTCATGGAAAGCATTTGGGGCAAGTCAGGAAATTCAGTCAGCAGTTCACGCCGGCGGGTACGGCCGAGGCCGGGCAGGCAAGTCAGGAACAGCCATTGGGCTGTGGCAGAGGAAAACACGGCATCATCCTTGAAACAGCGAGGCCGGACCTTCCTGGTCCGGCCATTGCGTCTATCGGTAGTCAGTCAATCAGGGGTTGGTAACCTTGTCACCCACCGTCAACACGCGGCTGGCCTGCAGCACCAGACCGTAGCTCATTTTTTCGTAGGCCTGGAACACCATCAACAACCCGGCACGCTCGGAGGGCAGCTCGATGGTTTCTCCGGTCACCGGATCGCGAACCAGGTTGCCGCTTTTCAGTACGGCCATCACGTTGCCAGCTTCCAGACCTTCCCGGGTGCCACGGTTTATGGCAACCACATCAAACTGACCGATCTGGCTCACACCACCGTCAACCGAGATCATCTGCCCTTCAATATCCTGGTCGGGAGCACTGGGCACGAAGCTGGTGGTCAGACGGCGGTCTTCACTCACCATCAGTCGGTCGCCAATTCGAACTTCTTCGCTGGAGCTGGTCAGGTTTACGGTCAACACATCGCCGTTTTCCCGGGCGACATCACCACGGGCAATACTGCGCGCCTCAAGACCGAGGAACTCGCCAGTATCCGGATCCCGGAATTCCTTGCTGCGACGGAATACACCCACCTTGTCTGCAGGCTTTTCCCCGCGGGCATAGAGCTTGTCGCCGGCACCGGTGATAATCCGGCCGTCTTCACCTTCGAGAACATACGGAGCACCGTTGATCTCTTCCGGGCTGACAATACGGGTGTCCGTCAGGAAACTGCCAATGGCATCAAGCGGGATCGCCGGGATGGGCGTATCGATGGGCTCGGAACGTACCTTGGGCGACAGCTTTACGACATCGTTGCTGGCAACCTTCGTAATACGGGGCTTGCCATCAATATAAACCAGGGCAAGGCGATCACCGGGATAAATCAGGTGAGGGTTGGCGACCTGCGGGTTTACATGCCATATTTCCGGCCAGTACCAGGGGTTGTTCAGAAAACGGGCCGAAATGTCCCAGAGGGTGTCACCCTTAACTACGGTGTAACGCTCGGGATGATCGGACCGCAGCTCCGGTGCAGCATGAGCCCAGGAGGTTATAAGCAGCGTAGTTGCTGCCAGAGCGTACAGCAGTTTCCTCATTGTGTAAGTCCTTGATCGCGTGCCTTGATTCTTTGCATTCTGTTGGGATGCAGTCAGTTACCTGCAGCTTATTACGTTGTTATTCCAGTTACTATAGAAGAAGTCTCGCAAATTGTGATGTTATCTTTTGTTCTTCCAGTAAATTCTATCCCGCCGTTGAAAGATTTTAACTATTAACTGATCAGTTTGTACTCAATCGACGAATTGTTGGATAATGGTCGTATAAACGTTGATAACCCCTCCAGCCGTTGAAAGCTGGGGCCTTGCCCCGATAATAGTAGAGGCAAGGTGAAAATTTGCGCAGTACGCTGTCGCATTTCGGAGATCAGTTTCACACTGTTACAAAGAGCAGCAAAGTCAAAAGAGGCGCCGGTATTATTCTGCGGGCGTCCCGACACACAGGCGAAAAGACTGACCTATGATATTAGAGATTCTCGAATACCCGGATCCCCGTCTGCGCACCATTGCCAAGCCGGTAGAAGAGGTGACAGACGCCGACCGCAAGCTGATCGACGACATGTTCGAGACCATGTACGATGCGCCCGGCATTGGCCTTGCGGCCACCCAGGTGAATGTGCACAAACAGATCATCGTTATGGATCTGTCCGAGGACAAGAGCGAGCCGCGGGTGTTCATCAATCCCGAGGTGGAAGTGCTGGACGGTGAACGGGAAGCCATGCAGGAAGGCTGCCTGTCGGTACCCGGATTCTACGAAGATGTCGAAAGGATCGAACACTGCATGATCCGGGCGATGGACCGGGATGGAAAACCGTTCGAACTGGAAGCGAAAGGCCTGTTGGCCGTCTGTATCCAGCACGAGATGGATCACCTGAACGGCAAACTGTTCGTTGACTATCTCAGCTCGCTCAAGCGGACTCGCATTCGCAAGAAGCTGGAAAAGCTGCATAAGAAGAGTGCCTGATCAGGCTGCAGGCGAGCCAAAACCAGACACTATTCCGGACCGGGTCATGACCCGGTCTTTTCGTATTACAACGGAACAGAGATCAAAACACCGTGCGACTTGTTTTTGCTGGCACCCCGGATTTCGCGGCAACCGCGCTCAAAGCACTGATTGCCGCCGGCCACACCATCGTTGGCGTTTATTCCCAGCCGGACCGGCCCGCCGGTCGCGGCCGAAAGCTGCAGCCCAGCCCGGTCAAGCAGGTGGCGCTGGACCACGGGATCCCGGTCTTCCAGCCCGAAACACTGAAAACGCCCGACGCCCAGAAGCAGTTGGCCGATCTGAATCCGGACGTGATGATTGTCGCGGCCTACGGTCTGATCCTGCCGAAGGCGGTTCTGGACATTCCAACCCACGGCTGCCTGAACATCCACGCCTCTCTGCTGCCACGCTGGCGCGGCGCCGCACCTATTCAGCGGGCCATAGCGGCAGGCGATGCGGAAACCGGCATCACCATCATGCAGATGGACGAGGGCCTGGATACCGGCGCCATGCTGTTGAAATCCCTGACCACCATCGAGGACAACGACACCGGCGGCAGTCTCCATGACCGCCTGGCTGAACTCGGAGGCCAGGCCATCATCAAGGCCCTGGAGCTTCTTCAGAAGGGCGAACTCACCGGGGAATTCCAGAACGACCAGCTGGCCTGCTACGCCAGCAAACTGAGCAAGACTGAAGGCCATATTGACTGGGCCGCAGATGCCATAGCGATTGAACGGCTGGTTCGCGCCTTTAACCCCTGGCCCGGAACCTACACCGATCTGGGTGACCAACGCATCCGGATTCACGAAGCCCATGCCCTGGTTACCGCCAGCGACGCTTTCCCCGGCACCGTAGTACAACGGGACCGGGACGGGATCGACATTGCCTGCGGCAACGGCACCCTGCGCATCACCCGTCTCCAGCTGCCGGGCTCCCGCGCCCAGAGCGTGAACGACCTGATCAATGGCGGCAAGGAACTGCTCATGCCCGGCCAGGAGCTGCGCTGAGATGGGCGACCGACAACACCCCATGCGCGCCATCGCCGCGGGTGTGATGCTTTCCGTGGAGAATGGCCAGTCCCTGTCCCAGTGCCTGCCGCCCGCACTCAACCGCCTGCCCGCCAATGAACGCCCGGTTCTCCAGGCGCTCTGTTACGGCACCTGCCGCTGGTTTTACCGCCTGGACGGCGAGCTTAACAGCCGGCTGAAAAAACCTCTGCGCAAGCCCGACCGCATCATCCATCACCTGATGCTGGTTGCCCTGTTCCAGTTGCGCTTCAGCCAACAGGCCAATTACGCCGTTCTCAATGAAACCGTTGAAGCCAGTCGCGCCCTGGACAAACCCCATCTGACCGGGCTGGTGAATGGTGTCCTCAGGGCCGCGGAGCGGGAAGGCGCACAAGAACCGGCAGACGATGCCGCCAGGTTCAGCCACCCGGTGTGGATGGTGGAAAAGCTCCGCCACAACTGGCCGGAAGACTGGCAGCACATTCTCGACGCCAACAATGCCCAGGCCCCCATGACCCTGCGGGTAAATGCCCTCCGTTTTGCCCGGGATGAGTATCTTGGCCTGCTGGCTGAGGCCGGCATCGAGGCAAAGGCAACGCGCTTCGCACCCCACGGCATTCAACTGGCCACTCCGGTTCCAGTCGACCGGCTGCCCTGGTTCGCCGATGGCGCTGTCAGCGTGCAGGATGAGGCCGCACAATTGTGTACCACCCTGATGGACCTGGCGCCTGGCCAGAGGGTCCTGGATGCTTGTGCCGCTCCCGGCGGCAAAACCTGCGCGATTCTGGAGGGCTGTGGCAAGTTGGCAGAAGTGGTCGCCATCGACGAATCCGCTGATCGCCTGCCCAGGGTTCAGGAGAATCTGGACCGACTTGATCTCAACGCCACCCTGAAACAGGCGGATGCGGCTGCGACCGACCAATGGTGGGACGGCGAGGCATTCGATCGCATTCTGCTGGACGTGCCCTGCAGCGCCAGCGGCGTGATTCGCCGCCACCCTGATATCAAGTTATTGCGCCGTGAATCGGACATTACCCCCCTGGCGGCCATACAACTCGGGTTGCTGGACGCAATGTGGGCTATCCTGAAACCCGGAGGCCGGCTGGTGTATGCCACCTGCTCGGTGTTCCCGCAGGAAAACCACCGTATAATTCAGCGGTTTTGCAAGCAGCAGACCGATGCCATTCTCGTTGAGCCGGAGGCTCAATGGGGACGCGATATGGGTGCGGGGCGGCAACTGCTCCCGGATCCGGACAGCCATGACGGCTTCTTCTACGCCGTGCTGGAGAAACCCGAACCATGAAAATCCTGATTCTCGGTGCCGGCCAGGTCGGCGGTACCCTTGCCGAAAACCTTGCCAACGAAGCCAACGACATCACCATCATCGACAGCGATGGTGCCCGATTGCGCGAATTGCAGGACCGGCTCGACATCCGCACCGTTCAGGGCGCGGCGTCCTATCCCACGGCACTGCGACAGGCCGGAGCCGAAGACGCCGACATGCTGATTGCCGTCACCAACAGTGACGAAACCAATATGGTCGCCTGCCAGGTGGCCAAACTGCTGTACAAGACCCCGACCACCATATGCCGGGTACGAGCCAACGCCTATCTGGCGAAATCCGAACTTTTCTACCAGCGCGACCAGACCAAGGACCTCGACAGCCTGCGGGGCTTTCCCATTGATGTTCTGATCAGCCCCGAACACCTGGTGACCAAACACATCACCCGACTGATCGAGAACCCCGGCGCCCTCCAGGTACTGGAGTTTTCCAAGGGCCTGACCCGCCTTGTGGCCATCCGTGCCACCAAGGGTGGCCCGCTGGTGGGCCATGAGCTGTCTTACCTGCGCACCCACATGCCCAAGATCGATACCCGGGTGGCGGCCATCTTCCGCAAAGACCGGGCGATCATGCCCGAGGGCAACACGGTGATTGAAGACGGGGACGAGGTGTTCTTCATTGCCGCCGGCGACCACATCAAGTCGGTGATGAGCGAACTCCAACCCCTGGTCAAACCCTACAAGCGCATCTTCATCTGCGGGGGCGGCAATATCGGTCAGCGGCTTGCCCATACCCTCGAGAACCGGTACCAGGTCAAACTGCTGGAGCGGGACCACGAGCGCTGCGTCATGCTCTCGGAGAACCTGCGTAAGACCGTGGTTCTGGAGGGTAACGCCGCCAACAAGGATATCCTGCTGGAAGAGAACATCGAGAGTACCGATGTGTTCTGCGCAGTGACCAACGATGATGAAGCCAACATCATGGCGTCGCTTCTGGCCAAGCGCCTGGGCGCCCGCAAGGTCCTGACCCTGATCAACAATCCGGACTACGTGGATCTGATTCAGGGGGGCGACATCGACGTGGCCATCTCGCCCCAGCAGACCACCATTGGCAGCCTTCTGACCCACGTTCGCCGGGGTGATGTTGTGAACGTTCACTCACTGCGCAGGGGCGCAGCGGAGGCAATCGAAGCGATTGCCCACGGGGATCACAGGTCTTCGAAAGTGGTCGGTAAACGGCTTGATGAAATCAACCTGCCAGAAGGCACCACCATCGGCGCCATCGTGCGCCGCAACGAAGTTCTGATCGCCCACGATCACCTCCGGATCCAGCCGGACGACCACGTAATCCTGTTCCTGGTGGACAAAACCCGCATCCGGGATGTGGAAAAACTGTTCCAGGTGGGTCTCACCTTCTTCTGACTTAGAAATACACAGCCAGCACGCGTATAATGCGCCTTTCTTTTTTCGGAGCGCCCCGAAGGACAACCGGGGCGCCACACACAGACTGATCAGCAGGCAACCGTCGTGACAGACAAGGCAACGAAACAGACAACTCCGGATATCGGGACCTTCCAGGGCCTTATCCTGGCTCTGCAGAATTTCTGGGCGCAGCATGGCTGCGTGGTCCTCCAGCCACTGGACATGGAAGTGGGTGCCGGCACGTTCCACCCGGCCACCTTCCTGCGTGCCATCGGGCCGGAAACCTGGAACGCCGCCTACGTTCAGCCCAGCCGCCGTCCTACCGACGGCCGTTACGGTGAGAACCCGAACCGCCTGCAGCATTACTACCAGTTCCAGGTGGTTCTGAAGCCATCACCGGACAACATCCAGGAACTGTACCTGGATTCCCTGCGGGCGCTGGGGCTGGACCCGCTGGTTCACGACATCCGGTTTGTGGAAGACAACTGGGAGTCCCCGACGCTGGGCGCCTGGGGTCTGGGCTGGGAAATCTGGCTGAACGGCATGGAAGTGACCCAGTTCACCTACTTCCAGCAGGTTGGCGGCCTGGAATGCTTCCCGGTGACCGGCGAACTGACCTACGGGCTTGAGCGGATCGCCATGTACCTGCAGGGCGTCGACAGCGTGTACGACCTGGTCTGGACCGAGGGACCGGACGGTGTGGTCACCTACGGTGACGTGTTTCACCAACAGGAAGTGGAGATGTCCACCTACAACTTCGAGCACGCTGACACCGAGTTCCTGTTTCATAGCTTTGATGTTCACGAGCGGGAGAGCGCACGGCTGATCGAAGCCGGCCTGGCCCTGCCAGCCTATGAACAGGTTCTCAAGGCCTCCCATACTTTTAACCTGCTGGACGCCCGCCACGCCATCTCGGTTACCGAGCGTCAGCGCTTCATCCTGAGGGTTCGCACCCTGGCCCGTGCCGTCGCCCAGGCGTACTTCAACAGCCGTCGCTCGCTTGGCTTCCCGCTCGCCCCCGAGGCGTTGCGCAAGGAAGTCCTTGCCGCCGCTGAGGCCGCCGACGACAAGGCGAAAAGCAAGAAGGGCAAGAAAGCGAAGAAGGCACAGCAGGAACAGGGGAACGCATAACCATGGCAACACAGGATTTTCTGGTCGAACTGGGCACCGAAGAGCTGCCCCCCAAGGCCCTCAAGCCGCTGTCTGACGCCTTCACCCAGGGCATTGCCCGGGGCCTGGAAGAAGCGGGCATCGAATTCGGCAAGGTTGAAGCCTTTGCCGCTCCGCGCCGCCTGGCCGTGCGGATCCGGGATCTGGCTGACTCCCAGCCGGACAAGTCGGTTGAAAAACGTGGCCCTGCCGTCAAGGCGGCATTCGACGACGCTGGCAATCCGACCCGCGCGCTGACCGGCTTTGCCACCTCTCTGGGCGTAACCCCGGACCAGCTCGACACCCTGGAAACCGACAAGGGTGCCTGGGTGGTCTACCGCACGGTCGAGCAGGGCAAGCCCACCGTAGAGCTGATGCCAGAATTGGTGGAGCAATCCCTGGCCGGCCTGCCGATTCCCAAGCGCATGCGCTGGGGTGGCCACCGTACCGAGTTCGTGCGTCCGGTCCACTGGGTAGTAATGTTGTTCGGCAACAAGGTGATCGAGGCGCCCATCATGGGCCTGACTCCGGGCAACAAGACCCGCGGTCACCGCTTCCATTGCCCGAAATCCCTGATCGTACCTACGCCGGGTGATTACGAAGTCGTCCTCAAGCAGGAAGGCTATGTGATTGCCGATTTCGCCGAGCGCCGGGAACAGATTCGCGCCGGCGTCACCGAGCTGGCCGAGAAGGAAGCCGGTGGCAAGGCCGTCATCGATGAGGACCTGCTGGACGAAGTCACCGCGCTCAACGAGTGGCCAGTGCCGTTGATGGGCCGATTCGAGGAACGGTTCCTTGAGGTTCCAGCGGAGGCCCTGATTTCCTCTATGAAGGAACACCAGAAGTACTTCCACGTGGTGGCCGCCGACGGGGAAATGCTGCCGCTGTTCATCACCGTGGCAAACATCGAAAGCAAGGACCCGTCACAGGTTGTTTCCGGTAACGAGAAAGTGATCCGGCCCCGGCTCTCCGATGCCGCGTTCTTCTACGAGACCGACCGGAAGACCAAACTCGAGGATCGCATCGACGCCCTCAAGCCCATCGTGTTCCAGGAAAAACTGGGCAGTATCTACGACAAGTCTGTGCGCGTTGCCGCACTGGCCAAGAAAATCGCCGACGCCATCGGCAGTGATCCGGCCCTCGCCGAGCGCGCCGCCATGCTGGCGAAGACCGACCTGGTCACCGAAATGGTCCTGGAGTTCACCGACCTGCAGGGCATCATGGGCCAATACTACGCCGCCAATGACGGCGAACCGGAAGACGTGGCCAAGGCACTGAACGAACAGTACATGCCCCGTTTCGCTGGCGACGATTTGCCAACAACCCTGACCGGCTGTGCCATCGCCATCGCGGACCGTCTGGACTCCCTGGTGGGCCTGTTCGGCATCAACCAGCCGCCATCCGGCACACGGGACCCGTTCGCCCTGCGCCGGGCCTCCCTCGGGGTGCTGCGCATTATCATCGAGCGCGAACTGCCGCTGGACCTGCAAACCTGCTGCGAGTGGGCCGAAGAGAACTTCACCGTGCTGACCGAGCAGAACACCGCCAGCACCGTGGTGGACTATATGCTGGAGCGCTTCCGTGCCCACTACGACGAGCAGGGCATTGGCGCCGAGGTCTACCTGGCCGTTCACGCCCGCCGTCCGACCCGCCCGCTGGATTTCGACCGCCGGGTAAAAGCGGTGGAAGCCTTCCGGCAGCTGCCCGAAGCGCAGGCCCTGGCCGGCGCCAATAAGCGGGTTTCTAACATCCTGACCAAACAGGGTGGCGACAGCATCGGCGAAACGGTCGACGCCAGCCTGCTGCAGGACAGCGCCGAAAAGGCCCTCGCCGAGCAGGTCGACCAACAGGCCGCGAAGGTTCTGCCGCTGTTCGAGAACGGCGACTACGCCAGTGCCCTGAGTTCCCTGGCCAGCCTGCGTGCACCGGTGGACAACTTCTTTGATGAAGTGATGGTCATGGCCGACGACGAGGCGGTAAGGAACAACCGGCTGGCGTTGCTGAACCGCCTGCGCAACCTGTTCCTGCGCGTTGCGGATATCTCCCTGCTGCCCACAGCAGGCTGAGACCGGACCAAGGGGCACGCGCACAGCGATGTTGATCATTCTCGACCGGGACGGGGTCATCAACGAGTACGATGGCAACTACATCTGCTCGGCGGATGAATGGCACCCCATTCCCGGCAGCGTTGAGGCGGTGGCCCGGCTCTGTATTGCCGGCCATCGCATTGCCATCGCCACTAACCAGTCAGGCATCGGCCGCGGCTACTACGACACCGATGAGCTGGATGCCATGCACGAGAAGCTCGAGCAGCTGGTGGAAGCCCAGGGTGGCTGCATCGACTTCATTGCCTACTGCCCCCACCACCCCGACGACCAGTGCTGCTGCCGCAAGCCACTCACCGGCTTGCTGGAGCAGATCCGCGAGCATTTTCATCTCGCCAGCCTTGAAGGGGTCATCATGGTGGGAGACAGCCGCAAGGACCTGGAAGCCGGCCACGCCGAAGGGTGTCGTCCGGTACTGGTGAGAACCGGTAATGGACTGGACACCGAACGCCATCTGGACGCCAGACCCATACCCGGCGCCGATGTCAGTATCTACGATAATCTCAGCAAATTTACGGATGCCCTTTTATCCGCCGAGGGCTGGTAAAACCAAAGCGAATCCGTATAATACCGGCCGTTGATCGGCGTGTGGCGCAGCTTGGTAGCGCACTTCGTTCGGGACGAAGGGGTCGCAGGTTCGAATCCTGCCACGCCGACCAAATATCCCTCAAAAATCAGATGGTTAAAAGTCCGACTCTTTAGCCTCGACCGCAAAGAAACTGACCAGCCACCGTATTGCCACCAAAATTGGAAATTCTCATACCAGCCAGAGTCCGTTCCAATTTTTGTATACGTTAGACCAAAAGCCAACCTGCACTACTCAAGTAATAATTGACTTTGGGCCCAAGAGCGTCTAAAGATGGTTGCAAGACATGCTTGTCTTATGCATTGACGCAACAAAAGCTAATAGATACAATCCTACGCCAATTTTTAATCAGCCAAACGCTGGAGGCACGTCATGTTCTGGCAGCATCGCCAAGACGAGTGCGCAAAAAAAGATCGGAACAAAGCACTGGTAGCACAATACTCTCGTGGTAATGTAAGCCTACAAAACCAGCGTTTTGTAACTGAGAAGGAAAAGAGTGAGCGCAGGAAACGAGTCCTCGGTTTCAAATTCGCATAACTCGAACCAAGTCAGTTTGAGAAAAGGCTGGTAAGTTGACCAGCCTTTTTTGTCTCTACGAAAGAAGAACATACTTGTGACGGAACACGGGAAAGAAGCGCAATCACCTCAGGATCCCCAGGTCCATACCCGCCATACCCCGCTAATAGTCGAAGAAAATGCGGGTACTTTTTGGTCATTAGTAGCTGAATTCCGGCAAGCTGAAAATCTCCTGAAGACAGCTGAGTGGGACGACCTTCGGCTAGACATTCCAACCATCAATGAGCTCCGCTACGCCGGCTTTCACCTGATAAACGCTCTTGAAACCACAGATCTCCATGCTCAGCTTCAAGAATTCAACAAGGGCGTTCGACATTGCAGACGCGCTAGTTACGACGCAATCGAGCTCGGCTTGATTAATGAACTCGAACAAGTCATCGATTTCGAGCGAGACTATAGTTTGGTTCCAGTAACAAATGCTCTTCCGGATTACGTTGAACTTATGGAGCGCGTAGAGGGGATTAAGGAGAAGCTCGGTCAAAACGAAAAAGCTCCTGATCGCGAGGCCTATTATGAAGACGCCGAGTCTCATCTTAAGGAGCTTAAGCAGATCAATCGGAAGCTCAAAGTTGCCAGGACAGAACTAAATAAACACCTGGCAGGAGAGAGAACGAAAACCAGAAGGTGGAAAGCCGCTTTCTCTGTAGCTCTAATCGGTGTCATTCTCACTACTCTTGGGTTCATCTCGAATTGGCCTGAGACTTCTGCCAATGGGCAAAGGGACCAACAACAAGAGATCGGAAAGCAAAACCCCGATCCTCAAGCAAACTCTTCAAACGAAAAACAAGCTAACGTCTCAAATCGGGACGATAACCAACCGGCTCCCAGCAGCGAATAATAGACTGTTTTAACTTCATCGCTTCCAGGCTGACTTTCCCCCGCTACAAACTTGTTAGGTCAATTCACCTCGAAAGAGATCCTGAGAACGCTATTTTTCATATTCGTTAGCGAGAATTTTTTATCTTACGAGCTTCGACCTTCTGCACTACGCGTCATCGGTTTCGCGATTTTTAGTAAGTCTGCTAATGTTTGGTCTTTGCTGTAATGGAGGGATACAGTGGATTTCGAAATGGAGCACTCATCTCACAACTTCGGCTTTCTAGCCGAGCACGATCCTCTCTTTGTAGATCTCGCCGAATCAGCAGAACGAGTCTTTTCAAGCGACCCCAACACCACACTAATCAAACTCCGCCAATTGGGCGAGGCGCTGGCACAGCATCTTGCTGCCCTTTCTGGCATTGTCTTCGATGAACAAACCAGCCAGTCCGATCTGCTCTATCGTCTGAATCGCGAACTTCGCCTGGAGCCTCAGGTTAAAGAGCTTTTCCATACCCTACGCATAGAGGGCAACAAGGCGACCCACCAATTCCGTACCCGTCATAAAGAAGCGATGGATGGTCTGAAGCTGGCTAGGGAGCTGGCGATCTGGTTTCACAGATCTTTCGGGAAAAAAGGTGCGGACTTCAAGCCCGGTCCTTTTGTTCCACCATCCGACCCCAGTAGCGAACTGCGACTACTCCAGACAGATATTGAGAAGCTGCGCCATGAGCTTCATCAAGCAAACATGGAGCTGGGTAGCAGCCAGCAACTGACAGAGTTAGTTGAAAAAGAGAAGGCGGAGTATGAAGCCCTGGCCCACGCTATGGACGAGGAATCGCGGGCCCTGGCGGACCAGGCACGCGAACACGAGCAAGCCCTCGACAAACAGCAGCAAGACTACGAACAAAAAATTAAAGCTCTTCAGGATCAGTTGACGCAGCAGGGCGAAAAATCCGTTAACGAACAACGCCAGCAAGTGGCCAAGCAGACCAAAGCCGCCAGCGCTGCACTGGTCTTGAACGAAGAACTCACCCGGATACTGATCGACCAGCAGCTGGCGGAGGCCGGCTGGGAAGCTGACAGCCAGGAAATCACGTACCAAAAAGGCGCAAGGCCCGAGAAAGGGGTGAATCGGGCGATTGCAGAGTGGCCTACCGAAATCCAGGGCAGTAAGGGGCGCGCAGACTACGTCCTTTTCGCAGGCCTGACACCAATTGCCGTGGTGGAAGCCAAAAAGGAAAACACCAATGTCTCAGGCAAAATCCGGCAAGCCGAACGCTATAGCAAAGGCTTCAAGGTTGAGATGCCTTTAGTCGGAGCCTGGGAGCTGACAGGTCGGACCATCGCTTGGCCCGCCGATGAGGAAGGCCACTACATGTTGCCTTTTGTTTACTCCTGCAATGGCAGGCCCTTCATACCGCAACTGGCCGAACAGTCTGGCACCTGGTTCCGGGACGTTAGAGAATCCAGCAACACAAAGCGAGCTCTGCCGGGTTTCCACACTCCAGGAGGCTTGCTGGATCTATTGGAGCGCGATAAGGAAAACGCCGAGAAGCTCCTGAAGCATGAGCCCTTCGGTTACCTGAAATTGCGGGATTACCAACAGAAAGCGATCACGGCTACCGAAAATGCGCTTGCCCAGGGTATTAGGTCAGGCCTACTAGCCATGGCGACCGGAACCGGCAAGACGCGAACTATCATCGGTCTGATGTACCGCTTCCTGAAAACCGAACGCTTCCGCAGAATTCTCTTCCTCGTCGACCGCACTGCTCTTGGCCAGCAGGCCATCGACGCATTCAACGAAGCGCCACTGGAGCAGAATCAAACTCTGAGCAAGATCTACAACGTTGCAGAACTCGGCGACATGGCGGCAGAGGCTGAAACACGGGTACAGGTCGCGACCGTTCAGGCCATGGTCAAACGCATATTCATGAGTGACGAGCCGCCTCCCATCGATCAGTTCGACTGCATCATTATCGACGAAGCCCACAGAGGCTATACGCTGGATCAGGAGATGACGGAAGGCGAGTTGGCCACCCGGGACAGCAGCCAGTACATCTCCAGCTATCGTCGGGTTCTGGATTATTTCGATGCGGTCAAAATCGGGCTGACGGCGACCCCTGCCAAACACACCAGCGAAATTTTTGGCAAGCCGGTGTACACCTACTCATACCGCGAGGCGGTCGCGGACGACTGGCTGATCGACCACGAACCACCAATCCGTTACGAGACACTCCTAACACAGAACGGGATCCAGTTTGAGAAAGGGAAACCGGTTGAAGTCATCAACACTCAAACCGGTGAAATCGATACGACCGAACTTGAGGATGAGCTAACCTTCGAGGTCGACACCTTCAACCGCCGAGTCATCAACGAAAACTTCAACCGCGTGATCTGCGAGCAACTGGTTCAGGAACTCGATCCGTTCGGCGACGAGAAAACCATGATTTTCTGTGCGACTGACCTGCACGCCGATATGGTGAAGCGACTGCTCGATGACGCTTTCAAGGATCTTTATAACGGCGACTATAATCAGGCCGCCGTTGCCAAGATCACCGGTCAAAGCGACAAGGTAGGACAGCTAATACGACGCTACAAGAACGAGCGTTACCCAAGTATCGCCGTCACCGTAGATCTGCTCACGACCGGCATCGATGTCCCCCGCATCTGCAATCTTGTGTTTATGCGCAGAGTGCGTTCTCGAATCCTGTATGAGCAGATGATTGGTCGCGCTACCCGTCGCTGCGACGAGATCGGCAAAACCGTGTTCCGCATCTATGATCCGGTGGACATCTATGCGGCTCTTCAAGATGTGAACACCATGAAGCCTCTGGTGAGAGACCCAAACATTACCTTGGAGCAACTGGTAGACGAACTCACCGACGAGCACCAGCTAGAAACCGCCATGAACAACCCCGGCGAGCAGGAAGGCGAAACCCAAGCAGATGTAGTACTCAGCCAGTTGAGCCAGAAATTGATGCGTGTGCTGCGCAAAGCGGAAAATAAGGCAGAAAAAAAACCAGCGCTGAAGCAGAAACTGGACGAGCTCGAACAGCTCTGGGGCGTGGAACCAAAATCTTTGCATCAATATCTACACAAACTAGGTCCACGCCAGGCGTCTGAATTCATTCGCGAACACAGCGGACTAGTCGATCAACTGACCGAAGTGAAATCACTGGCTGGCAGTGAGTACATGCCCGTGATCTCCGAACACGAAGACGAAATAAGGGAACGAACCCAAAGTTATGGTATCCACGATCGTCCGGAGGACTATCTGGACAGCTTCAATCAGTTTATCCGGGAGCAACTCAACCAATCTGTTGCACTATCTGTAGTCGTCAACAAGCCCAGAGACCTTACCCGTGAGCAGCTTCGCGAGGTTAAATTGCTGTTGGACAACCATGGATATTCCGAAGCAAAGCTGCAAAGCGCTGTACGTAACCAAACCAGCAAGGACATCGCCGCCAGCATCATTGGCCATATCCGGCGGGCGGCGCTTGGTGAGCCACTAAAACCCTTCGAACAGCGTGTGGCGGAAGCAATGGATCGAATTTACTCCCAACATCCGTGGACACCGGCTCAGCGCAAATGGCTGGATCGCCTCGCCAAGCAATTGACCCATGAAGTGATTATCGACCGCGAGACCGTCAATCAATTACCCGCGTTCCAGGGTGGAGCCAAGCAGCTCGATAAGATATTGGGAGACCAGCTGGATGATGTACTGGAGGAGCTCGGAGATGCGATGTGGCCGGAGCAGAGTGCATGACGGCGCAAGCCTCAATCATAGCAATTGCCGAGAAGATTACCGCGACCAGTGAAGAAAACCGTGCTTTCTTAACAGGTCCCTCACAATGTGCAAAGATTTCGGTTTTTTCTATACATAGACGAATTGAAACACCTCCAAAGGACCAATAGTGACCAACAACGATATCGTCCAGAAACTCTGGAACCTATGTGACGTCCTGCGCGACGATGGCATCAATTACTCGGATTACGTGACTGAACTGGTACTACTGCTCTTCATCAAGATGGTGCACGAGAACACGGAGGCCGGCACACTGAAGAGACATCCCCTGCCCGAGGGGTGTCGCTGGACAGATCTGAACAACAAGTCAGGCATCACTCTGCTGGACGACTACAAACGGATTCTCCTCAGTCTGTCCACCGGCAAGGACGGCGAGGGCAACTTGATCCATGACGACCCGCTGATCAGCGCCATCTATTCAGACGCTCAAACCCGCCTGCGTGAGCCACGCCACCTGGAACAGATGATTAAGGCTCTGGATCAGATTGATTGGTTCAGCGCCCAGAAAGACGGTCTCGGGGATCTCTACGAGGGCCTCTTGGAGAAGAACGCCAATGAAACTAAGTCGGGTGCAGGTCAGTATTTCACGCCGAGGGCTCTAATCAATACCATGGTGCGTTGTCTGAAACCGCAGCCTGGCGAAGCCATTCAGGACCCATCAGCTGGCACGGCGGGCTTCCTGATTGCGGCCGATCAATACATCAAAGACCAGACAGATGATCTGTTCGACCTCAACGCCCAGCAGCAAGCGTTTCAACGCAACCGAGCCTTTGTTGGAATCGAACTTGTACCCGGAACGCGGCGCCTAGCGCTGATGAACTGCCTGCTACATGGTATGGAAGGCGACGAGGAGGGCGTGGTACACCTTGGGAACGCCCTGGGCCAGACCGGCGCCAGGCTGGAAAAGGCCGATGTGATCCTCGCCAACCCGCCCTTCGGTACCAGCAAAGGCGGCGACGCCAGCATCACCCGGGACGACCTCACCTACAAAACCAGCAACAAACAGCTGGCCTTTTTGCAGCACATCTACCGTAACCTCAAGCCCGGTGGACGCGCCGCCGTGGTACTGCCAGACAACGTCCTGTTCGAAGCTGGCGTCGGCACCGACGTGCGCCGGGACATGATGCACAAGTGCAACCTGCACACCATCCTGCGCCTGCCCACAGGCATCTTCTACGCCCAGGGCGTGAAAACCAACGTGCTGTTCTTCACCAAAGGTAGCGCGGCAGACAAGCACCAGGAAGAGAACTGCACCGAATACGTCTGGGTCTACGATCTGCGCACCAACATGCCCAGCTTCGGCAAACGTACTCCCTTTGGCGACCAGCACCTGAAGCCGTTTGAAAGCGTGTATGGCGAAAGTGCCAACGGCGACAGCGAACGCAAAGAAGGCGAATACAGCTTCCATTCCGAAGCCATTGAGCTGCCCGAGCACAGCGACGAGAACGAAGGCGTCGACGCA
The DNA here is from genome assembly GCF_900112835.1 of Marinobacter sp. DSM 26671. Classification (NCBI taxonomy): domain Bacteria; kingdom Pseudomonadati; phylum Pseudomonadota; class Gammaproteobacteria; order Pseudomonadales; family Marinobacteraceae; genus Marinobacter; species Marinobacter sp. DSM 26671. Next base: position 7,573 of record NZ_FONF01000010.1, on the reverse strand, counting down.
CGCCTAGCCCACAGCCGCTGGCGCAGCTTCAGTCGCCAATGGATTGCAGAGCACAAAGGCGACTCGCTGGATATTTCGTGGCTGAAAGACAATGAGAGTTTGGATGCCGCCAGTCTGCCGGAGCCGAGTGTGTTGGCCGGTGAGGCGATGGGTGAACTGGTGCAGGCGCTGGGTGAGCTGGATGCGTTGATGCGGGAATTGGGGGCTGAGGAGGAGGCTGATGGAGCGAGAGTGCTGTTAGGAGAAGTGATGGGTGAGGTTAAGTAATGGCTCAGCTCAAATTGCCCCATGAATGGCTTCAAATTCATCTTGGCGATGTCGTTTCCTACGGCAAAACCCAGAAATGCGAGCTCTCAGATGTCACTAATGACACCTGGGTTTTGGAGCTGGAAGATGTCGAGAAAGAAAGTTCCCGAATAATCAGCCGGAAGACGGCCAAAGAAAGACCATTTAAAAGTACGAAAAACCGTTTTGACAAGGGGAATGTTCTATATGGCAAGCTGCGCCCCTACCTCAACAAAGTGGTTGTTGCCGATACTAACGGAGTTTGCACCACAGAGATCGTCCCGCTGGATTCCGAGCCATTCGTCCTCAACCGATACATGTTTCATTGGCTTAGAACCCGCGATTTCTTGAATTACGTCAACGCAGTCAGTTACGGCGTAAATATGCCTCGGCTTGGGACTAAGGATGGAGTGGCTGCACCATTCGTTCTGGCCCCCCTCGCCGAACAAAAAGTCATCGCCGACAAACTCGACACTCTGCTGGCCCAGGTGGAAAACACCAAAGCCCGCCTCGAACTCATCCCGCACCTCCTCAAACGCTTCCGCCAGTCCGTGTTGGCGGCGGCGGTGAGTGGGCGGTTGACGGAGGAGTGGCGGAACCGAGCTTGTTTGCCGGCATGGGAGGTAACAGTCGTAGATAACGTAATTGGAAACATTGATCAGGGGTGGAGCCCAAAATGCCACAATGAGCCTACGACTGATGAGAGCTGGGCGATTATAAAGACCTCATCAGTTCTCCCGATGACCTTTGCTGAGAATGAAAATAAAAAACTTCCGGAAAGCCTGGATGTAAAGCCAAATTTACGTGTGTTGCCCAATGACATACTCACGACAAGAGCAGGGCCTAGATCGCGGTGTGGTATCACTTGTTACGTCAGTAGCACATCGAGGAATCTGATGATTTGCGACAAGGTGTATCGCTATAGAGTCATTGAAGGAAAAGGCAGTAGCAAATTTCTGGCGCTGCAGCTCAACAGCCCTTCTGTACTTGAGAAGATCGAAACCCTGAAGACCGGTATCTCCGAAAGTGGCATGAACCTGACTCAAAAAAAGTTTCGCCAATTAGACCTCAAGTGGCCTACCCCGGAAGAACAAGCCGAAATCGTCCGCCGAGTGGACCAACTGTTCGCCCACGCTGACCGCATCGAACAACAGGTTAACAATGCCCTGACCCGCATCAACAAACTCACACAGTCCATCCTGGCCAAAGCCTTCCGGGGCGAACTTACCGAGCAATGGCGCAATGATAACCCCGACCTGATCAGCGGGGAGAACAGTGCGAAGGCTTTGCTGGAGAGAATCAAAACTGAGCGGGCAAAACAACAACCGGCAAGACGTCGCACCAAAACTAGGAAAACGGAAACTCCGGCAACATGACTCAGGAAATAGAGCGTTCCACAACTGTTACGGTAAATTGCCCCGCCTGCTCTGCCGTCAACGAGCTAGATCAGCGACACAGGGTTGAATGCCAAAAATGCGAAAAGCCAATCACTGGTCATAAGTATGGGGCAAAGGGAGCCCTGCCAGCGGTCTTAGCTTTCACCGTCGGGTTTACTGGGTATGGTCTGGTCGATCGTAATTTCCTGGAATCCAAGCGCTACCCCATAGAACTGGAATACGCCATGGTCAATGCCTGTACAAATGGAGACCTGGGCGCGCTACCAAGGGAACTCTATGATTCCAAGCAGGAGATTTGTATTTGCGCCGTTGGGAAAACCGTTGAAGCTCTGCCATACGGAGAAATTGAAGAAAGGAAATCCGAGATTAAAGGCCTTCTCAAAAATAGTGTCTATGAATGCTGGTGAAGCGGGGGCGTAGAAGCCCCCGCGTGCGAACGAGCTTAATCAGCGAGATGGCCGATTGTTGCCACGCCCTTTACCAGATTTATTGCCAGTGGTGCTTGGACCATTAGGTGGACGTTGACCGTTAGAAGCCGTATTCCTCGATGCAGCGGATTGTGCTTTCGCTGCGAAAGAGCCTTTGGGAGTGGTTCCACCATGTCGTTTTGAGGTTGCGCTCTGAATACGTGCAGCAGCGGCCGGCGACATCGGGGTTTTTGCCTTTTTCATGGTATTTCTCCATTGATGATTGGTTTGTGTCCCCGCTGGGACACTTAAAAGATACATAGGGGGTCGGGGACAAATGGGGACCGAGAGGACACTAGAGCTTCAAAAGATTATCGAGTCACTTATCGCGAGGGCCGGCTGGTCCCGCAAGTCGCTTGCCAGGCAACTCCACTGGGAACTGAATGACACGGACAATGAGGAAGACTTGAAGCGTTTCGAGGAACGTCTGAAGAAGGAACTGACCCGGCCCACGACGAAACCTGAACTGCTAGAGCACTATCTCGACGTCATTCGTCGTCTGCCAGAAATTGAAAAGGCAAATCTGGTTGTTCCTCAATACACTGCTTCAAAGCTTTTGGATCCCGAAATTGAAGGGGCGCTCTTGGATTTCTCAAAGGGTCTTACGCAGTCACTGAAGGACCGGAACAGAGACTGAAACTAGCATCTCGGCCAAGAGGCCAGCAGATACTTTCCAGACGGGAGAACCAGCGAATGAGCGATATAAAGCTTTTTCAGCTCAGTGGCGACACCGCTACCGAACTGAGTGGTAAGAGCGCACAGCTGGAGAAGGACCTTCAAAACCATATCGAGGCCAACATGGATTCGCTCATTGGCGTGCGCTTTTTGGCCAGCGAATATGGTACTGGGAAAACCCACAAAGGACGGATCGACTCACTGGGTCTGGATGAAAACGGCTGCCCCGTCATTGTGGAATACAAACGTCACAGCAACGAAAACGTGATCAACCAGGGACTGTTTTACTTGGACTGGCTTCTCGACCATCAAGCCGAGTTCAAATGGCTCGTGATGGAGAAGATTGGCAAGTCAGCCGCGGAATCGATTGAATGGGGAGGAACCCGACTAGTCTGTATCGCCTCCGACTTCAATCGCTACGACGAACACGCCGTTCAGCAGATCAATCGCAATATTGAACTGATGCGCTATCGTTACTTTGGCAACGAGCTTTTGTTACTGGAACTGGTCAATGCGCAAACCGTGAATCAGGCAGCTCCACTTACTGCGCCGGCCACCGGCAAGAAACCCCTAAAACCGAACGCCAAAGACAAGAGCCAGCAGGAGCGTCTTACAGAAGCCCCGAAACCCCTTTTAGACCTCTACGATTCTGCTTGCCAATACGTGGAGCAACTTGGAGACGAAGTCCAACGCAAAGAGTTGAAGCTCTATACCGCCTTCAAACGGATTCGGAACTTTGTTTCTATTGTCGTGCAACCAGGTAAAGACCCTCGTCTTCAGATGTACTTGAAGCTCCCTGGAAACCTCGGGGAGGAAAGCCCCTTCAGTCGGGATGTCACGCACATCGGCCACTGGGGGACCGGGAATCTGGAGGTAAATGTCCGGACCCCGGACGATTGGGAAAAAGCTCGGCCACTCGTGGACAAGGCCTACCAAGAAAGTTAAAACATGGCTCTCAAGGACCGGTGTCAGCAGACAGCAATCCGAAGATGCAGGTAACTTCGGCTGGCCCAAACAACCCTTAGCAAAACCTTAGTGTGTCGACCGACACTTCCCCGGTTGGCTAGTGGGTTCGTCGCCGGTTGATGTATTCCACCTCGTACTTGCCCCGCAACTGAGCCCCTATCGCACAATATCTGCTCCTTGGCGCGTGGCAGTTTCCGCACACCATGGTGTGATTCAGAAAACTTTCATGCGCTTCTCGCCATACGCTGGTCGATTCGGATCCCCGCGATCCCATGCAAAACCCAAACATCGTTGCGCTTTCCAAAAGTCGGTTTAAGGGCACAAAAGGATCAACAATGGGATGCCCATCCAATTGCATCTGCCTCACATAGGCAACCAACAGGGGAACAGAATAAATACCCACTGCGATTGCCTCTAAATCATCCTCTGAAAATAGTGGTCGTAACAGATCCAAATCTCCTCTGACAATCCGAGCGACCTCAACAAGTACCTCTTGTGGGTCATTCGTCCTGGAGCTTTTGGAGTTCGGCGCATACCCCGGGGAACCGGGGGTATGAAGGGTACTCTTCTGTGTTTCGGTGACTTTTTGGCTCCCCTCACTAGTTTCGGCTTGGGGGCCGGGGGGGCGTGTGCTGAACTCCCAGGCTTCGCAGCAAACTATCAACACTCATTCTGCGGCCTCCTCTATCGGGCGGATCCAGTAGAGGCGGGGAGTGTCATTACCTATCCGTATCTTTTTGGAATTTTTCCCCTTCTCACGCTCGACTATCCAACCTGCATTATCCAAGGCCTGCAGTATTCGCTTGAGATCAAAACCGCTCGCCGCTTCTCGAAGTCCATGACTGAAAAAAAGATAAACACGACCTCCCAGATCATCTCGCCAATAACCTGCGCGGTCTCGTATGACGGTTCCTCCGTCTGTCTCTACGCAAGATGAAAATCGAGCACTGCCATGGCGTGCAATGAAATCCCTTACAGCCACCAGTATCTGACTATCTTCGTTCTGGCCGAACCCACGGTTATCTCGCCAGCTGGTGAACGCCTCGAGGGCCGCTTTAAATGCATCACCTTGACTCCATAGCGTCAGGCCATAATCGATCGCCAGCTCTCCAGCCACTCCTAGTAGCGCAAACGTTCCTGCTGCTCGCGACTCAAGCCCATCTCTGCCGGCGAACTCAGGGGCCTCTAATACCTCTGCGTAGCGTTCTTTCAAATCACGATTATCTTCGAGGAACGCTTCGACAAAAGCGGGGCCGATGAGTCCATAGCACCGACCGGTCGCCCGTTTGAGGTAGTCAGCAAAAGCTCTTGGAGTTCCATGGCCATGCAGGTGATCGAATAAACCAAACCGACGAGAGGTCGCCGGTATATCCAGCAATCGAGCCTGCTGCCCGGCTTTGGCTTTTTGATTGGCTTCGCCCATGTGCGCCGCCAACGAGCGCTCGCCACTGGACAGCAATAAGACGCGCCAGCGCTGGGATTCTCTGGCACCCCCTGTTCTACTCGCCCTTTGCTTACCATGGCCGTTAGCCAGAGCGTAAACCACCGCACCAATTTCTTTTGGATTGCTCTCGCTAATCTCATCTAGGGGGAGAAGTGTGTCATTACGCGCGGCAGCTGTGGCTTCAAGCCCGTTCCCGGTGGCCCTCCATGTCAGCACATAGCCGGGACTACCCCATACACTTGCCGCAACCTGCAACGCTGTTGTCTTGCCCTTGGAGGAGTCACCCAGTAGGTGTAAGCCGGCTCCGCCGGATTCCCTTTGCGCAACCGTTCGCAACAGAGGCGCTGCCAGCGAACAGGAGACGGCAAGGATCAACAAAGGATTGCCAGAGCAGTATGCAGAGATGCTTTCTCTCCATTCGCTCAGACTTCCTTGCCGGGTGTAGGCATCGTGTGCAGCGTGTTCGGATTGGAAGCAATACTTATGATTTCCTATCGTTTTCCCGGGTAACACAAAAGCCGTGTTATCGCGCGTCCATCCGGTCCGAGTAGCCGCAACAATCCTGTGCTTGGGGTACTGCTCCATCATCCACTCTATCAATAGCCGCTGCGCTCTCGGATTGATTCGAACCCCGTTGTCGAGCAACTCCCCACGCAGCTCCTCACCGGACCCCTTAAGCATTACTAGCGGCGCGGCCCATCGTTTCCAGGTGCCTCTAGAATCACAGAACCGCAACATCAAACCGTGCCCACTTCCAAGCTCATCAGATGTTTCTGCCTCGGCGTGGATTGGCGAGCTGATCCAAATGTCTACCTCCTCCGGAGCCGCATCACCTTTGGTTGGTTTGTAGCCGTGCCAGTAGAGCCCAGGCTTCTTGCGAGAGCCCTTCAGTGCAAACCAATCATCATGGGTTTTGAAGCAGGGCCGGTCTATTTCCGGCTCCAACACGTTGGTCGGCGGCTGCACCATGGGTGAGACCGGCTCGATGATCTGCTGACCCGAAAAGGGGGCCGTTCCCTCTCTATCCCCGCGAATTGGAGGCTGGGGAACGCCTAAGTTAGCGTTTCCATTGACCGTCCCCTCCATCCCCTCTGTTACCTTATGAACGAGGTGCCTATCTTTCATTTGATCCTCCCTGACCAATTAATCAGATCGTTGTAGTCAGAAAGATAGGTAGGCGCATCCGAGGGCCAGGAGGGCAGGGCATATTCGGCGCCGGCAGCAATTGCCGCTTCGCGCGCCGCGGTGGCCCCAGGATTTCCGGGGGTTTCTCGGTCATCGTCTCCACAAATAATCAAATGTGCATCAGGCCAGTGATTGCGCGCACCGGTCGCTACGGCTTTCAGGTTTCCCGCATCCACGGCTGCTAAAACCAGAGCATCAGGGGATAAATCAGCCAGAGTACAGCCGGTGGCCCAGCCTTCGCAGATCAAGATCTGAGATGGCGTTTGGGGTACACATACTGGAATGAAATGGCCCTGTTTTGCTCCTCTGGGCAAGAGCTTTTTGGTGCCGTTGGCATGAATGAACTGCAAGCTCTTCAGCCTTCCATCGAAGTCCCTCACATCCAGAATTAACGAGTTCCCAGACTGGCGCGCGCGGGCAGGTGAAATTTGCTTTCGCACAAGGTACGGGTGAGTTTCTTCGGCTGATTCAGCGGAGTTCCAAATCTTAGAAGCGGTAGCAGCAGCGCTGCCTTGCTCGGCTTGTCGTTCTGCCTTTCGCTCCTCCCGGGCACGGTGCATCTTTTCATCTAATGCAGCTCGCTCAGACTTTGAGAGAAAAGCGGAATACCCAGAACTCCATGTGACTCGAGCGTTCGTGGACCAATCACCGGCCACGACCACGTTCGGCACCTCTCCTTCAAAAAACGCAATCAGGTAGCCATTTTTTTTACGGCGCTTGTTAGCGGTTGGGAATCGGATGAGCTGACAATCAGCTATTTGATTCAGCAAGGCGTTGGGATCGGCCGGAATAATTCCAGCGCGCTCGAGCGTTGCAAATAGTGAACGAATGACCTCATGGTGCGTATTCCAGACCAAAGTTGCCACTGATTCCAGACGAAGCCTGCCACCCATTCCACGCGAAAGCTGCCACTGATTCCACGGCAAAGCTGCCACCCCGGCAGGCTGCCTGACTTCCCCATCAAAACGTTCGACGCGGGATAACTAACGGTACTCTGACCCTTTTCATCCGGAGAGGGTCAGATGCCAGCGAAGAGGTTATCCATGCGTAAGATCAAAGAAGTCCTTCGCCTCAAGTGGGAGCGAGGGCTGAGCAACCGTCAGGTTGCGGCGGCCTGCGGTATCAGCCGTCCCACCGTGAGCGAATACCTGCGC
>NZ_FONF01000039.1:0-13153 GCF_900112835.1 Marinobacter sp. DSM 26671 | reverse complement strand
TCAAATCGGTATGTTCGATCACCCCGCGCCCTTTTGCCCAGTTGGCAAACTGGGGGTAACGCTGCCGGTATTGGGCAGCACGCTGCTGGATTCGATGTGAATCCTCAATGGAATAGCCGTTCATGATCTCTCCCTGATAACTCTACTGACGTTAATGGTGGCCTATTAGAAATCCTCGCCGTAAATATCCGGATTACCCCGGGTATTTGCCCGGTCTCACATCAAAGACGCAAAATGGATTGGTAGCTTGCCACCTCCACCTCAAACCGGGTGTTCTGACGCAAGTGATCCTTCATGGCCTCCAGCGCATCAGGGTCTCCATGAATCAAGTTGATCGGCGTTTCGGGGGCTAAGTCACTTTGAGCCAGCCACTGTTCAATCTCTGTGAAATCTCCATGCCCGGAAAGCCCACTCAACACCTCCAGCCGGGCCTTGACCGGAATCCAGTCGCCGTGGATCTTGATCCTTTCCGCTCCATCAACCATTTTGGCGCCTCGTGTCCCCCCTGCCTGATAACCGGCAAAGATAACGGTTGTGCGGTGCTGGCCGAGGAGACGCTTGAAGTGATGAAGAATGCGACCGCCCGTTGCCATACCGCTGCCTGCAATAATTACGTGCGGGTAGGCCTGATCAGCCAGCGCCTTGGAGTCCTGGACGCTGCGGCTATAATGAACGGTGCTGCACATTTCGTGGCATTCTGAACTGCTCAACCGATGCTGATCTTCGTAGCGGCAGTAAATCTCAGAAACATCAATCGCCATGGGGCTATCCAGATAAACTGGCAACCTTGGAATTCGTCCCGCCTTCATCAGGTCGGTGAGCATATGTTGCAAGACCTGCGCTCTGCCCACGGCAAAGGCTGGAATCAGTATATTGCCCCCTTTGTCGACCGTTTCGTTGACGATGTCCGCCAGTTGTGACGGCAAATCCACGTCTTCGTGGCGACGATCGCCATATGTTGATTCCAGCATCAGCATGTCGAGTGCTGGCAGGGGTGCCGGTGGCCTCATGAAAATATCATTGAGGCGGCCCACATCGCCGGAAAAACCGACGCGTTTACCTTCCGCCTCGATGATGACACAGGCCGCCCCGAGAATGTGCCCGACCGGTCGCAGATGAAAGCGTATATCACCGAGCTGGATCACTTGGTGAAAGTCCACCGACTGAAACAGCTCCATGCAGGCTTCTGCATCCTCCTGATCATACAGGGGCTCCGGATTCTCATGCCTGCTCAGCTTATGGCGGCCGAGGTAATGTGCCTCCTCTTCCTGAAGATGGCCGCTATCGGCCAGCAATATGCTGCATAGCTCTCGGGTGGCATGATGGGTATAAACCGCCCCCCGGAAGCCCTGCTTGTACAACACGGGGATGTAGCCTGAATGATCCAGATGGGCATGGGTCAGAAGCACGGCATCCAGCGAGGCAATATCGAGCGGCAACGGTTGCCGGTTGCGCTTTCTCAGCCACTTGTACCCCTGAAACAGGCCGCAATCGACCAATACACGTGTCTGGCCGGTTTCAACCAGGAACTTGGAGCCGGTCACGGTTTCCGTGCCACCCAGAAATGTAATGTTCATCGGCGCTCATCCTCCACCTGATTGAGAAAATGCCTGACCGGCGGCACCAGCAACTCGCTGACATCGATCTCATTGCTGCTGTGTGGAACCGTGTTGGTGGTCACCAGCGTCTGCAGGCCGGTACCCAGAAGGTAGGTGTCCGAGGCCTCCGCAAAAATGCCATGCACCGCCGCACACAGGATGGCCTCCGTGCCTTGTGCCTTAAGTGCCCTGACACACTCGCCAATGGTGCGGCCGCTGGAAATAACGTCATCAATGATGACGGCTTTCCGGCCGTTATACGCCGAGATATCCGGCAAGGTGACTTCAACGCGCCGGTCACCCAGACGCTGCTTGGTGCCAATGACATAAGGATGGTTACTGGCCTGCGCGATACTTGATACCCATTGCTCACTTTCCGCGTCCGGACCTACCAGCAACAGACCGTTTTGCCCCCGTAGCCAATCCGCCAGCGCCGGTGCTCCCTGAACAACTTGCGTGGGTATGCTGTAGATTTCGTCAAGAGACTGGTACCTGTGCAAATGTGGATCAACGGTGATCAGCCAGTCGATATGTAAAGACAAAGACTGGGCAAACACCCTGGAAGTGACCGCCTCCCCTTCTTCGAAGCGTCGATCCTGGCGCATATAGCAAAGATAGGGCGCCACCAACCCAATCGACCTGGCACCGAGTTCCCGGAGAGTTTCAAAGAGAAACAGGAGAGCAAGGTATTTGGTGTCTGGATGCGTTAGGTCGGCCAATATTACGCAGTTCGCACCTTTGACTGATGTGAGCACACGTAAGTAGGACTCACCATCAGGGAACCTCCGCACCTCCAAACTTCCCGGCTCCAGATTGAGCCGATCACAAAGTTTTTCCTGTAATGGATGGGGAGCAAGGCTGAACAACACACTTTTTTCAGTAATGCCCACAATCATTCCTCTCGCTTTACAGTGAAGATTGCCGGCCCCATATCGTTAAACGCCAGCGCATAATCCTGCTGTCCCGGACTGTCACTGAGCAATTCATAGAGAGGCTCTCCCTTAGTGACTCTATCACCGACGGTCGCCAGTAGCCGCAGCCCTGCGGTAGAGCTGGCAGGTGCGCCTGCCAGCTTGGCGACACGGGCAAGCCGACGATTGTCGATAGACACGATTGTTCCGGATTCCGAGCACAGAACTGGGCGCCTAAAACGGGCTTCACCTAAGCTCCTCTGCCCTCCCTGAGCCTCTGTTATACGCTTGAACTGCCCCCAGGCAGAGCCGTTTTGAAGTAGTCGTTCTGCTTTGACCATCCCCTCTTTCACGCCACGACCATCAGCCAGATCGAACAAATGGCCAGCCAGCATGATGGCGCGGCTCCGTAGATCCTCCGGCGCACCCCGCTTTCCCTGCAACACGGCCAAAACATCACGGGCCTCCTCTGTCGGCCCGATCCCTGCACCAACCGGCTTGCTGCCGTCTGTCGCGATGCAGCGTACCTTCAGCCCACAGGCCGCCCCAACGCTTGTGAAAAGAGAGGCCAGCCGGTCGGCATCGCCGGGCGTTCGAACCTTGGCCGTCTCCCCCACCGGAATATCAATCACCGCATGGGTGGAACCGGCAGCAATCTTCTTGGACAGCACCGAGGCCACGAGCTGGCCCTCACCATCAAGGTCCAGCGCTCTCTCGATGCGAATCAACAGGTCATCAGCCGGGCTGAGGTTCATCGCCCCACCCCAGGCGAGACAGGCACCGGTTTCTCTGACCACACGGCGAATCTCGTTCAGCCCAAGCCTCACATTGGTCAGCGCTTCCATGGTGTCCGCTGTTCCCGCCGGTGAGGTGATGGCACGGGAGGAGGTTTTAGGCATTACTAAGCCTGCTGCGCTGACGATCGACACAACCAGCGGCGTGGTCCGGTTGCCCGGCAGGCCTCCAACACAGTGTTTGTCGAACACACGATCCACGCCTGGCCAATCGAGCTGTTGTCCGCAATTCACCATCGCCTGGGTCAAAGCAACAATCTCATCGAAACCTAATCTGCCACCCGCACAAGCGCTCAGGAAACAGGCTATTTCGACATCGCTGTATTTGTGTGCGGAGATATCGGAGACAATGCGGGCCATCTCAGCCGGAAGCAAGCTGTGTCCGAATACTTTCCGACGAACCAGACTCAAGGATTCGATATAGGGCGCATGATGTACTGAAACCAGGTCAGACGGAGCCACCCCGAGCCGCTCTATGGCGATATCTGAAAGCCCCGCATACCCTTTGGGAACCGTTTCATCAGACGAAATATTGAGAGTTGCGATGATGGAACGTCCCTGCGAGGAAATTCCCACCCTGGAACTGGCGGCGAATCCTTCTGAAAGGCACACATCACAATCACCACGCATGTAGACGACAGGCTCCTGATGAGTATTGATACCCATCTTGAAAACCCGTAACTGACTGGAAGACGCCACCATATATCAACATCCTTTTCTGCGTCGAAGAATAATTTCAGTGTTCTGATCAGAGGTCGTTCATACGCCCTATCTGCCTGGCCAATCGCATAGCTTCGTTCTCTTCCATGGTTAGCAACGATTGCAGTAATTCTTTCGCCTCGGGAATCTCGGCTTTGTCGGCCATGGTGCGATAAAGGTCCTCTATCTGATCATGGAAATCGAATACTTCTCTGCATATGCCCTCAAAATCCAGCTGTGCGTAGGGCTCATCGCAGGTTCTGTGGGTCTTAATGGGATGGTGAGACAGGTAGTCGTAGACCCTTGTCTCCAACGCTTTGGAATCGCCCTGCGACTTGAACTCGTTCACAATACGTTCCATTTCCGATTCATGGGTCGCCAAATAGTCCAGCAACGCTTGTGCTCGCTCTTCTTCATTCTTAGTGGCGCAGTGGGACAGGCATCTTGCAAGATGAGCATGCAGGTCCCGTGTCCAGTTAATAAGTTCTCCGAAGGTTTTGATGTCCATTTACCCGTTCCCCCTTGTTGTCATTAATCATGTCAGCAAACAGCAATTACCTACCACTTAAACTCATAAGCCTGAATTCACACTGAAAAACCCCAACAAAAGATGCAAAAAGAGTCGCTCAATAGCGTGGGCTTGATGAACATCAATTTTTCCAATTGGAAGTGTTCGTCTACCCTAAGCCGTCCAGTCGGGTTCGCTTTAGCAGGAGTGCATTTACCGCAACAAGAGCGGAGCTTCCAGACATTGCGAGCGCCGCTACTTCTGGGCTTATCACCAACGGATAGAACACGCCTGCCGCCGCGGGAAAGGCGATGACGTTATAGCCCACCGCCCAGAACAGGTTCTGGTGCATCTTGCGCAGGGTAGCGCGCGACAGCTCGATGGCTCCCAGCACATCGTAGGGGTCGCTCTTCATCAGCACCACGTCAGCGCTCTCAATAGCCACATCGGTGCCGGCACCGATGGCGAAACCCACCTCCGCCTGGGTCAGTGCCGGGGCGTCATTGACACCGTCGCCCACCATGCCAACCTTCTTGCCCTGAGCCTGGAGCTCCTTGATCTTGTCTGCTTTCTGCCCCGGAAGGACATCGGCGATCACCATCTCAATGCCGAGTTCCCGGGCGATGCGCTCGGCGGTGGCCTGGTTGTCGCCGGTGAGCATCGCCACCTCCACCCCGCGTTCACGCATCTTTTTGACCATTGCAGTAGCGGTGGGGCGCGGCGCATCGGCAATGGCGATAAGGCCGACCAGCTTCCCGTCCTGGGCGACGTGCACCACGGTCTGCCCCGCGCTCTGCAGACGCGCGGCCTCGTCCTTCAGGCTCGCCATGTCGACCTTCTCTTCGTCCATCAGCCGGCGGTTGCCGAGCAGCACGGTCTTGCTGCCAATCTCCGCCCGCGCGCCCTTGCCCTCGATGTTGGTGAAGCCGGTCAGCGGATCAAGCTGCAAGCCTTCGGCCTTACTTTGTATCGCCTGGGCCAGAGGATGGTCCGAGCCCTGCTCCACCGTCCCCGCCAGTGCGAGGACCGCCTCCTCGGTGCTGCCCGCCACCACGACCACCTCGACCACCTGCGGCTCGCCCATGGTCAGGGTGCCGGTCTTGTCGAAGACCACAATATCCAGCCGGGTGGCATCCTCAAGTGCAGAGGCATTCTTGAACAAGATGCCGTTCCTGGCACCGAGGCCGGTGCCCACCATCACCGCCATGGGCGTTGCAAGGCCCAGGGCGTCCGGGCAGGCGATCACGAACACGGTGATAGTCAGGGTCACGGCAAGCAGCAGGCTTTGGCCAATCCACCAGAACCAGACGGCGAAGGTGAGCAGGCCGATTACGATGGCAATCACCACCAGCCACTGTGACGCTTTGTCCGCCAGCAGTTGCGCCGGGGCCTTGGAGTTCTGCGCCTCCTGCACCAGCTTGACGATCTGCGCTAACGCGGTGTCGGAACCTACCTTGGTGGCGCGATACCTGAAGCTGCCGCTCTTGTTAATGGTGGCCCCGATCACCTTATCGCCGGGCTTTTTTTCCACCGGCATGGACTCGCCAGTGAGCATGGACTCATCCACCAGGGACTCGCCCTCCAAGACCTCACCGTCCACCGGAATCTTATTGCCGGGGCGGATCACGACGATGTCGTCCTTCAGAACCTCAGCGGTGGGAACCTCCCGTTCCTGGCCATCACGCAACACAGTGGCCTTGGGCGGCGCGAGATCCATCAGCGAGCGGATGGCGTCCGAGGCACCGGCACGGGCGCGCATCTCCAGCCAATGGCCGAGCAGGATGAACACCAGCAGCACCGCCACCGCCTCGAAAAACTGCACACCCGGGAAAAAGAGCGTGGAACCGACGCTGAACAGGTAGCCAGTACCCACCGAGAGAACGACCAGCACAGCCATGTTGAGCACGCCGTTTTTCAGCGCGCGCCAGGCGGCAACAAAGAACGGCCAGCTTGGCCAGAGCACCGCGATGCTTGCCAGTAATAGCAACCACAGGTCTAGCCGCAGCCCGAAGGGCGGTGCTGGCGGTTCGAACAGCCCACCCATGGGCGAATAAATGAAAATCGGGAGGCTGAAGATCAGGCAGACCCAGAAACGGTTGCGCATGTCGCGCACCATTGCCTGCATGTCCATGCTGCCGCCGTGGCCCATCTCGTGAGCCATCTCGTCCTTTGCGCCAGTATGTTCGCCGTGTTCAGCAGGATGCGCGGTATCGTCGTGGCCGGTGTGGGAGGCATGGCCATCGTGGACGGGCGTGGACACAGCCCCGGCTTCGGTCGGCGGGTCCCCCGGGTCGCAAACGTGCCTGGGCAACTGTTCTCCGGAACAGTGATAGCCGCACTCGTGTATCCGGGCCTTGATAGCCTCAAGGTCCACCGTCGCCTCATCATAGGTGACGGTCGCGCTGCCGGCCACATAGTTGACCTCGGCCTTCTTGACGCCGGGCAATCTCAATAGCTGTTTCTCTACGCCCCGGGCACTCAGTGCCGATAGCAAGCCGCGGATCTCCACAACGGTATTTTTCATTCCTTGTTTCCCTTTCCTTATTTGCAGACCGGAGCTTTCGTCAGCCCGACGCGCGCCCGACACCGAGATGGCGATGAAGCCAATTGAAGATCGGGCAGAACACCAGCCCGACATAAGCGCCATATAGAAAACTCTCAATCAATCCGAGCAGAAATCCCCACCAGGTCAGCCACTTGAACGCCGGCAGCACCTGCTCGAGAAACGTGTGCATGTGCAGGCTTTGCGGCGTCACCAGTCCATAGATCACGCAAACGATGAAGGTGACCGCCGCAAAGAGGCCCAACGCCCAGGTAACCAGTCTTGTGTCAAGCATGTTCCGTCCTCCGTTAATGCCGATGGCCAGAACGCCTGTCCGGGTCGTTTCCCGACTTGTCCCGCGCACTATGTCCACCATGCCCGCCCCCGCCGTGACCACCATGTCCTCCGTGACCGAACATATGCATGCCCACGAAAACGATGCCAATAAGCACCGAGAACCAGTTTTCCGCCAACCATTCCATAAAGACCTCTCCAGTCTGCTGCTGTACCAGCTGCCTTTGCATTACTTCAGGCCCGGGCATGGCATTTCCTGACGCAAGTCAACCACATCTGCCTGAATTCAAACTGAATTACCGGACCGAAACAGAGCACACCTTGATCTCGATCAAATTAGAAACAATGTCCTAAAATTGATGACGCATGCACTTGCCGGTTACTGAATTTACTGGACACATGTTTTCTAGGAACACTCTGAGGAGAGAAAGGCATGAGCAACGAATCTTTCTCGGCAAGCATGCACCTTGAGCCTCAAAAAAGGCCTGCGGGGAAAAGCAGCATCATTCAGCTCAATCTTTTTCGAAAGGCGCTGAGATCTCTTCAGTTCGGCTCGTTATCACTTACATGGCCAGATGGAGAAAAGACGTGCCATGAAGGGAAGCAAGACGGTGTACATGCAGAAATGACAATCCTGCAGTGCATGTCATTGATCGTCTGATCACCCACGGTGATGTGGGACTGGGAGAAGACTACATGGCAGGCAAATGGTCCACGCCCAATTTGCTTGCCCTAATGCGCCTTGTCACGGTGAACATAGTCGTTTTTGACCGCGCTTTACGCTCTAGCGTGGGGCTCCGGTTATGGCATTGGTGCAAACATCGGTTGTTTTCCAATACGGTTAAGCGCAGCCATGAAAACGTCCATGAGCACTACGACTTAGGCAACGATTTTTATCAGCTATGGCTGGATAAGAGCATGACCTACTCCTGCGCCCTGTTTGGTGGCAACGAGTCCCTCTCGCTTTACGAGGCACAGCAAGCGAAATATGAGCGGATCCTTCAGCGACTGGCACCGGAACGGGGAAGCCGCATCCTGGAAATAGGCTGTGGCTGGGGCGGTTTTATGGAAGTGGCAACTGCACACGGGTGCCATGTAACCGGGGCAACCTTGTCCAGCGAACAGGCGGATTGTGCCCGCCAACGACTCCGGTCCGCCGGACTGGAGGGAAATACCGAGGTGCGTTTACAGGACTATCGGGAACTGTCGGGGCCGTTTGATTACGTGGTATCAATCGGGATGTTTGAACACGTGGGCGAGTCCTATTGGCCCACTTACATGAAGGATGTACACGATTATCTGAGACCCGGCGGCAAGGCACTGATACAAACCATTACCATTGCCGAGGAGCGATTTGAGCGGTATCGCTCCGGCAACGACTTTTTGCGGGCACCCACCAACCTGATTATTCCACCACATCAATATCTTGATAACAATGTGTTGGAGATAGGCACCGATGCCACAACCGGTTAACGCGTGTCCGTCGATTGCAGGAATCATTAATCGATAAAAGGAAACAACCATGAACGATCGATTCCGCCCCTCCTTGTCGGATATACCGGTTTCACCACGTCAGATCACTCTGTATATAGGCATTGCGGTTGCGGGACGATTACAGTGTTCGGTCGCGACTGGAAGATATTCTCGGTAGTGAAACCCGCAAAGCTGTTGCCAAACACGAATTGATAGAACTTGCACACACCAAGAAAGGCAGGGAGCCCGCCTTCGACCAGCCGCTCACAAAAGCGGTGATTGGCCAACCGCGGTCCGTCCGACGGGGGCGGCAGCTAATAGAAGCGGACATCTCTGCCGCGGCTTCGGCAAAGATGGCTAAATTTGGCATTGAATTGCCCGACATTCGTTTTAAGCGGATCAACTACAATGAAAGCGTTCGCCAGAATGATCAGCAAACGCCAGCAGATTGCCGAGCGATTCCGTTCCGAGGGTGCCGGCGAAGCCGCTAATTATCGGCGACAAGGAAAAGGATTTGCAGCGCATTGAGTCTGAAGCCTATCGGGAAGCTCAAACCATTCAGGGGGTGGCGGACGCGAAAGCCACGGAAATTTACGCAGCGGCGTATAACCAGTCGGAAATATCCCGTGATCTGTATGACTTTGTCAAAACCCTGGAGACCTATAACCGGGTGATCGACTCTTCCACCACGCTGGCATTAACCACTGAAAGCGAGCTACACCAACTGTTGAATGGTATAGGCCAAAACCCCTGAGGAGGGCTTGATGAACAAGCTGGCGTCCACGATTCGTTGCCCCGTGTGTGATATGAAAAAAATCAATCGCTCGCTACTATGGAATTACCAGGGTATCAACCACTATTTCTGTTCGCGTCAGTGCCTAGAGCGATTTAAATCCCGCCCGCATCTGTTTGTGGGCGATCCTCAACACGGATTGTCGCCCAAGCAGAAAAATCAAGTGATTCTAAAAAAACGCCGCATGCGACTCCGCGAAATAATCAGCGATGACCTCAAGGCTGATTTGAAAACATCACTGCAGTCGCTGATGGGTATTGATGCAGTGGACTTCACGGATCAGGAGCTGTATGTGA
Organism: Marinobacter sp. DSM 26671; assembly: GCF_900112835.1. Classification (NCBI taxonomy): domain Bacteria; kingdom Pseudomonadati; phylum Pseudomonadota; class Gammaproteobacteria; order Pseudomonadales; family Marinobacteraceae; genus Marinobacter; species Marinobacter sp. DSM 26671. The sequence continues at coordinate 3,245 of NZ_FONF01000039.1, read as the reverse complement.
CTTACGATCTGCTGCAGGCTTCCCTGGAAGATATCGAAAAAACCATCGAACAGGCGGCAGCCCGGCTGTCAAAAGGTATGGCGGAACAGGTAAAACGCGGGCTGATTCATTACAGCGAGGAGTGTGAGCTCGACAATCTCGCACACCTGACCAAAAACAGTGACTGTCATTGAGCAAGAAAGCATGGGAAAAGGCATCAACTACACTTAGTCTACCTTTTTGCGGCGCGGTGTGGGGGGGCGTTGCTGTTTCAGAGCTTCTGGGCATAACCGTCATCTACAGGGAACTGAGCCACAGCGAGTTCAAACGCTGCCTGAAGCAGGGTTGGTTAAAAGATCTGATGGTTGGTGGGTAAACCACTCGCGACAGCTTAAAGGAACCTTTTGAAAGCAAAAACAATTTTGTCACCCCGAGGGTCTATATCGATCTGGCGGAAGAGCTTGCTCCCTATGACGTGGATTATAAAGGCGTCATCTCCTATGGGCCTCTCGCCACGTTGATCGGCTGGGTCGCACAGGCGGTATTAACGTCATGCGAGTGGAGCTAAGGCGAAAGAAGGCGGCTTGAAGATCAGGGATCTATGTTAACGAGCGTTCACTTATAAGTGACACCGTGTCGGTCAAATATTTCATAGACTTCTCTTGCTTCCTCCGCCGGCAACATCACCCGGATCGTCTGCTCATCCTTATCAATATAGATCAGATCCTGTGGAATTTCGCTGCCAATAAGGTCGTCTCGCGTATTGTGTGCCTGATCCATGTTCTCGAACTTACCATTAATAGCTTTACCCATCTTGTTTCTCCTTGTTGTTTAGCTTCTGCATAAAGCATAGATAACACATCAATTTCTGTAAATTTATGACATTGCCACGGACCGAGCGCCGTCCTTGAAACCATTCGCGGAGGGCTTAAAGACCCGTAAGTCGCGGATGATCGCCGGCCAGCCACACGCCTGCGTAACAGAGCTGACCGCGATTCGTGTTGTGTGCGGAAAACTTCCTGAGGCCTCCTCGACCGCACCGTTAGCCAGTGGCCCTTGCCATTCGGATTATCTTCCCCTCGGTCGGGGTGACTCCGCTTTCTTTCAGGCGGATGTCTGATTAACGCAACAGTGAGAAAGTCAGAACTTGACCTGTCCCCACAACCAGGCCTTGTCCGTATCCACACCGCGACCATCCTCGGCATAGCTGGCGAACTTGGCACCCACCGTGTAATGTTTGTTGACTGGGTAGGCAGCCAGCAGCCCCAGCTCAGAGCCATAGCTCAAGCTATTGATGTCACTGCTGTAGTCATGAAATATGGCCAGCAACTTGACTCCCTTTACTGCGGCACCCGCCGATACGTAAAGATCCTGCAAGCCATCGTCCGGGGTGACCAAGAACTGGTCGGCCCAACCGTTCATTGCGTGAAGCGTAGCCAGAGGAGTCTGAAATGATCGGCCGTCGTCCGACTCCAGGGTTTCCATGCCCACCTTGACCGTAACGCCATACGCGGCGAGGCCCGCTTCCGCCAGCCAATAGGCGGCCTCAAAGCTTTGCGGGTTGTCTGCATAGTCCTTCTGGATTGCGTACTCCAGAGTGTACAGGACTTTGGCGTCTTCCGTTACATCGGTGCCACCAGTGAATCGCAAGCCAAAATTCTGGGTTGAGTTGACGTCTGCGGTGGTAAAGTCGAACAGATATCCGTAGGCGGTAAGGGTTCCGGCGGCCAACCCCTGATACTGAACATTAAGAATCGGCGACTGCATGGGGAAATTGCCATTCGGGCTGGCGTCCGAGAATATCCGGTTAGCATTGTAAAGATAGCCCGCTGTAATCGTCGTGTCTGGAAGCGACTCGTTGGCGCCGATAAAGGCATCGAAGGTCTGCTCATTCTGGCGCCAGCCAACTGTGCCTATAAACCGGTGATTGTCCAGAGCAAAGCGCTGACGACCATAGGTCAGTGTGGTATCCGGAAGGCCTTTGTAACGTACGTAAATTTGGTTGACTTCGGTTTCCGTCGGATCAGCGACCACTGAGTGATCGGTTGTATCATTAATGGTGCTATTGTAGTTCTCATTCCCCACAGCGGTCACATCTTCCGCCTCGGCAAACACCTCAAACCCCTGGAAATCACCAGTCCGGTACCCCAGTCGGGTTCGAACGGTGGAAGCATGGGCTTGATCGAGAGGGTTGTCCTGATCCACAAATTCGTAACGGTAGCGAACTTCAAGCGAAACCGCTCCCCCGGTCAAGGCGTCGGTAAGGGTCTGGGACAGGACAGGCGTCGCGGAAGAGGCCAGAAGTGAACCAATGGCCAAGGCCAGCAACGACTTCTGGTTTCTTTGGCCTTTCCTGGCAGGGAGCGGCGTTAGCATCGTTTTCATCCTAGTGGTACCTTCTGTGGCCGTATAAGGGGTGAGTGGAGTCAATGTTTCATTCATGAGTCGATAATTCAGTTTAGGGCGCCTATGTCCGCGGCAACCTTGATATCGGTCAGCTTGAGCCTGACTCGCAAGGGGTACCTCCAAAAGCTCACAGACAAAACGAGCAGGACAAGGTGCCATCACCTCATCCGTCTCACAGAGCCGTCCCTACGGGCCTCGTTTGCGGCTCATTCCATTGAGATACCTCTGGGCTTGAAGGACTGTGCGGCGCTTATTTCCTCAAATCCTAGAAAAAGCCACCAATGATCATTTGCAGATTTAACAGCTGCCCCATAGTCAGCCTGCCAAAGGCAATGAACCCCAAATGCGGATCGGAGAGGCGGAAAACTCGACAGAAAAACGAGAACTCCAGTAGACCAGCAGGAACAACCCAGACTCGGCTCCAGTTCGGCGAGGCTGCTTAGTAAACCAGCATAATGCGACAAACAATTTGACGCCTCTCAGAATCAACTTGATTTGACGCTGAAGGATGCCGTAGCTCTGACCCTATACACAGCCTAGCCCGGATTTCTCATAGTGCTCCAACAACCTTCGCAGACCAAGCCTGGTAGTGCCAGATCCGAGTGGTCATGGTCGAAGTTGGCGATTATTTAGCCAGTTTCCGGCATTCAGGCACAACTCCCCCTTTCCCCCATTGGTATCGGGCCGGGGGAGCCCGATTATCTACTGGGGCACCAAGCGCTGAACCAGTGCTGAGAGATCGTTCTTGTGTGGATAGCTATCACTCATCAACACCCGTATTCGGCGGGTGTTGCGGATGATGACTGCGCCAACCTTGATCAGCTTCAAGCGCAAGGTGCCGGCACTCATACGTTCGAAGG
>NZ_FONF01000043.1:0-12096 GCF_900112835.1 Marinobacter sp. DSM 26671 | reverse complement strand
AAATGCACCAGATAATCCCGGTGATCATCGAGTCGCTTGCTCCGCGAGGGGTCTGCAAACCGTTCTGAAATCGCATCCACCTCCATCCGCAGGTACTTGCGAACGGTATTGCGGGACAACCCCAGTTCCTGACTGATGGCGCGGATCGACAGCCCTTTGCCGTTATCGTGCAGTGCCTTGATCTTGTGTATCACAACCCACTCCTTCACTGACATGCCCCCGGCCATGGATAAAAGCGGGGGACAGTAGCTGGTTCTGTGGCCTGACGGCCACCCGGGGGTGGGTCAAAATTAATGGCCAGTAGTGGGTCATTTTAATTGGCCACTAACAACACGCTCAAAATTACCTTCGGAGGTGGAGATTTTTGCAGTAACTGTGATTTCACCTTGCTCCCCATGATTTTTCACAGTCGCATTGTATCTATAACCGAAGTCGCCTTCTCCGTTTACCAACAGCACATCCTGAGTGAGCTGATTATTCGACAGCTCGCAAACTGCCTTACTCCCTCCAGAATCTAACAAATTTACGACTTCAGAAAGAATAAAGGCAGCTTTCCCACTAAAAATAAGATATACAAACCAAAACGCAATTACCGATTTCCAGAAAACTCCCGTCCAATAATCAGTCGAGTGAGGTTTTTTCACACCACAATGGGGACATTTTTCAGCTTTATTAGAAACCTCTTCACCACACTCTCTACATTTAACAATCGCCATCGATAAAAATCTCCTTCCTATGATTTATTGGAAATAACGCTCCGCACAGGGGCAGACAAATAAGCGCAGCGTTTTGGCTGTCCCAGCTACCAACGGGAGCGATTGCTGCGGTTTTTTATGAACCATCATTGGGCAATGAATACCAAATCTTCCTACCGGGCCAACCGTCACAAAAGAGATGTGGTGTATGACATTATAAAACGGATTTATTTATCGGCGCTGTATCGCGTTATATTTTTATGATTATGTTTCATGGCTCAGCAATTCGTGCTTTCAGCACTTGAATAGCCTTGGAATAGCGTTTATTTAGTGACCGAGCTTGCTCTTCGGATAGGGCGCTGAGGCGGCTGGGGTCATTATTATCGAGCAGGTCACAGAGTTTGACCTGGATTGCAGCCAAAGGCCCTTTGGCTGCGAGTTGATCTATGCGCTGTGCGTAAGTCAGCCCGTCATCCTTGTTTTTGGTGACGGCTGCAACGGTCTGGATGGTTTGTTCTGAATAGCCCCGTTCGCGTAAGTCTTCTGCGGTAATACCACAATCTTCCATTACGTCATGCAGAAGTGCTGCATGACGAGTATCCTCGTCAACATTTGGAAACAGTTCCAGCAGACGCATTTGAACCCTTAATGGGTGTTGGGCATAGGGGTGGCCGGCTTTGTCGGTTTGTTTGGCGTGCAGGGCAATAATCCATGACTTGGTGTCATGTATGCGGCGCTCGCAATTCCACAAATCCCACTGCTCAGGCGTGACATTGTCATCGTCAAAAAGATGGTACACGTCGATATCAAGGAGCTGCTGGGCTATGGCCTCCTGCAGCTTGGGATTCACCTTAGGGAGTTCTTTCCCTTCGGTGTGGATTATGCATTTGGCTATCAGCAATAGGTCGTCTCGGTACATGTCTTCGATAGGTGGATTATCCCAGACAGTATTCATAGCCTCACATAAAGACTCAATCTTGCCGTGTCGCTGCTCTTCGGGGAAAGGTAGGGAATAGCGCAAGTCTGTGTGGTTAAAGTGACTGGCACAGTAGCCCACGATGGCCTTCATAGCTTCCCATTCATCTGGGGAAGCATTCAGGCTCGCGAAGGCATATTCTGTGCGTTCGATCTTGATCATCTCTCGTCAGTCCGGGTCGACGTCACTCTTTAATGATAAGGCTCTCTGCTCTCTTAAGTTTACCTAGTGCAGCATCAAAGACTTGTTCTCCGCTTTCGGTATGCTGCTGGTAAACAGCAATGAGTTGATCGACTTTATTGATGGTGGCATAGGTCAATTGGCTGTTCTGTTGTTTGGCTTGTTTTGCGGCTTCCTCCGCTTTTTGGAACTCATTTCGAGCTGTATCGAAGTCATTCAGCGCATCACGTCTTAGCTGTTTAATCTTTTCAAAATGTCTTTTCAGCGACTTGAACCCCTTCAACTCAAACAGTGATTCGTTGATTTTTATGAGACTAGCGGCAATCTCAGCCTTCGTTTGTGCAGATTGAATACCATTCGACAATAGCCAGTCGTTATCCAACTTGACCATTTGCGTCACTGCACCTTGGACTGAGGCATTTTGCTTCGCGACCAACCAACGCTCGTAAGTCTTATCACGTAGGAGTTTGACGCCGCCATTGTCGAATACTTGGAAGTTCAGCTTATCAGGATTGATCCGCTCATCGGCGATACGCCCGATCTTCGGTCTGAACTTGAACACCAGAAGCTGTTTGGCACCCTCTAGAACTTGAGGATAATTGGGGAATTGAGGGCAGATTTGACGGATTTCGGGAATGATTTTTTCTTGCAAATAAGCGGCGGGGTGTGAGTTGAGAATCTCCTTTTTGACCGCCTCGTTATCATATTCCGCAATGACGCTGACGTAGGAATGCTGACACCATTTGGGTCCAGGCTGACTAAACCATGAAATAAACTTTAGGCCTTCGCTCTGATGCAACACGTATTCATTGATCTCGCTGCGAATAAGCTGTTTTTCAACGTCGGCGGCGCTCCGCGGGTCAAGGGCTGCCAATTGCTTGGAGTTAAGGTGATATTGCGCATCAAGGGAGCGGTGACCGGTTACTTCAGCTCCTGCTTTACTGACTTTTACCGTGATGCTATCCCAAGGTGGGGGCTTGTTGCTTTTGAGGGCGGAGACAAGTCCACTCGGGGCCATATTGCTCGGCTTGCGGTACATGGCCAGAGTGATGTAATCGATCTCCACTTCGGCACCACAAACACGCTGAATTGACGGGAGAATGGCATCATACACCCACTGGTGCAGAGGCTTGCCAAGCGCTGCCATTCGTTGTTCGTGAGGTGCGGAATAAAAAACACTGACCGGGATGGCGCCACCGGGAAGGTTGTGATCTTCACACCAACGCTGGTTTGATGACCATGGAAACGAGAGGACCCAAAGCCCGTCTTGCTGATAAATCACTTTGTCGTCGTTTTGAGCAATTGCTGGCAGAGCAATCAGGAAACCCATACCGACAGTTATCGCTTTTAAAATCATATTAACCCCTGGTAGCGTAAATTAAGCATAACGCTCGGCTCACGCGCCGGTTTGGAGCCGCGAAAATAAATCTGTCCCGGTTTTCGCGGTTTCCCATGGTTAATCAAGCACCTCAACCTTCCCCGCTTTGCATTCAAATCGATTGCCTGATATTGCCTTAACTTGTATTTTGCTCAAATGAACCTTCATTCCTTTCTGTAACGTTTTTCCATTTTTCATAAGTGACTTGATCGTTGGTGGCTCAATACGCACTGTACTTGCACATTTTTCTTTCCATTCCGGATGTGATGGTGCGTCAATGATATGTCTACTCCTGCCAGCATTATGTCGATATATGCCTACAACATCACTACCTAACAACCACGAACCTGAAGGAAGATAATCTGGATCGGATTTCGATTGATAGGGTGTATGCGTAAATTGTTTTTTGTGTTCAGCATCACACCGCTCTCCATGCTTAACCGTTTGACCTGCCTCTTGTCGCTTAGCGGCCACAAGACAATAGCGCCAACAGAGTTTGTATCCATGCTCGGAACATTGGCCTGCCTTGTCCCGATAAGAAAGTGAGTCTGCAAACACTGTATTACCATAAACAAGTAATACCACCAAAACGTAAATCGGAAATAATATGACATTCATAAACAACCCCTTTGCCTGATTGTTATGTTTTCTTTCGTGGTCTGTAAAACATCTGTCCGCATTTGCATGCCTAGCAGTGACTAGGTAGCGCGCTTCGTTATAGCAATCAATGGCTTCCATCACCTTCTGAACTTCAACAGTCGACAACCGCTGCTCGATTTGGGCCTTGATAAAGCCGACATGCCCACCACCGTGGGTCACGCTCTCCGGCATAGGCGTTTTGAATGTAGCATCCCCCACAAAGATCCCGTGCCGCGAAACAATGATGTGGTCGATCTGAGTAGTGCCGGCTTCGGTGGGTAGGGCAACGTTCTTGATCAGGTAGCAACGGGTTTTGCGTAGACAGAGTTTGGCGGAGAAATTAACCACTGCTTCCCCGGCTTTGCCTTTGAAGCAGGGGAATTTGATAGCCGCCGCAATAATGAAGAGCGGTATCAGGTACCAGATATAATCGAAGAGGGGCGGTAATGCCGGGGCGTAGTCCATCTGTCATCCTTAACAGCGGCGTTTATCCGTTTCTTATAACTACACACTAGTCCAACCCTTGGGAAACTTCCCACTCGGGAGACGAAAAATTTAGTAAACCACATAAAACAAACCTGTCCCGGCTCTCTGCAAATAGGCCGTTTCCGATTCTGAGCGGTCACGACCGGCCCGCCAAAAGCCATAACAGCAAGCCAGCACCCCCGAGAAGAAGCACTGCAAAATGGACCGCCAGGTTCTTGCGAACAGTTGGGACGGGCTTAGCGGTGAAACCAAAATAATCATCACCAAACAGCCCAACACCGCAGCGTTCACAGTAGTTTTTCGAGTAAGAGACCCGGAGCTCAGATGGCTCAAATCTTTTTCGGCAACTGTAACAACTAGGCTTAATCACCTCGGGCTCCAATTTGTTTGAAAAACCGGGCCAGGAAATCCAGCTGATCTTCGATGGACTGCTCCAGAGCTTCGTCCCGATAGACATCAAAATGACCGACCGGATAGTGCTTCACTTCCACGTTCGGCATTCTCTGGGCCGCTTTGGCCGCAGCGCTCGCCGGGGCGACGGTATCGTGGTCGCAAATCAACACCAGTGCCGGGCAGGCGACTTTGCTGGCCAACCGGATGGGCCGGAAAAGAGGAATGGCATAACTCACGCCCGCTGCAACGTAATTCGATGCGTTATCCGCCAACAAGGGAACATACCCCTCCTGGCAGTCCTCAGCCGTCATCATGCCCAACTCGCCGGGGCGGCCGGCCGACGCAATATACCGGGGAGACATCCCCAGCCCACGACGCAGCCAGTCGACCGTTCCGTGCCAGGTCAGGCGCATCGCCTGCATGAAGCCGGCATAACCGACAACCCCCAGTAACGACGCCAGACCATCCATCATCGGGCATTGGGAGATGGTGCATTTCACGTTCCCATCCTTTGCCGCGGCCGCAATCACCAGCCCGCCGGAAAACGACGTTCCCCACAGGCAAATGCGGTTGCTATCCACACGATCGAGCTGCCGCGCAAAACCCAGTGCCGCCAGCCAATCTGCCACTTCCTTCCAAGGGCTCAGCGTCTGCCGTGGCTGGCCATCACTGTCACCGAAATGGCGGTAGTCAAAGGCAAAGACCGCGTAACCCGCATTGCAGAAAGCTTCTTTGAACGGTGCCAGACCGCTGGCATGAGTCAGCCCAAAACCATGGGCCATGACGACGCACGGTAAACCTTTACTGCCGGCATCCGGCGTATAAAGAACACCGCGACAGGTTGTACCATCGCTCTGAAATTCCTGGGACGTTTCGATCATTGTTTGGCTCGCATCCTTGAAGGTCGAGAGTCTCAGGATAGCTCATTGCCTCGATGATCAAACGAGCCCTCATGAGCCAGATGCTTGAAGAAATCGCACAACTCGTTGACCTCAAAGGTGAAGATGCCTGGATCTATCTGCAGGACATTCCTACGGCTCAGATGATCGAGTTTGGGCGTTTTTTGCCAGCGCTGGGCGATGAAGCTGAGTAGGAAGAGGAAATGTCTCCGGGAAAGCGCGCCAACTTACACAAATAACCGCAATAATAGATCTGTCCCGGCTCCCCCGGTCTTATCTGTTGAACTTCTGCTAACATCATGCACTGCAAACTACTTTTTAGCCCTGTATGGTTTTGACAATGCTTGATCACATCAACCGGTTCTTATTTCTGGCACTCGGTTTAGTCACAATAACTGGCTGCGCAACGCAAACGATCAATACCAGTTTCAATGCCTTTCCGTCAGACGATTCAATGGCATATTTCTCAGAGGGGTGGATCATCCAGAAGCAAGAATCTGATGACTATGTGGTTCAGATGGCTGTCCGAGATGGAAAACAGGCGTGGGAGCCCATAACTGCTCTACTTTTCGTTCAGAACAAGTCTGAAGAACCCGTGAACGTCAGTGTGGAAAACATCTCCTTTCATCAAGACGAGTACTCGATTGATCTTCTTTCCTACAACGAACTGACTCAACAACACATCAGTCGCGCTCAATCCCGAAGAACTGCACTTGCACTCAGCGCGATGGCCCAGAGCTTCAGTGCTGCACAGTCTCAGACCACCACAACCTACGGTTCGGGAACTGCATACGGAAGCGGAGGGACAGCGAGCTACTACGGCACCTCTCAGTCATACACCCGTGACCCCGCCGCCTCTGCGGCGGCTCAGGCTCAGATTCAAGCCAACGTCCAGGCCGGAGTTTCAAACATCCAGTCAGACCTGCAGCGCAACCTTAATTCAATGGATGGATATCTCCAGAAGACAACTGTTTTTCCGGGCCAGAGTTACAGCGGAAGGTTCCAATCCCAGATGACTCGCTTCGACCAAAGGCCTGAGTCGATATATGCTCTGACAGTAGAACTCGACGGCGAAAGGTTCAGCTTCAAGTTTATCGAGGAGGCAGACATCCAGACGCACCAGCGCAAACTGTTCTGAGAAGGTCAGAACTACCAGCGACAAGGACAGCTCAAACAAGATGAACAGCAACTACAAAATCGCTCTACTCATCGACTGTGACAACGTCAGTCACCAATCCATCGAAGGGGTACTTGAGGAGCTTGCCAAATACGGCGCTGTAAACGTGCGCCATGCCCACGGAAACTGGAACGGTCCGCAACTGGGTAGCTGGATCGAAAAGCTGCACGCTAACGCCATCCGGCCGGTTCAGCAGTTTGCCTATACCACCGGCAAGAACGCTACCGACGCCTCAATGATAATTGACGCCATGGACCTGCTCTACAGCGGGAACGTCGATGCCTTCGCCCTCATGACCAGCGATTCCGACTTTACGCCCCTGGTAATGCGAATTCTCGAAGCCGGTCTGCCCGTCTTTGGTTTCGGCGAGCGCAAAACCCCCATGCCCTTCGTGAACGCCTGCTCGCAATTCATCTACACAGAAAACCTGCGCGAAGACACAGAGGAACCCGATAACGTCAGCAACGGTGGAACGCCAAAACCAACCGTGGAAACCAAATGGGGCCGTAATCAACTAAGGGGCGACACCGTACTGGTCCGAACCCTACGAACTGCGGTGGAACAGACTGCTGACGATGATGGTTGGGCGCATCTAGGAAAAGTTGGCCAGTATATTTCTAATAACAGCTCTTTCTCCCCCGTGAACTACGGGTACAAGAAGCTGAGCGATCTTATTCGAGCCAGTGAACTCTTCGAGATGAGTGTGCGGGATAAGAACGTCCTGCATATCAAAAGCCCAGAAAAATAGCTTTGTACCGGTTTACCCTCTGATTCAGGCCCAGCTGATAAGACTCATCTTTACGGTAACAATCTGTTTCATTTTTTGAAGTGTGCAAATTGTAGTTAGCTTGGTAACTTACGCTCTGTAATGCCAGACTTTACTGAAGAAGGCCACCTCACAGTTGGCCCGCACGGGAAGCAAACTCATAAATTTAAAGGATGAAGTATGGAATATGATGACTTGGAATACGTCGGCTTTTGGGCTCGAACTGGCGCAACGCTGATCGATTCTATCTTGATAGGTATTATTGTGTTTCCCCTGCTCACCGCGTTCTATGGTGAGTCCTACTGGGAAGATACAAGTTTAATCGTTGGGCCCATGGATTTTCTTTTGTCCTGGGTATTTCCTGCTGTAGCTGTGATTCTATTTTGGATATCAAAACAGGCAACACCAGGGAAAATGGCCGTTTCCGCCAAAATTGTTGATGCCAAAACTGGCAATGCTGCAACAACTGGCCAGCTGATCGGACGCTACCTCGCATACTACCTCTCCTTGATACCTCTTGGTCTTGGCTATTTCTGGGTGGCCTTTGATTCCCGCAAGCAGGGCTGGCATGACAAGCTCGCGGGGACAGTGGTCGTGCGGAAGAAGCACCGGGCACCGAAACCCGTCTCGTTCGACACCTGACATACGCATATCGGAAGGTGTGCAGAGAAGGACGGCTAGATACGGAGAGCAAGGCATAAGACTGCCTTCACATATATAAGGAACCGAAACCGGGAAAGGTCTATGTCGCGAAAAATAGACCTGTCCCGGTTTTCTCTAAGCTCCTCCTCTCTTCCTTAAAGTCTTGACGGAATAGACAACCAGTACCGACAAAACTACCGAAACAAAGTCTTGGAAAGAGAGAATTCTCAGAGCAAACATCAGTGATGGAAAAACCAAAATCAGCAGCGACCAATAACCATCAAAGAACCGGTAAGTAAGCAGATAACCAACGCCCCAAACCAAGATCAGAATAAAGGTGATAGCAGAGCTAATCTCCTGCAGAACATCAAAATAGCCTAGGCTTGGAGCACCTCCCCGTTCTCCACGGCGCTCCTCAAACCAATCATTGTTTTTCTTGTTTAGCTCCTTTAATTCCTGCCACTCCTGCGAATATGGTGAGTTACCTGCACCCTTCATGCTTTCATACAGCTCATCAATTCTCTCTGCATATGGAGAAGGCCCCAGTCTTTGCCCTCCCTCCGAAACAATTACCGGGCTTGCCAAAATCAGTAAAAAAGTCGCCACAGAAAGAGCGAATGACACAGACAGAATCTTAATCATCAATTGTCGTACCGAAGGTTGCGAATACGGCAGGCGGGGCCCTTAAAGGCTTCTCCCTATCTAACTCGGCGGTATATCGACTTAGGTGAGAGTCGAATTTGAAACCTGCAGAAACCGGAGCATGTCACGGCTCCCCCATCTGATCAAACCGCCAGTTCAATAATCTCACCAACCACACTGTCTTCACGTACCTGCAACCGTCCAACCGTGATCGGCAGCGTAAATCGCCGGGGCCCGGCAGATAAGCGTTGCTATAGTGAAACAAACCCGCCTCGCTCCGATAGTGGCGAGATCCAATGCAAACGTACAACCTATGGCAGGAGCTTCCCATGCCCACTTACACCGTCACGGTCGCGAATCTGTCTCTGTCGCCGCAGCAGAAATCACAGATCGCCGAGGCCATAACAGCGGCCCACAACGCCCAAACCGGCGCTCCCCGGTTCTTTGCCCAAGTTCTGTTTTCTGCGGCCAGTGAGGGCGACCACTTCGTAGGTGGCCGCGTGAACACCGCGCCTCAGGTGTATGTGTACGGCCTGGTGCGGGAGGGCAGAAGCATCGAGATCAAACAGGCCCTGATGACTCAGATGCTTGAAGAAATCGCCCAAATCGTGGACATCTCAGCTGAGGATGTCTGGATCTATCTGCAGGACATTCCGGCCACCCAGATGATCGAGTTTGGGCGGTTTTTGCCGGCGCCGGGCGATGAAATTGAGTGGCAAAAGGGAATGACTCCGGGGAAACGAGCCAGCTTACCCTAATAACCGCAGTAATAGATCTGAAGCGGTTTTCACTTAAAATTTAATAGCGTCGGCGTCATCAATCTCATATCCGTCGTAGATAATATTATTAATCTTCGCCTTACTTACTTTTCCCGTTGTGGTAATCTGATGTTGCCACTCAATCCAAAAGCGGCTTTTACCGGTTGCCAGAACCTGCCGCTCAGGTAATCCAAGGCCCGCCGCACTAGATTTTGAAGCTGAAAGTAGCCCTGCAAGGTCAGTTAAAGGTTTTTCTCTAACGATCTTAAACTTGCGGATTACCTCCGTGCTCCAAACTACGGTTTGACCCTCCTTTCGGATAAACGTTTGGTCTCCCAAAGCAACACCGTCATCAACCCTAGTTCCGCCAGAAAACTCATTAACAACTTCGACAAGCTCCCGTGAAAACTGGTCGGATATGAGTTCAAACACACGTGCTTTTTTGTACAGTCCTTCGTGAGAATCGAAGTCGTAAAACAGTTTTGTTGCTTTCGGAAAAATGTCCTTTAAGAACTCTTCCGTAATTTCCGAGGCAATAGCGTTTAGTAGACTTTTTAAGTCGTCTAGCGAATCTAGAAGGCGCACGTTCTTCGCTTGGTTTGTCCGGTTTTCTATGTATTGTTTGAGATTTTTATCACCAGTAACAAAAACCAACAAACAGCTTCTGGGCGTTGCTGGCGACCGACTATGTTCTTGGAAGAATGTTTCAGCAATTACAGCATCGCGGAAGCCTTTCTCTTTCTCTCCGGAGATCTCGAATGGGAGCTCCCTTTTTGCGCTTTTCGCGACTATGGAACTCCAATTAACCTGTTCACAGTCTAATTCACAGATTTCAATTCCAAGATCCTCAACACCTTTCCGAATCTTAGAGTCTACTCGATCGGCCATCACCTCTTCCGATATTCCCAAACAGTGACCAATCAGTTTTTCCAGTTCATTTATTTTTGGGCTAAGCGCTAACGCAGCCTGAACCATTTGATGGCGCCGCTCTTCTACTACCATCCGAGGCAACATCCATTTGAGTTCGATGCTCTCGATGCGCTGATGTTCTGCTATGTACTGAGACACCTTTGTCGCTATTAGCAAATGCGCTTGAGATGCATGAAGTATATTCGTGTCAGCAAATATCTTTATAAGACTAAACCCTGCCATGTCACTCTCCAACGCAACCTAAAAGCGCACATAAAAACGTTATGAATTTCCCTAGCGGAAATAAATCTGTCCCGGTTTTCCCGTAACTCAGGTTCGCCATCAAAATCGGCGTCGAAAAGATAGACCCCCCACGTATTCACGCAGGTGAGATTTCCAATGACAACCTCATGAAGCCGGTTAGCTAAACTCAAATGTTGATTCATACAATCTCACTAACGCTCTGCTCAGCGGCCAATTTGGAGGCGCATCGCGCCGGAAAATCGGTCCGCTGAAGCCCCTTGTTAACGATATAGTGTCAATATTTTCCGCAAGGTGATCCTTGCAATAGCCAGCAAAAAAACCGTGATCCCCGAAATCATAATGGCGCCAACCAAGATTGCACCCAGTGCCGCATCACTCAACCCAGTTGGATCGAGATAGAACCAAATCACCGCGATAGAGCATAAGATGCAGATTATCAATGAGCCGTAAAAACGATGCTCCAGCATCCAATAGTGCGGCCACTCATAAAGGATCTTGTTTTCTTCTTCATCTCCGGGCCTGATGACCCCCATACCAAGTTGATAACTTAAAGCGACAAACGTGAACGGTAGGGCGCTGACAATGTCAGGAATGTTTGAATCGCCCTTGATATTTAGAGCAATTTTTTCAAACAAATCCGGGCTTTCTCTGAAAATATAGAAAACCAAAACCCCAATTAAGAATTCTGGAGAAACAAGCACCAACCTTTTCAGATCCATTATCTTTGAACCCAGCATCAGTGCTCCATGTGCCTCTCTTCACGAATTCTTTCAAGTATCTCTACCGTCTTGCGATAAAGGTCCTGTGGTTCAGGATCTCGCAAAAAAGAAAAGTTTCTTACAGTTTCGGAGGTTCTAATAATAATAAAATCCTCGCCCTGCCTACCTCTCACATACCCCTTACCGTAACCATCTGCCGCCATCAGAATTGCCGCATCACCAATCGGCAGCGGCTCGGGCTCGTAGGGTCTTTCGTAAGCGCCGTTAAATCGACCCTCTTGCCCTAATCGTATTGAGCCACTTTTTTCAAAGCCTGCAACTCGGCATTCCAGGGCAGCAAGGCTTCAAGCTTCTCCAGTGTATCGGCCCCAGCAATGCGCTCCAGCACATGGTGGATATAAGCGGAGGGCTCCAGGCCATTGGCCTTGGCGGTTTCTATGAGCGAATAGCAGGTGGCGCTGGCTTTCGCCCCTTGTGAGGTATCGGCGAAGAGCCAGGCCTTTCTGCCGAGGGCAAACGGGCGAATAGCGTTCTCGGCACCGGCATTACTGATGTTCAGGTCACCGCGTTCGC
>NZ_FONF01000038.1:0-15537 GCF_900112835.1 Marinobacter sp. DSM 26671 | reverse complement strand
ATACTTGCCGACCACGCCCTTGGAGAGCCCGCAGGCACGGGCAATGCGCTCATGGCTCAGGCCCGCTTCGTACTTGAGGCGCAAGACCTCGATGATCTGTCGCATGGAAATCCTCGCTGCCGGCATCCGCCCTTCCTCGTGATGAAAAAGAAACGGGTATGCCGGATAAAGTTGAAGAATTCCAGCGTGTTGGCAGTGATTCCGGCATCGTGACCGGCGATTCCGGAAAAACGCCCGAAATCGGTCACGATAAAACGGAATGAGCGGTCACGATCGCCCGGAACAGGCGGTCACGTTCAAACGGAATGGGTGGTCACGATGGGCCGGAATATGCAGGAACGCCCTATGAATTCCGCAATCCGTTTTACCAGCGCCGCACTGTTCACAGCCTCGTTTGTTACTGCGCCCGTCGCATTAGCTCAGAGCAACGTGGAGAGGGACCAGTCAGGCCCGTATGTCAGCGGCAGCTACGGTGGCTACAAATCACACGGCGGCGAGTTCGAGGACGAAAACGATCTGCTTGGCGCCGCTGTTGGCTACCAGTTCAATCCGTTTTTTGCCCTGGAGGCCGAATACATTGATTTCGGCAACTTTGGCGAGGACGACGTTGAAGGCAAGCTGAAAGGCTTTGGCCTGAGTGCTGTTGGCCGTCTGCCTCTGACCGACAGCTTCGGCGTCTATGGTAAGGCCGGCGCGTTTGCGTCTGCGTTCGATGTTGATGCATTCAACGAAAGTGAAACCTACGATGAAGTATCGCCCTTTGTCGGCGCCGGTGTGGATTTCCGGGTAACGCCTGCGCTGACGGCATTCGCGGAATACAATCGCTACAACGTCGACATTGATAAAGAGGACTTCAACGGCCAGGTAACCAACAGCGGTCCGGAGTTTGATACCGGTCGGGTCGGCCTGAAATATCAGTTCTGATCAGTGCAGGGCGCAGCGCGAGGCTGCGCCTTTTCCCGTTTACTGAACGTTTTCCTGCTCGCCAAACTGGCCGGCGAATAACGCGGTGGAAAGATAACGCTCGGCGGTATCCGGCAGCACCACCACAATGTTCTTGCCCTGGTACTCCGGCTGCTTGCTGATGCGTACTGCAGCCACCACGGCTGCTCCGCAGGAAATACCGCAGAGAATGCCCTCTTCCTGCATCAGCCGATGGGCCATGTCCATGGCCTCCTCGTTGGTGACCGTCTCCACCTGATCGACCATTTCCAGATCCAGATTCTTCGGCACGAAGCCCGCACCGATGCCCTGAATCTTGTGGGGCGCCGGTTTGATGTCTTCGCCGTTCAACATCTGGGTGATCACTGGTGAATCGGTGGGTTCGACGGCAATGGTGGCGATCTGTTTGCCCTTGGTGCCTTTGATGTAGCGGGAAACGCCGGTCAGCGTGCCACCGGTGCCCACGCCCGCCACGAAGATATCGATTTCACCATCTGTGTCTTCCCAGATTTCCGGGCCGGTGGTGTCCTCGTGGATTCGGGGGTTGGCCGGGTTCTGGAACTGCTGGGGCAGGAAATAGTTATCCGGGTCTGACGAGAAGATCTCTTCGGCCTTGGCGATGGCACCCGGCATGCCTTTGGCAGGTTCGGTCAGCACCAGTTCGGCTCCCAGTGCCTTCAAGACTTTGCGACGCTCAAGGCTCATGGAGGCGGGCATGGTCAGGATCAGTTTGTAGCCCCGGGCGGCTGCCACGTAGGCCAGGGCGATACCGGTATTGCCGCTGGTGGGTTCCACAATGGTCATGCCCGCCTTCAGGGTGCCGCGCTTCTCGGCGTCCCAGATCATGGCAGAGCCGATCCGGCATTTAACGGAATAGGCCGGGTTTCGGCCCTCAATCTTGGCCCAGATCGTGGCGCCGTCGTTCACGCGGTTCAGTCTGACCAGTGGGGTGTTGCCGATGGACAGGGAATTGTCCTCGTAGATGCGAGCCATGGCGTTCTCCTTGTTACTTTGTTTTTATTCAGTCTAGCACCACTCAGGAACCCACTGAACGCGCTTCCAGCCGGTTGCGACCGTTCTGCTTGGCCTGGTAGAGCGCCTGGTCTGCCTGTCTGAGAAACTCTGCTGGCGAGTCGTCGGGGCCCGGTATGCCAGTGGCAAGGCCAATGCTGATGGTGAGGTGAACGTCGTGTTCTCCGCATACCGAGCAGCTTTTTTCGACGTGTTTGCGGAAGGATTCCAGCCGGTTGCGAATTTCGCTGTTGTCCTCATAGCTGGCGAAAATGACGAACTCTTCGCCACCGAAGCGCGAGAGCCGGTCGGTTTCCCGCCGGAAATGTTTGCGCATAAGCTCTGCCAGTGTTTGCAGGCAGATGTCGCCTGCTTCATGGCCGTAATTGTCGTTGATCCTTTTGAAGTGGTCGGCGTCGACCATGGCCACTGCGAAGCCAGAATGGTGGCGCTGGCACCACTGGAAGCTCTTTCGGAATTCCTGGTCAAAGTAGCTTCGGTTGCCCAGCTTTGTCAGGTCGTCGGTAACGCTGAGTTTCGCGAGCGTCTCGTTGGCCTCGGTCAGATCATGGTTGAGGCGATTCAGCTTTCTATTCCAGTAAACCAGCAGGAAAGCGATCACAATGGCGGCGATCGACAGTTGCCAGATCAGGGTGTAATCCACAGGCTCTTTGAGGCGGATGTTGCGCCACTGCCTTTCGAGGTCTTTGCGTTCCTGGGTGGTAAGGCTGGATACCAGTTTCTGCATGATGCCCAGAACAACAGGCTCTTCTTTCCTGACCGCAATAGACAGCGACCAGTCTGCTGGAATCCGCCCGATGACCTTCAAATCAGCGAGGCCCAGTTCCTGCATATAATAACTGGCGGTTGCCAGAGTCGTGATGTAGCCATCCAGTTCGTTGTTCTGCAGTTGTCTCAGGCCAGATTGCTCATTCGGAACTTTGATCAGGTTCAAGGAGGGATAGCGGCTTTGAAGCAGCTCTGCGAACGCATAGTCCTCGACAACACCGATTTTCTGGCCGCGAAGATCGCCCACGCGCTCTATGAAGGGAGCTTCGATCCGGCCGAGCACAACGGTGGGCACTTCAAGATAGGGTTCAGTAAAGTTGAGGAACTCTAACCGCTCTGGCGTTTGCATCGCCATGGTGAAAATCTGGCATTTGCCCTGTTTGATCGAGGCAATGGATTCGGTCCAGCTGTCCGTGGCAACCAGTTCGAAGTCCACGGGTGATCGTTTGGAGAAGAGTCTTGCAACTTCCGCCGATAATCCGGCATGCCTGCCTTCTTCGTCCAGGCCTTCCAATGGGAACCAGTCCGGGTCAATACAGTAGTTAAGTTGGTTGTTGTGGGCCTCCAGCCAGGCGAGTTCAACCGCGTTCAGAGTCACTTCACCGGTTTCCGGGATGTCCATGTCGACACTGGCACCAAGCCAGCGGATCTCGATGGTGTGCATTTCTTCCGGTGTAATTGCTGCCAACGCATCGTCGAGTATGCCTACCAGTGGTGAAAGTCCCGGTCTCACACCGAACCGCAGATCTTCTCCAGTCTGTTCCTCCAGCACGAGTTCTCCGGCGATCCGGACACCCGGGATGCCCAACTCTCGAATCCAGAAGTTGCCATTGGGCAGGGCGGCCAGAACAACATCCACCTCGTCTCGGGATAGCGCCTGGAACATGGCCTCCTGGGTCGTGAATATTCGGGCATTTTCGCCCAGGGCCTCTCTGACAGGCTCTTCGTAGTAAATACCGGAACCCAAGGCAACACGCTGATCTTTGAGATCAGCCAGAGTCTCGGTTCTCAGGGTTGGGTCCCGGGTAAAGGCGACATTCGGGATGGTGTGATAGGGCTTGGTAAAACGAGTGAAAGCCTCCCGTTCCGGTCTGAAAGACATGTTGGCCAGGACGTCGATCTCGCCATCCCGGAATAATGGCAACAGTTCTACCCATTGCCCCTCAACCGGTATCACCTGTAATCCCGTCAGGTCCGATATCCGATTGAGGATATCAACGGTCAAGCCGTGAATTCGTGTCCCGCTTTCGAAGCTGTAGGGTGCGTAATCCCGCATCAGGCCAACGCGAACAGGGCCCGTTTCAGCAATGAACCGGCGCTGTTCTGGCGACAGGGAAAAACTGGTTCCGCTTACGAGGCTGTTACCTCCAAGGTCCTGCCAACGCTGAAGTAGTTGGCTGATTCGCTCTTTCGGGACCTGTTCCAAACCAGAGGCGATCTTCCGATACAGGTCCTCGTTGGACTTTAAAACGCCAATGCGGAAATCTTCGGTCGCCAGATCGCCGAGTGGCGCGGCGCCGGCAATTTCGAGAAAACCGAATCCGGCCTTGTTGGCATAGTATTGGAGCGTAAGCCTGGGGCCGACAACGACGTCAACCCAGCCGAAGGCAAGGGCCCGAATGAGGCTGTGAACGGAATCGTAGCTCGTGAGGGAGACACCTTCTGCCTGGAGGGCGTCGCGGTAGTACACGTCGCGCACAATACCTACCCGAAGTCCCTTGAGATCTGAAAGGGTGCTGACCTCCCCCAGTGGCCTCTGGGTGTTGTGCATCAGATAGGTCTGGCGAAGGTGGTAGGGCTCAGTGAACAGGATGTTCTCTGCACGCTCGGCACTGAACGAGATGCCGTCGATAACATCCAGTTCGCCCCGCAAAAATGCATCGTAGATTTCCGGCCAGCTGCCGGCGCGAAACTGGAAGGTCAGATCGGCCTTGCGGGCGACTTCCCGAAGCACATCAACAGAAAAACCGGAGGCGCCGGGGCCATCGTCGAACGAGTAGGGTTTGTTGTCGCCCACGATGCCGACAGTCACGGTGTCGTCCGCCTGTTCGGACATCGCCAGTGGGGATGCGAGCAAAAGGCAAAGGGCCCAGAGGACTGTCGCGGCCACGCTCCGGTATCGAGTTTCTTTGTGAGTATCGGAAGTCTTCATCGGCGAGCCGGCGATCCTTTACAGCTTCGACTTAAGTGTAGCCTTAACCGACTCGATTGAACATTACTCAGGTGCTCACTGGGCGGCCGGTGTAATCGGAGAAGTCCGGCTTTTTCGGATGATGCTGGTCGTCTGTCATGTACGCCGAGGTAAGAATGAATTCGGCAGTTGCGCGGTTGCAGGCTACGGGAATGTTCCAGAGCGCGGCAATGCGCAGCAGGGCCTTGATGTCCGGGTCATGGGGTTGAGGTTCCAGGGGGTCCCAGAAGAACACCAGCAGGTCGATTTCGCCCTCGGCGATCTTGGCGCCGATTTGCTGGTCGCCGCCTAGCGGACCGCTTAGCAGGCAATGGATATCGTCCCGCTCCAGGTTATCCCGGAGCAGCCGGCCGGTGGTGCCGGTGGCGTAGAGTTTCAGTGGAGCGAATCGGGTGCGGTTCTCGGCAACCCAGTCCACCAGTTCCTTTTTCTTGTTGTCGTGTGCCACCAAAGCGACGGATTTTACGGCCATTTGGGGTAAAGTCTCCTGTTATCAAGGTTTTTACGGTGTCAGTGTTTCACAGGCTGGCCCGGTTCGGAATAGGAAAGAGGTTTATGTCCGCGACAACATCGTTTGACTGGCAATCCACACCGGCGGCTGTCTGGCGTCGGCATCGCTCGGGGCTGCGCGCCATCCGCCGGCTCGATCCGGTGCAATGGCAGGATCTGAAGGGCATCGACCGACAGCAGCAGGCTTTGGCCCGCAATACCGAGCGGTTTCTGGCCGGTGAACCCTCCAACAACGCGTTGCTCTGGGGCTCACGCGGCACCGGCAAGTCGTCGCTGATCAAGGCGCTGTTGAACCGCTACCAGGAGCGAGGGCTGCGGATGATCGAGGTGGACAAGGATGATCTGGTCAACTTGCCGGAAATCGTTGACGACATCTGCGAGCTGCCGTTCCGGTTTGTGATCTTCTGCGACGACCTGTCGTTTGACGTTGGTGAGTCCAGCTACAAGGCCCTGAAAAGTGTACTGGAAGGTTCCCTGGAACTGCCCCCGGAGAATGTAAGGGTGTATGCCACCTCCAACCGCCGTCATCTGATGCCGGAGTTCATGTCCGATAACCTCAAGAGCGAAATGCGCGACGGTGAGCTGCACCCGGCCGAAGCCATCGAAGAGCAGGTGTCCCTGGCGGACCGGTTCGGTCTTCAGCTTTCGTTCTATGCGTTTTCGCAGGCTGTGTACCTGCAGGCGGTGGACGCGCTGTTCCCCGACTTTGATGACCGGGAAGGCCTGCATCGGGAGGCGATCCGCTTCGCCACTGCCAAGGGCGTACGCAATGGTCGCACGGCCCAGCAGTTTTACCGGCAGTTTGCCGGCGAGCAGGATCTCGGCAGGCTGAAGTAGCTACTGCCGTTTTGCCATCTTGATGAAGTGATGGTGGACCACCCGAACCCCGAGAAACACCAGGGTCATTACCACCGGAATGGCGATGCCCAGAACCAGGGTCTTGTTGAAGACAACACCGGCTTCGTAAACCGAATCCAGCCCGAATTTGAGCAGGCCGATCAGGTAATAGGTGATGGCCACCACCGAGAAGCCTTCCACCGTATGCTGCATCATCAACTGGATCTTGGAGCGCCGGTCCATGGAACTGAGCAATTGCTGGTTCTGGCTCTGGATGGCCAGTTCCACCCGGGTGCGCATCATGTCCGAGGCCCGGTCGACCCGTCGGGAAAGGTCTTCCAGCCGTTCGCTCACCGCTTCGCAGGTTTTCACTGCCGGAGTCAGCCGGCGGGTCATGAATTCGGTCAGGGTCAGGTGGCCGGAGAGTTCGTCTTCCCGTAATTCCTCCAGGCGGGTCAGTACCAGCCGGTGATAGGCGCGGGTGGCAGAGAAACGGAACGTGGAGTGGGCCCGGAAGGCCTCGATACGGGCCGCAATGTTGGTCAGCTGGGCCAGCAGTTTTTCTTCGTCCACATCCTCATTTTCCGCCAGTGACCGGGTGATCACGGCCAGTTTTTCATCCATATCGTTCAGCGACGGTGTGATTTCCCGGGCAACGGGGAGTGCCAGCAGTGACATCAGGCGGTAGGTTTCGATTTCCATCAGGCGCTGGGTCAGACGGCCCAGCTGGCTGTCCGACATGTGGTGGTTCATCACCATGAACCGGCCAAAGCCGTCACTGTGTAGCCGGAAGGTGCCCCATACCCTGGCGGCACCCTCCTGGGGACTGCTCCCGACCAGTCGCATGCCTTCGAAGTGCTTGCGTACATAGTCCAGGTCGCCTTCGGTTCCGTCAGCGGCGGGCCGTACTTCCAGGTGGAATGCCGCAATCACTGTACCGGTCAGCTGTTCCAGCCACTCCTCGGGCAACGGTGTAATGCCGGTCTCGCTGAAGGGTGTTTCCTCACCCGCAGCCAGGTTGATAAAGGTGTAGGACGCGAATTCCATGTGCATCTCGCGACGTACCCGCAGGGCACCGAAGGTATGTTCAAAGCAGCCCACCTCGTTCTCCGGGACCGGATGCCCCATCAGCCGATGAAGTTCCTGCAGGTGCCGGAATTGTTCCTGCCGTTGCTCAGGTGTTGTCAGAACCGCCATCTGGGTAACCCGCGCCGGTGTCGGTAGCACCTGGAACGGCCTTGAGTGCAGCTCGTTGTAGAGATCGTTCCGAAGCGGGTGAATGTCGAGGGATTCCAGGCGTGCGCTCACGGCAGGGTGGTCCTGTGGTCAAGAGTGGATAGCTGGGATCATAACCCGGAAGCACACACCGTCAATGCCACCTTGGGCGCGGTTCCGGGCTTCCACATGGGCACCATGGTAGTCGGCAATCAGGTTGACAATGAGCAGCCCCTGTCCCAGGTGGCCCTGTTCCTGGCCGTCCCGCATTGAAACGAAGGGGCTGAAGATGTCAGTTGTTGTGTCTTCGGGCAGCGTTGAACCCTCGTTGAAGACCGACAGACACAGCCCTTCCGAAGTTGTTTCCAGGCCCACCTCAATCAGGCCATCCTGTGGTGTGAAATCCCGGGCGTTGTCCACCAGCTTGTCGAGCAGTTGCACCATCAGTTCTGGCGAACCCGTGATCTTGCAGCCTGCCTGCGGCCCCGAATAGCGGATCTGATGGCTGCTGTCGAGGGCCTGATACGCAGCGGTTGCTTCTGCGGCCACCTCCGCCAGATCGAACTGTTCTTTATCCGCATGGTCCAGGCTCTGTTCCAGGCGCGCCGCTTCGCTCATGCCATGGAGTATCTGCCGGAGGCGTTCGGTGGCGGAAGCGGCCCTTTCGATGTATTGCCTGCGCTCTTCCTCCGAATCGCTGTGGTTGAGGTTTTCCAGCGAGGAACGAACTACGGCGACAGGTGTTTTAAGCTCGTGAGAGAGTCGCCGGGAGAAGCTTTCCAGGTAGCGGTTGTACCCGTGGAGACGATCCACCATCAGGCTGAAGTGTCGCTGCAACTGGCCCAGTTCGTCCTTGCTTCGGGCATCCGGCACTCTGCCTGTGATCCGGCCGTCTTCATCAATACTGGCGCTGACAGCACGCTGCAGTCGTGTAATCCGCCAGGAGAGCCAGCTGGCATAGCCAAGCAGAACCAGGGTGAGAGCAACAATGATGAGGGTGCTGCGGGCAATGACCGAGCCGAGGGCAGAGCCGGAGAGAGTAAGAAGCTGATCCAGCGATTGCTCCAGAATCAGCGTGCGGCCACCGAAAACCTCCCGGGTGGTCAGCAGCCAAACGCTGTCATCTTCATGACGGACCAGGCTCGTTTCCGGTAGCGCCTCAACGTCCACACGGTTGGTGTCGGTTTCGATTGAGGTGGGTTCTGGCTGGTAGAGGCGTACCAGGCCTCTGAGTGCATTGAGACTGATCTTTTCGATCACCTGCACCGGGCTGAGACTATCGAACTCTGGCGCTGTGACGGCTGAGTCAGCCTGTTGTCTCGCGATGACCCATCCGGCCGGTTCAACCAGTCGGGCCTGCTGGCCGGGGTTAAGTTGTGGTTCCAGCTGTCGCTCCAGGGCGAGATTTCGACTGACCAGCACCGGCAATGGATCAACCGACGTGGAGACGCCGGTTACCTGATCACTGCCCCATAAGGCCGCAAAACCCAGGCGGCTGCGGTCGACAGGCATGGGCAGTTTCAGTTCCAGCTGCCAGCCATCACCGGCGCCCTGCAAAAAGCCGGAGAGGCGATAGTCAGGCTGGCCGCCTTTCTCTTCAAGGCCATAGAGCTGGCCGGGAGCCGGTGTGCGCAGTAACCAGGACTGCCGGCCGGATTCCTGGGCCAGGTTGCCGCCTGAGGGCTCTAGCCAGAGCCTCAGCCGGTCATGGGCCTGTTCCGGGCTGCCGGGATTAAAGAACACGGGTTGCCTATGGCTAACGCGAATTAGCAGGTACAGGTTCCGTCTATCGGTAGCGGCCTGCCATTGCAGAGCCGTTTCCCCGGCTTTGCCGCTGGTGACCCTTTGCCAGTTTCTGGTCTGGTTTGCCTCGTCATATCCTGGCCAATCGTCAGCGTAACCATCCAGGTTCAGGTTGCCGGCAAAAGGTTCCACGTAGATGGCGGGCTCACCGGGCCGGACCACCGGCGTACCGATGATCTGATCGCCGGCAGTCGCGGCCAGTCTTTCGGCCTGGGCCTGGAGTTGCTGCCGGGCCTGTTGGCGAAGGGCATCGTCCAGCTCCAGAACAAACTGAAGGCCCGCCCAGGGGATCAGCAGCATCAGAAGGCTGGCAACGAACAGCTGGCGCTTGAGATTCAAGACTCAGACCTCACGGGCGTTCCACCGGTAGCCCATGCCGTAGGCGGTCTGTATGCCGTCAAAAGTTGCGTCAATCTGCTGGAACTTGCGGCGGATACGCTTGATGTGGGAGGTGACCGTATTGTCATCCAGCACCGTGCTTGCGGCTTCCATCAATTGTTCCCGGCTGCGGACATGGCCGGGGTGCTGAACCAGCGAGTGCAGCATCCAGAATTCAGTGACGGTCAGGTCGATGGGCGTTTCATCCCAGGCCACTGTCATGCGATCCACATTGAGGGAGAGTTTGCCCCGCTCGAGCACCTCGTCCGGTTTCTGGAGGGCTTCGGCCCAGGCATCGGCCCGTCTGAGCAGGGCGGTAACCCGGGCCAGCAGGTGGTCCAGGCTCATGTCCTTGGTGACGTAATCATCGGCCCCAAGGCGCAGGCCGTGGACGGAATCGATATCGCTGTCACGGGCGGTCAGGAAGATGATCGGCAGGGTCTGGGACAGTGACCGCAGATCCTGACACAGGGCAAAGCCGCCCTCCGGTTCGTCGCCCAGGCCGACATCGATGATGGCCAGGTCCGGCAGTGACTGACGCAGCACCTGCCAGGCAGAAGACCGGTCGCCATGGGCAGTCACACGATAGCCCCGGCGCTCGAATGCGGCGCGGTAGTTGTCGCGGATGGCCGGTTCGTCTTCGATCAGTACAACGTGTTTCTTCATGGTGGCGGCTGCTTCCCCTTGCCGGTGTGTGCCTATTTAACCACGGCAGGTGTTGATAACAAGTTCGAAGGGCGTTGTTGCCACAATTCATCATTTTTCGAGGGCGGTTTGTCGCAATCTGCCATGGGAGTTCCTTTCCGGATTGCTGAAATGGCGGTGTTTCGCACAGTCATGCAGTCACAAGGATTCCCTCATGATTATTTCCAGTTCCCTTCTAAGGTCTTATTCACGTCCGTCCGTTAACAGCGGCCAGCGAATCCGGTTAAAGCGCTGCCTGGAGGGCATCAGCCTTTGGCTCGCCGTGATGTTGATGCTGTTTGTCCACCCACTCTATGCCGAGGCAAATGAGACCGACAACGTTGGCCAGTTCCATTTCGTTGACGGCCAGGGTCAGTGGCAGGAGCCGGCCCTGGTTCTGGAGAGCGATTTCGATGTGCGGATCAGCGGTTTGATTGCCGACTCCCGGCTGCTGAGGCGTTTTCGAAACACCAGCGACCAGTGGCGGGAGGGCGTGTTCGTATTCCCGTTGCCGGAAAAGGCCAGTGTGTATGGACTGACCATGAAAGTGGGCGAGCGGACGATCGAAGGCAAGGTGCAGCCGAAGGAGACGGCGCGCCGGACCTATGAGAAAGCAAAACAGGCCGGGCAGCACGCGGCGAATGTCGAGCAGCAGCGGCCGAATCTGTTTACCGCACGGGTGGCCAACATTCCCCCGGGGGAGACGGTATCGGTGGAGCTGAAGTATCAACAACCGGTGCAGTATCAGGCCGGCGTGTTCGAACTCACTGTGCCAACCACGCTGACGCCCCGTTACATGCCGGGAAAGGCGCTCAGTGCAGCGCCGGATCAGTGGCAGGGTGGTTGGGCAGTGCCGACGACCGAAGTGCCGGACGCCGGTGCCATCAGTCCCTTTACGGTCAATCCGGGTGATGTGGCGGATGATAGCCATCGGGCGGTGATCAATCTGGTGATTGATTCCGGGCTCCCCCTTGAGAGCGTCTCCAGCCCGTCGCACCGACTTGCGACCAGTCAGGACGGCCAGACGTTCAGAGTTCGTCCCGATGGGGGCGAAATCCTTATGGACCGGGACTTTGTGGTGCGCTGGCGCCCGGTTGCCGGGCTGGAGCCCTCGGCAGCGGTGTTCCATCAGTCCTGGGAAGGAGAGGACTACCTCATGGCCATGCTGGTGCCCGGAGAAAGCGGCGCCATGGCGTTGCCCCGGGATCTGGTGTTCGTGATCGACACCTCCGGTTCCATGGCGGGCGAATCGATCCGCCAGGCCCGAGATGCTCTTCAGGCCGGTCTGGACACACTGACACCGAGGGACCGGTTCAATGTCATCCAGTTCAACAGCCAGACGCATTCCCTGTTCATGCAGCCTGAAGTGGCCACCGGTAACAACCTTGCCCGGGCGCGCCAGTATGTGGATCGCCTCCGTGCCGACGGTGGCACCGAGATGGCTCCGGCCCTTTCCAGAGCCCTGGAAGGCGGAGGCGAGACTGAAGACGGCGCACGGGTGCGCCAGGTCATTTTCATTACCGATGGCGCTGTGGGAAATGAAGCTGCGCTGTTCCGGCAGATCCGCCAGCAGCTTGGGAACCAGAGGCTGTTTACGGTGGCTATTGGCTCTGCGCCGAACCGGCACTTCATGCGCGAAGCCGCCCGCTGGGGGCGGGGTACCTACACGGCGATTCACTCGCCTTCCGATGTGGATGGACCTCTGCAGGCCCTGTTCTCAGCCATGGAGTCACCGGTTCTGACCGATATCGGGGTCAACTGGCCCGGCCAGAAAGCCGGTCAGGAGTCGTTTCCGAGACGCCCGGGCGATTTGTTCCAGAGCGAGCCGCTGATTCATGTGGTCCGTGGCGTCCCGGCCATGGGGCAGCTGGAGGTTTCGGGGCGCCTGCCGGGTGGCAGGGACTGGACCAGAACGCTCGATCTGCAGCAGGCCGCTCCCGCAACGGGGCTGCATCGGCATTGGGCGAGGGAGAAAATCGACAGTTTGGAGGATGAGGCTAAGGTCACTGGCCGGGAGCCGGATAAGGCCGGCCTGACCGAGCTGGCGGTTCAGCACGGCCTGATGTCTGCCTACACCAGTTTTGTGGCCGTGGATTCCACACCCGCCCGAAGTTCAGAGGCGCCCATGGAATCGGATAGTTTGCCCACTCTTCTACCGGCGGGCAGCCAGGCGGGCATGTTGCGCTATCCACAGACGGCAACATCGGCGCCGTTGCTGATCGCGCTCGGTTTGGTGGGGTTGATGTTTTCACTGGCGATTGTGCTGCTGCAGAGGAGGGCGTTCTCATGACCCGGCTTCTGCTTCTGTTATTGACCAGCTCTGCTACCTTGTTGGTATTCGGGTTATGGATTCCGCTCAAGGCGGTAATCGCCCAGGAATTACTGGCGATCGCCTGGGCTGAAAGCCAGGCCCGGCAGACGGAATCGCGTCCCTGGCCCTGGGCGGACACCTGGCCGGTAGCCCGGTTGGCTATTCCGGAACTGAACGACTCGATGATTGTTCTGGCCGATACTCATGGTGAGAGCCTGGCCTTTGGGCCGGGCCGATTAACCGGGGGCGCAGATGTTGGGGGAGCTGTGATCATTGCCGGGCATAGGGATACACATTTCCGGAGCCTGAAAGCACTGGAGACCGGCAATGAGGTGCGTCTGCAGGGAAGGGATGGCCGTTGGCAGAGTTACCTGGTGGAGGGTGCCCGGGTGGTGGACAGCCGTTCAGAGCTGATCGATACCCAGCGTCTGCCAGAGGGGACGCTTCTGCTGGTGACCTGTTACCCGTTCGACAGTGTCGACGCCGGTGGGCCACTGCGATACGTCGTCAGAGCCTCGGCAAAGGGTAAACAAAGGGAACAAATTGACACTGTTGCCGGAATATAAAGTTGGCGTACACTTGTGCGCCAAAATTTCGCTGCAGAGTTTGGTTGCATGGGTATTATCAGAAAACTGCTGGCGTGGCTGAGCGTACCGATCATTTGCCTGTTCGCGCTCGTGTTCTACGCGGCGAGGCCGTTCAATCCGGACAACAACCGTATCCTGGCGCGCGTCGTCGCTCGTTTCGGGCGGGCGGTTCTGGGTATGGAGCGCCCTCTTGAAGGCTGGGAAAACATGCCGCAGGACCGGCCTACCGTCGTCATTGCCAATCACCAGCACAATGACGATCTGTTTGTTGTGGGCGACTTGTTGCCGCCGCGCACCGTCACGGTTGGTAAATCGTCACTGGTCTGGGTGCCTTTCTTTGGCCAGGTCTTCTGGCTGGGCGGTAACGTTATCCTTAATCGCGGACGCTCCCACAAAGCCATTGCGGTCATGAAGGCCACCAGCAGCGCCATCGCACGGGATCGAAAGAGCCTCTGGGTGTTCCCCGAAGGCACTCGCAGCAGAGGCCGGGGACTGCAGAAATTCAAGAAAGGCGCGTTTCACGCAGCGGTAGCATCGGGCGCGCCCATCACCATGGTCTGTGTTCAGGAGTACGCCGATGAGGCCGTCGGCTGGACCGGCCGGCGTGAGTCAGTGGCCATTCGGGTTTTACCGCCCATCGAAACCGAGGGTCTCACGGCTGATGATATTCCGGAGCTGATCGAGCGTTGCCACAAAAAAATGTCGGAGACGATTGCCACATTGTAATCGCCTCGTCTGGAAGTGCTTGAAGCACTTCGGTAAACAGGGCAGTCTTGCGGGACTGATCGTTTCGTTCAACGACCCTCAGGGAGAGGCAAGAGATGAATCTGATTTTGTTTTTGATTATAGGCGGTGTGGCCGGTTGGCTGGCTGGTTTGATCATGAAGGGCCGTGGTTTTGGCATTCTGGCCAACATCGGTATCGGTATTGTCGGCTCGTTTCTCGGCGGTTTTGTGTTCCGCCTTCTCGGTCTGGCGGCCCAGGGTGCTGTTGGTGAGCTGGTCACCGCAACGGTAGGCGCTGTGTTGCTTCTCGCTATTGTTAGTGCAATCAAGAAGGCCTGAGCATGATCGTACCCGTAACCGGAGTGTTTGCCGCAGTTATCGGCATTCTTTTGCTGGTGTTGTCGGCGCAGGTCGTCAAATTTCGTCTGAAGTACAAAAAGGGCCTGGGCGTCACCGATGATCGGGATTTCGAGGCCGCGGTCCGGGCCCACGCCAACCTGGTGGAGTATGCGCCACTCGGTCTGCTCATGCTGGCTATCGCTGAGCTCAACGGCGTTTCCAGTACTCTGATTTACTGGACCGGTATGGCGCTGGTGGTTGGCCGCATTCTTCATGCCTTCGGCATGATCAACGGTCGCGGTGGCACCCATTGGGCCCGTATGATCGGCATTCTGCTGACCTGGCTGGCGATTCTGGTGACAGCCTTATTGCTGTTGTGGAACGTCTGGCAGGTTTATGGCTAGACCAGAAAAGAACGGGCGGCCAATGGCCGCCCGTTCTGCTTTCAGCAACCCGGTTTTATAACCGGTCAGTCTTCAACCTGGCTCTCATCCTCCAGGATAAGCTCTACTTCTTCCGCATCCAGTACCTGAGGCTCATAGGTCAGTCCCTGTGCCTCGATCACGCTTACAAAGGCTTTCAGGTGGCTTTTTGATCCATCCAGCAGGTTGGAATAGGCAAGAATGATGGCGCGCTCATCGGTTTGATTAATCGCGGCCAGAATATCTCTCATATCCTTCTCTTCGATCAGGCCCCCCACGAACAGGCCATCAACAAACGAGTTTTTTCCCTTGGCAACCAATTCGTCATACAGGGCCTGAAGTTCCTGATTGGTGAATACGCCGATCGTGTCATTCACTACCGGGTCTTCAACATCAAACTTTTTCAACAGGTAGTCTACGGTGCTGGTATGAGATTCTTCGGACAGCGCGATTCTTGCGAATACCTGCGTTCTGTCGCCCCAGTGTCAATGGCCATTTATTTTGACCCACCTTTGGCCAATAAAATTGACCCACCTTTCATAGTCTAGCCTGTCGTTTTCTGCTTCAGCCGATAGCTTTCTCCTCCCAGCATAAAGATGTGTGAATGGTGGATGACCCGATCAATGATCGGCACCGCCACGTTGTCGTCGTGGAAGAACTCGCCCCAACTGGTGAAGTCCTTGTTGGTGGTGAGGATGATGGACCGGTATTCGTACAGGCTGTTGATCAGCTGGAACAGGTTGTACCGGGCCTGCCGCGTCATGGGCAGGTAACCCAGTTCATCGATGACCAG
>NZ_FONF01000037.1:0-16275 GCF_900112835.1 Marinobacter sp. DSM 26671 | reverse complement strand
TCGAGCAGCTCTTCATCGTCTACCATGTCCGCTTTGTTCAGGAACACAACGATGAAAGGTACGCCAACCTGACGGGACAGCAGGATGTGCTCACGGGTCTGCGGCATGGGGCCGTCAGCTGCGGAGCAAACCAGGATCGCGCCGTCCATCTGCGCTGCACCAGTGATCATGTTCTTCACATAGTCAGCGTGGCCCGGGCAGTCTACGTGAGCGTAGTGGCGATTCGGGGAATCGTACTCAACGTGGGAAGTCGCAATAGTAATACCACGCGCCTTCTCTTCCGGTGCGTTATCGATCTGGTCGAAGGCACTCGCAGAGCCTGTACCCCAAACTTCGTGACATACACGGGTCAGGGCAGCAGTCAAAGTGGTTTTACCATGGTCAACGTGACCAATGGTGCCTACGTTCAAGTGCGGCTTATTACGCTCAAATTTAGATTTAGACACGGTTACACCTCTTCCTGTTTCTTAAGTCCTGGGGATCAACCCTTTTTAATGATCGCTTCGGCAATGTTCGAAGGTGCCTCTGAATAACCAGAGAACTCCATCGCATAGGACGCCCGGCCTTGCGTTGCAGAACGCAGGTCGGTGGCGTAACCGAACATTTCCGACAACGGAACCTCTGCACGGATGACCTTACCGGCAGGACCTTCGTCCATGCCCTGGATAACGCCGCGACGACGGTTCAGGTCGCCTACAACATCACCCATGTAATCTTCCGGCGTCACAACTTCAACACGCATGATCGGCTCGAGCAGTGCCGGGTTCGCCTCGAGGGCACCCTTCTTCATTGCCATGGAACCAGCGACCTTGAAGGCCATCTCGTTCGAGTCGACGTCGTGGTAGGAACCGTCGTACAGGGTTGCCTTGATACGCAGCAGCGGATAACCGGCCAGACAGCCGTTCTGCATCTGCTCTTCAATACCCTGCTGAACTGCCGGGATGTATTCCTTGGGAACAACACCACCAACAATCTCATTCACGAAGATAAAGTTTTCACCATCTTCATCATCCAGCGGCAACGGCTCAAGCTTGATCTTGACGTGACCGTACTGACCACGACCACCAGACTGACGCACGAATTTGCCTTCGACGTCTACCGACTTGCGAATGCGCTCACGGTAGGCCACCTGCGGCTTGCCGATGTTCGCCTCTACCTTGAACTCGCGACGCATGCGGTCAACGATGATGTCCAGGTGAAGCTCACCCATGCCAGAGATGATGGTCTGACCGGATTCTTCGTCGGTACGAACGCGGAACGACGGATCTTCCTGAGCCAGCTTACCCAGGGCAACGCCCATCTTTTCCTGGTCCGCCTTGGACTTCGGCTCAACAGCAACGGAGATTACCGGCTCCGGGAATTCCATGCGCTCGAGAATGATCTTGTGATTCTCGTCGCACAGGGTGTCACCGGTGGTTACGCTCTTCAGGCCGATCGCAGCAGCGATGTCGCCCGCCAGTACTTCTTTGATTTCCTGGCGATCCTTGGAGTGCATCTGAACCATACGACCGACGCGCTCTTTCTTGCCTTTGACCGAGTTGTAGACGGCATTACCGGACTCAAGCTTACCGGAGTAAACCCGGAAGAAGGTCAGCGTGCCCACAAACGGGTCTGTGGCGATCTTGAACGCCAGTGCCGCGAACGGCGCATCATCATCCGCCTCACGAAGCTCCTCGGTACCGTCTTCGTCAACTTCACCACGGATGGCCTTGACTTCGTCCGGCGCCGGCAGAAACTCAATAACGGAATCCAGAACCGCCTGGACACCCTTGTTCTTGAACGCAGAACCACAGGTAGCAACAACGATCTCGTTCGCCAGGGTACGCATACGCAGACCCTTCTTGATATCGTCGATGGAGAGCTCACCCTCTTCGAGGTACTTTTCCATCAACTCTTCGTTGGCTTCTGCAGCAGCTTCAACCATCTGCTCGCGGTACATGGCGACTTCGTCTTCCATTTCCGCGGGAACGTCTTTCTGCTCGTAAGTTGCGCCAGAGTCAGCTTCGTTCCAGTAGATAGCCTTGTTCCGGATCAGGTCAACGATACCGGCGAAGTTGTCTTCAGCACCGATCGGCAACTGGATGGGAACGCAGTTCGCACCGAGACGCTTTTTGATCTGCTCGACGACGCGCAGGAAGTTTGCACCGGCACGGTCCATCTTGTTGACGAACACCATGCGGGGAACTTCGTACTTGTTGGCCTGACGCCATACAGTCTCGGACTGCGGCTCAACACCGGAGGAACCACAGAACACGACAACCGCACCGTCGAGTACGCGCAGGGAGCGCTCTACTTCGATAGTGAAGTCAACGTGCCCCGGGGTGTCGATGATGTTGATCCGGTGCTCCGGGTACTGCTTGTCCATACCCTGCCAGAATGTCGTAGTCGCAGCAGAGGTGATGGTAATACCACGCTCCTGCTCCTGCTCCATCCAGTCCATGGTAGCTGCACCATCATGAACTTCACCGATCTTGTGGGAAATACCTGTATAGAACAGTACCCGCTCGGTGGTCGTGGTTTTGCCCGCATCAACGTGCGCACAAATACCAATGTTTCTGTAACGCTTGATAGGAGTCTTGCGTGCCACTGTATAAACCTCGGCTGATTAGAAACGGAAGTGAGAGAACGCCTTGTTGGCTTCTGCCATGCGGTGAACATCTTCACGCTTCTTAACAGCGGAGCCTTTGCTGTCAGCGGCGTCCAGGATTTCACCAGCCAGACGCTGAGCCATGGACTTCTCACCGCGCTTCCGTGAATATTCTACGAGCCAGCGCATTGCCAGCGCGTTCTGACGGGAAGGCCGTACTTCGACAGGCACCTGGTAAGTAGCACCACCAACACGACGGGACTTAACCTCAACCATCGGCTGGATGTTCTCCAGGGCCTTCTCGAACATGTCGATCGGCTCTTCTTTGGATTTCTCGGCAACAATATCCAGAGCGCCGTAAACAATGCGCTCTGCGGTAGACTTCTTGCCACTTTCCATCACGTGGTTGATGAACTTGGCAAGACGTGCACTGCCGAATTTCGGATCCGGGATAATTTCCCGTTTAGCTGCAACTCTTCTTCTAGGCATCGATAAGCCCTTATATATCTAAAAGGTCTTCAGGAACCCCTGAGATAGCAAATGCTACTCAGCCTTACTCTTACCGTTCTGACAAGCAACGATAAAAGACACCCGCTCGGGACATCAGGACTTGGGTCGTTTTGCACCGTACTTGGAGCGGCCCTGCTTACGGTTCTGTACACCCTGGGTGTCCAGCGTTCCGCGAACAGTGTGATAGCGCACACCCGGAAGGTCTTTTACTCGACCGCCACGGATAAGCACAACACTGTGCTCCTGAAGGTTGTGACCTTCACCACCAATGTATGAGGAAACCTCGTAGCCGTTGGTCAGACGAACACGGCACACTTTACGCAGTGCTGAGTTCGGCTTCTTCGGCGTTGTGGTATACACACGAGTGCACACACCACGGCGCTGAGGGCAGGCCTGGAGAGCAGGAACATCGCTCTTGGCTACCTTGCGCTTACGAGGCTTACGCACCAACTGATTAATCGTTGCCATGTAAGCAAACTCCAAAAAACCATATCAATGAAACTTACCCCCTGTGCAGGGGGTAAAATTTAAGGGACGCAAGTGTAAGCCTGCGCCCCCGGACAGTCAAGATGACTGGTCTCTTTTTGACCACCTCCCGGGTAGGTAACTACCCGGAGGCGGCGCGCCGTCTCAACTTAGCTTTCGCGGTTGAGCTCGGCACTCAGAGCTTCTTCCACGTCGGCCGCGGTTACGCCCTGCTCTTCCAGGTCACGCTTGCGACGACGCTCGTTGTGGTATGCCAGACCGGTACCGGCCGGAATCAGTCGACCAACCACAACGTTTTCCTTCAGGCCGCGCAGGTAATCACGCTTACCGGTAACCGCACCTTCGGTGAGTACCCGGGTAGTTTCCTGGAACGAAGCCGCAGAAATGAACGACTCGGTGGCCAGGGAAGCCTTGGTGATACCCAGCAGCAGACGCTCGAACCGTGCAGGCTCTTTGTCGGCGGCATCGGCCTTCTCGTTTTCTTCCAGCACCTGGGTGATTTCCACCTGGTCGCCGGAAAGCAGAGTGGTATCGCCGGGATCGGTGATTTCCACTTTCCGCAGCATCTGACGAACGATAACCTCAATGTGTTTATCGTTGATGACAACACCCTGCAGACGGTAAACGTCCTGGATTTCGTTGGTGATGTACTTGGCCAGTTCCACCACACCCAGCAGACGCAGAATATCGTGCGGGTTGGACGGACCGTCCGAGATTACCTCACCCTTCTCAACGGTCTCGCCTTCGAAGACGTTGAGCTGACGGTGCTTCGGAATCAGAACTTCGTATGCATCCCCATCCTTCGGTGTGATAACCAGACGCTTCTTGCCCTTGGTTTCCTTGCCGAACGAGACCATACCGCTGATTTCAGCCAGGATGGAGGATTCCTTCGGACGACGAGCCTCGAACAGGTCGGCAACCCGCGGCAGACCACCGGTGATATCCCGGGTCTTGGAGCTTTCCTGCGGGATCCGTGCTACCACGTCACCCAGTTCGATCCGCGCGCCGTTGGCCATAGTGACCAGAGCGTTTGCCGGCAGGAAGAAGATCGCGGTACCGCCACCTGGCAGCTCCACTTCTTCACCCTTCTCATCAATGAGCTGGATCGCCGGACGAATGTCCTTACCAGCTGCAGGACGCTCCTTGGAGTCGATGACCTCCATGGTGGACAGGCCCGTCAATTCGTCGGTCTGGGTGCGGACAGTGATGCCCTGGTCCATGTTGACGAATTTCGCGGTACCACCAGCCTCGGCGATGATCGGGTGGGTGTGCGGATCCCACTTGGCAACCACAACGCCCGCTTCAACCGCATCACCGTGCTTGACGGATAGAACAGCACCGTATGGCAGCTTGTACCATTCACGCTCACGACCCTGGTCATCGGCAATGGCCAACGCGGAGGAACGGGAAATCACCACCAGAGTACCGTCGGCCTTCTCGATCGACTTCATATTGTGCAGACGGACGGTACCGCCATGCTTGACCTGGATATTGTCCACCGCGGACGCCCGGCTGGCCGCACCACCAATGTGGAAGGTACGCATAGTCAGCTGGGTACCCGGCTCACCGATGGACTGCGCAGCGATAACGCCCACAGCTTCACCGACGTTAACCTCGTGACCACGGGCCAGATCACGGCCGTAGCACTTGGAGCAGATACCGTGGCGGGTTTCACAGGTGATCGCAGAGCGAACCCAGACTTCATCCACACCGGCCCGCTCGAGGGTTTCAACGGCCTTCTCGTCCAGCAGAGTGCCGGCTTCGATAACGGCGTTATCCTTGTCGGTCGGAGTAAACGCATCACGGGCGGTCACACGACCCAGAACCCGGTCACCCAGCGGTACTACAACGTCGCCACCTTCGATGTGCGGCGTCATCAGCAGACCTTCGTCGGTACCACAGTCAGGCTCGGTAACGACCAGATCCTGGGAGACATCTACCAGACGACGGGTCAGGTAACCGGAGTTCGCGGTCTTCAGAGCGGTATCCGCCAGACCCTTACGGGCACCGTGAGTGGAGATGAAGTACTGGAGTACGTTCAGACCTTCACGGAAGTTCGCAGTGATCGGCGTTTCGATAATAGAGCCGTCCGGCTTGGCCATAAGGCCACGCATACCGGCCAGCTGACGGATCTGGGCCGCGGAACCCCGGGCGCCGGAATCGGCCATCATGTAAACCGAGTTGAACGACTCCTGCATCAGGTATTCGCCGTCCTCGCCCTTCACCGGTTGTCCGTCAGGCCCGATAACCTGCTCCTTCGCCAGACGCTCCATCATGGCTTTGGAAACTTTATCGTTGGCACGTGACCAGATGTCGATAACCTTGTTGTACTTCTCGCCCTGGGTCAGCAGACCGGACGCGTACTGGGTTTCGATATCCTTCACCTCAGCGGATGCGGCATCAACCAGCTCGTACTTCTCCGGCGGAATCTCGAAATCGTTGAAACCAATAGAGATACCGGAAACGGTCGCATAGTGATAACCCATGTACATCAACTGATCCGCGAAGATGACGGTGTCTTTCAGACCGGCATCACGGTAGCAGGTGTTGATCAGGTTAGAGATTGCCTTCTTGACCATCGGCTTGTTGACCAGCTCGTAGGACAGGCCATCAGGCACGATGTCAAACAGCAGAGCACGACCAACCGTGGTATCAACAATCTTGTATTGCTCGGTACGGGAGCCATCTTCGGCAATCGCCACTTCCTTCACGCGAACCTTGACGATCGCCTGAAGGTCGACCTTGCCAGCGCCGTAGGCACGATGCGCCTCTTTGACGTCGGCAAACACCATACCCTCACCCAGGGCGCTCTTGCGCTCACGGGTCATGTAGTACAGGCCGAGTACCACGTCCTGGGACGGCACGATAATCGGCTCGCCGTTGGCCGGCGACAGCACGTTGTTGGTGGACATCATCAGCGCACGGGCTTCGAGCTGGGCTTCCAGGGTCAGCGGTACGTGAACCGCCATCTGGTCGCCGTCAAAGTCGGCGTTGTAGGCCGCACACACCAGCGGATGCAGCTGGATCGCCTTGCCTTCGATCAGAACCGGCTCGAATGCCTGGATACCCAGACGGTGCAGGGTCGGCGCACGGTTCAGCATGATCGGATGCTCACGGATGACTTCGTCCAGGATATCCCAGACCACGCCTTCCTCGCGCTCGACCATCTTCTTGGCGGCCTTGATGGTGGTCGCCAGGCCGCGGTGCTCCAACTTGGAGAAAATAAACGGCTTGAACAATTCCAGTGCCATCTTCTTTGGCAGACCACACTGGTGCAGGCGCAGGTACGGACCGACCACGATCACTGAACGACCGGAGTAGTCCACACGCTTACCAAGCAGGTTCTGACGGAAACGACCCTGCTTACCCTTGATCATGTCAGCCAGGGACTTCAGCGGGCGCTTGTTGGTGCCGGTAATGGCCCGGCCACGGCGCCCGTTGTCCAGCAGCGCGTCAACGGCTTCCTGCAGCATCCGTTTCTCGTTACGCACGATGATATCCGGAGCGTTCAGCTCCAGCAGGCGCTTGAGACGGTTGTTCCGGTTGATCACCCGACGGTAAAGATCGTTCAGATCAGAGGTCGCGAAGCGGCCACCGTCCAGCGGTACCAGCGGGCGCAGATCCGGCGGAAGCACCGGCAGCACGGTCATGACCATGTCGCCTGGCTTGTTGCCGGAATACAGGAACGCCTCAAGAATTTTCAGACGCTTGCTGAACTTCTTGATCTTGGTTTCGGAGTTGGTCTGCGGAATCTCCTCACGCAGGGCATCGACCTCTTCCTGCAGATCAATACCTTCAAGGAGCTCCTTGACCGCTTCGGCACCCATGCGGGCGTCGAACTCGTCGCCGAATTCTTCCAGGGCTTCATAGTACTGCTCATCGTTCAGCAGCTGGCCCTTCTCCAGGGTGGTCATCCCCGGATCGATAACAATAAAGGATTCGAAGTACAGGACCCGCTCGATATCGCGCAGGGTCATGTCCAGCATCAGACCGATACGGGACGGCAGTGACTTCAGGAACCAGATGTGCGCGACCGGGCTGGCCAGCTCAATATGGCCCATGCGCTCACGGCGGACACTGGCCAGCGCAACCTCAACGCCACACTTCTCGCAGATAACACCGCGATGCTTGAGGCGTTTGTATTTACCGCACAGACACTCGTAGTCCTTGATCGGGCCGAAGATCTTGGCACAGAAAAGACCGTCGCGCTCCGGCTTGAAGGTACGGTAGTTAATGGTCTCAGGCTTCTTCACTTCGCCAAAGGACCAGGAACGGATCATGTCAGGCGACGCCAGGCCAATACGGATGGCGTCGAATTCCTTGCTTTGGTTCTGGCTCTTGAGAAGATTCAGCAAATCTTTCATCAGTAAAAGCTCCGGATGGCGTTAATCTCGGGCGGGCACTGGTCGTGCCCGCTCACGCTGCCAAAAACAATTCGGCTCACTCGGATTCCAGCTCGATGTCGATACCCAGCGAGCGGATTTCCTTGACAAGAACGTTGAAGGATTCGGGCATGCCCGGCTCCATCCGATGATCGCCATCGACAATGTTCTTGTACATCTTGGTCCGACCGTTCACGTCATCAGACTTGACGGTGAGCATCTCCTGCAGCGTGTAAGCTGCACCGTAGGCCTCGAGAGCCCACACTTCCATCTCACCGAAGCGCTGGCCACCGAACTGCGCCTTACCACCCAGCGGTTGCTGGGTAACCAGGCTGTAAGAGCCGGTGGAACGAGCGTGCATCTTGTCGTCGATCAGGTGGTTCAGCTTCAGGATGTACATGTAGCCAACCGTTACCGGGCGGTCGAACATATCACCAGTACGACCGTCATACAGCATGGTCTGACCGGTAGTGCTCAGTCCCGCAAGCTCAAGCATGCGCTTGACCTCGGCTTCCTTGGCACCGTCGAATACCGGCGTTGCCATGGGCACACCGCCGCGAAGGTTGTGGCACATCTCCAGGATTTCCTTGTCGGACAGGGAATCCAGGTCCACCTTGAACACTTCGTCTGAGTGATTGTAGATCTCATCCAGCAGCTTGCGTAATTCAGCCACCTTGCGCTGCTCGTCCAGCATCTGGCTGATACGCTCACCCAGACCCTTGGCTGCAGCACCCAGATGAGTCTCAAGCACCTGACCTACGTTCATCCGCGAGGGGACACCCAGCGGGTTCAGAACCACGTCAACCGTGTTGCCGTGCTCGTCGTAAGGCATGTCTTCGATCGGCATCACCGAGGAAATAACACCCTTGTTACCGTGACGACCGGCCATCTTGTCACCCGGCTGGATACGACGCTTGATAGCCAGGTATACCTTGACGATCTTCAGTACGCCCGGTGCGAGGTCGTCGCCCTGCTGAAGCTTGCCTTTCTTGTCGTCAAAGCGCGCTTCGTGTTCCTTCTTGCGGTCTTCCAGACCCTGCTCGGATTTCTCCAGCAGCTCGTTCAGGCTCTCATCTTTCATCCGGAGCTTGAACCAGTCAGAACGCGGCAGCTCGGCCAGGTAGCTCTCTTCGAGCGTGGCGCCCTTCTTCAGACCCGGCCCACTGATCACTTCCTGCCCTTTCAACGCACTGTTCAGACGCTCGAATGTCGCACCTTCAACAATCCGGTACTCGTCTTTCAGATCCTTGCGATACTGGTCCAGCTGCTCTTTCTCGATGGACTGGGCACGCTGATCCTTCTCGATACCGTCGCGGGTAAAGACCTGCACGTCGATAACGGTGCCGCGGGTGCCAGTCGGCACGCGGGAGGAGGTGTCCTTAACATCGGACGCCTTCTCACCAAAGATGGCACGCAGCAGCTTCTCCTCAGGCGTCAGCTGGGTCTCACCCTTCGGTGTGACCTTGCCTACCAGAATGTCACCGGGGCCCACTTCAGCACCAATGTAAACAATACCGGACTCATCCAGCTTGGACAGCGCACTTTCACCAACGTTCGGAATATCCGCGGTGATTTCTTCGCTACCCAGCTTGGTGTCCCGAGCCACACAGGTCAGTTCCTGAATGTGGATGGTGGTCAGGCGATCTTCCTGCACCACTTTCTCGGAAATGAGGATGGAGTCCTCAAAGTTGTAACCGTTCCAGGGCATGAACGCGATGCGCATG
The DNA here is from genome assembly GCF_900112835.1 of Marinobacter sp. DSM 26671. NCBI lineage: Bacteria > Pseudomonadati > Pseudomonadota > Gammaproteobacteria > Pseudomonadales > Marinobacteraceae > Marinobacter > Marinobacter sp. DSM 26671. The sequence continues at coordinate 6,586 of NZ_FONF01000037.1, read as the reverse complement.
TTCTGCCCCAGTGCCAGCTCACCCAGATCCACAGAGGGACCGTCTGCCAGCACGTCGCCACGGGCAATAATATCGCCCTGACGCACGATGGAGCGCTGGTTGATACAGGTGTTCTGGTTCGAACGGGTGTACTTGGTCAGGTTGTAGATATCCACACCTGCATCACCCGCTTCGGTTTCCTCGTTATTGACACGAACCACGATGCGCGAAGCGTCAACGCTTTCGATCACACCGCCGCGGCGAGCCGATACACAGACGCCAGAGTCTTGGGCAACCGTACGCTCAACACCGGTTCCTACCAGGGGAACCTGGGCTTTGAGTGTCGGAACCGCCTGACGCTGCATGTTCGCACCCATCAGTGCCCGGTTGGCGTCGTCATGCTCCAGGAACGGGATCAGGGATGCCGCGACCGATACTACCTGGCGCGGAGATACATCCATGAAGTTAACGCTCTCCGGCGGAGTAACGGTAAATTCGTTCTGGTGGCGAACGGTAACCAGTTCGTCGGTCAGACGCTTGGTCTTCTCGTCCATGGCAGCACTGGCCTGGGCGATGACGTAGTTGCTCTCCTCGATAGCGGACAGGTAAACCACTTCATCGGTTACCACGCCGTTCTCAACTTTCCGGTACGGACTCTCGAGGAAACCGTAGGAGTTGGAGCGCGCGTAAGTCGCCAGCGAGTTGATAAGACCGATGTTCGGACCTTCCGGCGTCTCGATTGGGCATACGCGACCGTAGTGGGTCGGGTGTACGTCACGAACCTCAAAGCCTGCACGCTCACGGGTCAGACCACCTGGGCCCAACGCAGAGATACGACGCTTGTGCGTGACCTCGGACAACGGGTTGTTCTGGTCCATGAACTGCGACAGCTGGCTTGAGCCGAAGAATTCTTTAACCGCGGCTGCTACCGGCTTGGCGTTAATCAGGTCCTGCGGCATCAGCCCTTCGCTTTCAGCAAGGCTCAGACGCTCACGAACCGCTCGCTCAACCCGAACCAGGCCAACGCGGAACTGGTTTTCGGCCATTTCGCCAACGCAGCGAACACGACGGTTACCCAGGTTATCGATATCGTCCACATTGCCCTGGCCGTTACGTATGTCGATCAGGGTCTTGAGAACGTCGATGATGTCTTCGTGGGTCAGGGTGCCCTCACCTGTGCTTTCTTCACGGCGCAGACGGCGGTTCAGCTTCATCCGGCCAACCGCAGACAGGTCATAGCGCTCTTCAGAGAAGAACAGGTTATTAAACAGGTTCTCAGCCGACTCCTTGGTGGGCGGCTCACCCGGGCGCATCATCCGGTAGATCTCAACCAGCGCTTCGAGCGGCGTGCGAGTCGGATCGATACGCAGGGTGTCAGACATGAACGGACCACAGTCCAGATCGTTGGTGTAAAGGGTTTCGATATCCTTCACGCCAGCGTCGAGAATCTTGGTGACCAGCTCTTCTGTCAGCTCGGAGTTACACTCCACCAGGACTTCACCGGAACCCTGATCGATCATGTCTTTCGCCAGTACACGGCCGTACAGGTACTCGGTCGGCACCTCAAGCTCGTTGATGCCGGCTTTTTCCAACTGCTTGATGTGGCGGGCCGTAATCCGGCGACCTTCTTCGACAATCACGTTACCGTCATTGTCCTTGATATCGAAGGTCGCGATGTCGCCACGCAGACGGCTCGGCACCAGCTCCAGCTTGCACACTTCCGCGCCCAGGCTGAATTTACTGGTTTCGAAGAACATCTCCAGCATCTGCTCGGAGGTGTAGCCCAGGGCACGCAACAGAATGGATGCCGGAAGCTTACGACGACGGTCGATACGAACGAACACGGAGTCCTTCGGATCAAACTCGAAGTCCAGCCAGGAACCACGGTAAGGAATCACCCGGGCAGAATACAGTAGCTTGCCGGAGGAATGGGTCTTGCCCTTGTCGTGATCGAAGAACACACCCGGAGACCGGTGGAGCTGGGAAACAATAACGCGCTCGGTACCGTTGATAACGAAGGTACCGTTCTCGGTCATCAGGGGCATCTCGCCCATGTAGACTTCCTGCTCTTTAATGTCCTTGATCGCCTTGTTGGACGATTCCTTATCGTAAATGATAAGGCGGACCTTCACCCGCAGCGGCGCTGCATAGGTTACGCCCCTAAGCTGGCATTCCTTGACATCAAAAACCGGCTCGCCAATACGATAGCTCACGTATTCGAGCGCGGCATTGCCAGAGTAACTGACAATCGGGAATACGGATTTGAATGCTGCGTGAAGACCGGTTTCCCGGCGGTCTTCAGGAGCGGCTTCCATTTGGAGGAAGTCCCGGAACGAATCCAGCTGAATAGACAGCAAATAGGGGACGTCCATCACGGAAGGCAATTTACTAAAATCTTTGCGAATCCGCTTTTTCTCAGTGTAGGAGTAAGTCATCTGCATTCCCCAGCTTTAGACCTGATACCTGGTATCAAGAAGCAACCAATGTTCTGCTTCGGGGCCGAATTGCTCGGCTTATCGCGCCGTCTTGAACAAGACTCTGGCTGTAGGTTATAGATCTGACATCAACCTGCAATTGCTCACCAGACTCTATAGCATATACAACAGAAAAAGGCCGGTGGCCCAAAGCCACCAGCCTGTCCATGCTTATCGCACGGTTTCGATCAACAGCCGACTCTTACTTGAGCTCAACAGAAGCGCCTGCTTCCTCAAGCTTCTTCTTGGCTTCTTCAGCGTCGTCTTTGCTAGCTGCTTCCTTGATAACGGAAGGAGCGCTGTCGACCATTTCCTTGGCTTCTTTCAGACCCAGGCCAGTCAGTTCACGAACGGCCTTGATTACGTTTACTTTCTTCTCACCAGGACCGGTAAGTACAACGTCAAACTCGGTCTGCTCTTCAGCAGCGGCTTCGCCACCACCAGCAGCTGCCGGCGCAGCAGCAACGGCTGCAGCGGCAGAAACACCGAATTTTTCTTCCATTGCTTCAACCAGCGCAACTACGTCCATTACGCTCATTTCAGCGATTGCGTTCAAAATGTCTTCGTTAGACAGAGCCATGACTTTCTCCCAAAAATATAAAAAATGGTGTTCAACAGAATCAAGCAGCTTCTTGCTTCTGGTCGCGAACTGCCGCTACAGCACGAGTCACTTTCGAAGGAACTTCGTTCAGTGTCCGTGCCAGCTTGGTGATCGGTGCCTGTGTTACTGCGGCCAGCATTGTCAGCGCTTCGTGACGTGTTGGCAGCTTGGCAAGACGGTCGATCTGGTCTGCACCCATCAGCTCTCCGCCGACGGCCAGTGCCTTAATCTCGAACGCCTCTTTCTCTTTGGCAAAATCCTTCAACAGACGCGCTGCCGCGCCCGGATCTTCCATAGAGAATGCCAGAATGGTCGGGCCGACCAGGGCTTCGTCGATGCACTCGAACTCGGTACCGCGAATCGCGATCTTCGCCAGGTTGTTACGAACAACCTTCAGACGCACGTTTTCGGCACGAGCCTTGGCACGAAGCGCCGTCATGTCACCAGAGGTAACACCACGGTAGTCAGCCATAACCACAGACAGAGCACCACCGGCAGTCTCGTTGACTTCAGCGACGATCGCTTTCTTGTCTTCGAGTCTAATTGCCACTGGATTTCTCCTCGATTTCGCCGGGTCTTCCCGGCAAACCCACATATACCCCTCGCGGGGCTCCTAACGGTGTTTGGGTTCAGAGAGAACGTCTTCACACCGTCTGCGCAGGCGTTGCTTTAACCCTTGCAGCACTTCCAGTCAGACCGAAAGTGCTTCGGGGGCCTGCGGTCTTTGACAGCCTTGGCTTCCGCCCAGACTACAAAGTAACCACCGATCAAAGGATCAAATAGCGAGACCGCTCTGATCGATAGTCAGGCCAGGACCCATAGTCGAGGAAATGGTGATCTTTTTGAGATACACACCTTTCGCCGACGACGGCTTGGCCTTTTTCAGATCTGCTACCAGAGCTTCAAGGTTTTCCTTGATGTTCTGCGCAGAGAATTCAACGTTACCCAGCGGAGCGTGGATAATGCCGTTCTTGTCGGTGCGGTAACGAACCTGACCGGCCTTGGCGTTCTTGACCGCAGTCTCGACGTCAGGAGTCACAGTACCCACCTTCGGGTTCGGCATCAGGCCACGGGGACCAAGAATCTGGCCCAGCTGACCAACAACACGCATGGCGTCCGGAGTGGCGATAACCACGTCGAAATCCATGTTGCCTTTCTTAACTTCGTCCGCCAGATCGTCCATGCCTACAACGTCTGCACCAGCAGCCGTTGCTTTCTCGGCATTGGCGCCCTGGGTAAATACAGCGACGCGAACGGTCTTGCCGGTGCCGTGAGGCAGAACAGTGCTGCTACGGACAACCTGGTCGGATTTACGTGCGTCAACGCCCAGATTGACGGCTACGTCGACAGACTCTTTGAACTTCACGTTCTGGCCCAGCTCAACCAGCAGTGCAACTGCTTCGTCGACAGAGTAGGAACGAGTAGAGTCTACCTTTTCACGAATAAGCTTCTGACGCTTGCTCAGCTTCGCCATGTTACAGGCCCTCCACGTTCAGGCCCATGCTGCGGGCTGTTCCTGCAATGGTACGTACCGCTGCGTCCATATCGGCTGCAGTCAGGTCCGGCTCTTTGGTCTTGGCAATTTCTTCAAGCTGCTCGCGGGTCACGGTACCGACTTTCTCGGTATTCGGACGACCGGAGCCACTCTTGATGCCAGCGGCCTTCAGGAGAAGAACCGGTGCAGGCGGAGTCTTGGTAATAAAGGTAAAGCTGCGATCACTGTAAACGGTGATCACGGTCGGAATCGGCAGACCAGGCTCCATGTCCTGAGTCTGGGCGTTGAACGCCTTGCAGAATTCCATGATGTTTACGCCGCGCTGACCCAGTGCAGGACCAACGGGGGGACTCGGGTTGGCCTTGCCGGCAGCAACCTGAAGCTTGATGTACGCTTCAATTTTCTTTGCCATGATAGATCTCCTGTGGGTTCAAACGCCTCTCGGCTCCCCGTTTTTACAACTGCTAAGAGCAGACACAAAAAGCCCGCGTCGCTTGAGCGCGCGAGCTTTCAGCTTTCCCGTTACCGGTCAGTCTTTTTCGACCTGCCCAAACTCCAGCTCTACCGGAGTTGAACGACCAAAGATCAGAACGGCAACCTTGACCCGACTCTTGTCGTAGTCAACTTCCTCAACCACACCATTGAAGTCCGCAAAAGGACCTTCAACAACGCGAACAATCTCACCCGGCTCGAACAGCGTCTTCGGCTTGGGCTTGTCTGCACCGCTTTCGACTCGACGAAGGATCGCTTCCGCTTCCTTTTCGGTGATCGGTGCAGGCTTATCCTTGGTACCACCAATAAAACCAAGAACACGCGGGGTGTTCTTCACAAGGTGCCACGTCGCATCGTCCATTTCCATCTGGACCAGTACGTACCCGGGATAGAATTTGCGCTCACTCTTGCGCTTCTTCCCTTCTCGCATTTCGACGACTTCCTCGGTCGGAACCAGGATCTCGCCGAAACGGTCTTCCATCTCGTGCAGCGCAACGCGCTCCCTGAGAGTGCGCATCACCTGCTTTTCGAAGCCAGAATACGCATGAACGACGTACCAGCGCTTAGCCATTGCCCACTCCTGTTAACCGATAAACCCGGCGACCAGCCAGCTGATCAACGAATCCATACCCCACAACAACAGAGCCACAACGAGCACAAACACCACAACAATCGCTGTCGTCTGCACGAGCTCGGGCCTGGTGGGCCATACCACTTTCCGGATCTCGACTCTCGCCTCCTTCAGCAGCGTCGCGAAGCGACGACCACGGTCGGTCTGGAGGGCAACAAGCGCCGCCACAATTGCGAGACCTACAAGAGCCAGAACCCGATACAGCAGAGACTCGGCACTATAATACTGATTCCCCACCACACCGATGGCGATCAGAACGAAAACAACCAGCCACTTCACGAAATCGAAACGGCTGGCTGACTGAACGGCTTTTGACTCCATAGGAATCAACTTATGTATCCGGATGTTAAAAAATGGCAGGCCAGGAGGGAATCGAACCCCCAACCTGCGGTTTTGGAGACCGCTGCTCTGCCAATTGAGCTACTGGCCTGCACCGAAACAACTCAGTGCACTTACTCTCGAGTCTATTACTCGATAATCTTGGAGACTACGCCGGCACCAACGGTACGGCCGCCTTCACGAATCGCGAAGCGCAGGCCATCTTCCATGGCGATCGGAGCAATCAGGGTAACACTCATCTTGACGTTGTCACCCGGCATAACCATTTCCACACCTTCCGGCAGTTCGCAAGAACCGGTCACGTCGGTGGTACGGAAGTAGAACTGCGGACGGTAGCCCTTGAAGAACGGAGTATGACGGCCGCCTTCTTCTTTGGACAGTACGTACACTTCGCACTCGAACTTGGTGTGCGGAGTGATGGAACCCGGAACCGCCAGAACCTGACCACGCTCAACGTCGTCACGCTTGGTGCCACGCAGCAGCGCACCAATGTTCTCACCGGCACGACCTTCGTCCAGCAGCTTGCGGAACATCTCAACACCAGTACAAGTAGTCTTCACGGTATCCTTGATACC
>NZ_FONF01000016.1:0-97777 GCF_900112835.1 Marinobacter sp. DSM 26671 | reverse complement strand
CGAAGGCAACATCTCGGAGCTGAAACGGGCCTTCGGAGCCGCGAAAGCGAAGTGGAAAGGTCACGATGGTTTCAAAGCGTTTGTCTGGGCCTCAGTTCTGAGCTACAACCTGGTGCGGTTGGCCCGACTCGGTCCGGATTAGCCGACCGGTTCCGACTGAACATCTGTAAACAGGGCGCATGAGCAGTCGTGCGGTGCCCGCCCGTGGCTTGAACGCGAGCCAGTCGATCAAATAATGATCACATTTACCAATATTTAGCTGCTTTCATTTTTTTGAAGGCACGCAGCTCAGCCTCCACTCCTGGAGGTGAGCTAAACTGGCTGAAAATGCGGGTTTCTGGATGGGCACTAATTAACCTGCCTCTACGGCCCGTTCCGTAGCGCTCAACCCGCTGCATCCCGGCCCCGATATCTGGCTTCTGCCTCCAGTTTGAGGCGTTACCTGGATCTGCGTACTGATGCGCTCCTTTAAAGCAGGCACGTGTGAAATAACGCCGATCAGCTTGCCGTCCTGCTGCAGGCCTCCAAGAGTTTCCAGGGCGGTATCGAGGGCTTCATCGTCCAGTGTGCCAAAGCCTTCATCCAGGAACAGCGAGTCCACACGGACATTCTTGCTGGCCATATGGGACAGACCCAGAGCCAGGGAGAGACTGACGATAAAGCTTTCGCCACCGGAGAGATTCTTCGTGGGCCGAATCTCTCCGGCCTGGTAGTTGTCAACCACATTAAGCTCCAAAGGCTGAGCATCGTGACGGACCAGCAAGTAGCGGTCGGTCATCTTCTGTAGTTGTCTGTTGGCATGGCCAATCATCATTTCAAAGGTCAGCCCCTGGGCAAAATTCCTATACTTCTTGCCGTCTGCGGAGCCAATCAGTTCGTGCAGATTTTCCCAACGGCGGCACTCTTTGCTCTGGGCCTCGATAGCCGCTTGCTTCTCCTTTATCCGCTCCTTGGCGGCCGTATTTTCACTCAGCTTGTGCTTGAGACCGGCAATGATGTCCCGCAATTCCCTCAGAGACTCCTCGTACTCCTTGAATTGGGGTTCGAGCTCTTCCAGAGATTTGTCGGTCACTTTTCGGGCCATTTCTGTGGCCAAGCGCGTCTCCCGATCCTTTTGCCTGGCTTTCAGATCTGTTTGACGCTCATCCAGTTCATTGGCCTTAACCGTCAGCTCACCTCTCCGCTCAGAGGTCAATCTGGCTCCCAGAAACTGTTCTTCATCTGAAAAACCAACTGGCGTAAGTGCTGCGGAGAAATCAGTTTCCATCCTTCCCAGTTCCGGCTCTCGCTGGTCGATCCGCTTTCTCAGGGATTCGACATGGGCCTTTGCGGTATGCCACCTTTGCTGTAGTTGATTATGCTGATCTCTGGCCTGCCTCTCGGCACCTTCGGCGTCAAATACCGCCTTATTCAAACCACGCTCTTCTTCGTCGGGATTCTTGTCGTCGTAAAGTGCTTTGCGCTCATCATTTCCTGCGGCAAATTCCGTTTTCAGTGTTTCCAGGCGCTCCCGTTTTTCGGCCAGAGCAGTGCTTTGGGTTTCGATAACCGCATCCAGTCTCTTGATCTCACTGTCGAGGTCGGCAACCTGTTTCTCGATGTCCGCCTTCTTCTTAACCTGGGCCTGCCATTCCTTCAGCCGTGCTTTGAGGGTCTCGAGCAGCGATGGAATGTCCGTTTCAGGGATGTTCTCAATACCAAGTGGCAGGAGCCTGGAGGAAACGGCCTGCCTGCGTTCGGCAAAGTCTGCACGGAGCTTTTCCAAGCTGCCCTTTACCTCGGTAAGTGTTCTTTCGGCAGCCTTTTTGTCATTAGCCGCCGCTGACTCCAGCTTTTCCGCCTCCGTCAGATTATTACGGGCCAAGTTTTCAGCCTCTTCAAGTCTCTTGATGGCGGCTTCCTGATCCTCCGCTTTGTTGATCAGCTTGGTCAGCGTTTCGATCTTCTGTTCAGTTTCATCAGAGGCAGGAACATTCCCTTCCGCGAAGGGATGCTCGGTGGCACCACAAAGTGGGCAGGGCTTGCCGTCTTCCAGTTTCGCCCGGTGATCTTCAAGCTCCGCTATCTTGGTCAGGAAGGCCATTTCACGCAGCAGAGTTTCCTTCTCCGTGCGGTATTCGCGCAGCAAGCGGCCCCCCAGTAACTGGCTCAAAACATCTTTGCCTTGCTGAAGCTGCTTTGATGCGTCCTCCAGTTCCTGCTTCCGAATGCTGGATTGCTTCTGGCAGTCGTCGAGTGACGTTGCCGCCTGTTTCAAAGCGTTCTCGGCCTTTTCTTGATCGCTCTCTTTTTGAAGGGCTTCGTTCTGCCTTAAGATCAGGCCTTTCAACTGTTCTTCAACACCGGCCAGGCCGCTGATCAGCCATTCATCCCGGGCATGCTCCTTGAGATACCCTTCAACAAGCTCCAACGCCTGCTGGGCCTTAATACGCTTCTCCTGTTCCTTGAGCCGGGTTTGTGTATCTGCGTCAATCTTTACCGAATCCTTTTTGCAGGCCTCATCACCCGTCGTAACGGCCTTTTCCTGATCGGCAAGCCTCTGATCGAGGGAGCGAACCTTTTGCAAAATCGGAACGGCCGCTTTCAGCTTTTCTTTGGCCCGAGCGGTTTGCTGCTCAGCCGCGCTCATCGTCTCGGCTTGCTCCTTTGCGGAAGATTCCAATCCAGGGAGAGCCTCTTCCCCAGTTTTCAATGCCTCTTTGTCATCTGCCTGCTGTTTGCGGGTGGCCGTAAGCGTCGCATATACGCCATCAAGCGAGGCGGCACTCAAAGCCCGGTTGAACCTTTCACGATCCGGCTTGAACGCCTCGATATCGACTTTCAGTTTGCTCTCTTCACCGGCAAGATTGACGATTTCCTTCTTTAATCCATCGATGATGGAGAGCCAGGCAATGGCCTTCCCGGCGTCGGAGTACTTGGCGGCAAGGTCTGTCTCCTCCTTCTGCCTTGTCCCGAGTGTATGTGAAATTTCTTGTTCCTGCTCCGGCTCTAGAATCACGATGCCTGCCGTTTCAGCCTGGAGTAAGTTCAGCTTTTCTCGCTCTTCGCGCTGCCGCTCATGGACACGGATCGATATCTCACTGTAAATCTCTGTGCCCGTTATCTGCTCCAGTATCGGTGCCCGATCATCCGGTGCCGCCTGAAGGAAAGCGGCGAAGCCGCCCTGGGCCAGCAACATGGAACGGGTAAAACGATCAAAGTCCATACCGGTAGCCGACTCGATCTGGTCGGCTACACCTCTCATCTTGGATTCGAAAATCTCGCCGGAGTCAGCATTGGCAATTTCATGTTTCGGAGCCTGGAGCTCGCCATCCGGCTTCTTGCGCGCCCGATGTTGGCTCCAATGACAGCGGTAACGCCCACTCTGGGTTTCGAAAGTCACCTCGGCAAAACATTCGCCGGTCTGCCGGGACATGATTTCGTTTCCGCTCTTGGTAACCTTATTCAGGCGAGGCGTCCGCCCATAGAGGGCAAGGCAGATAGCATCAAGGATCGTAGTTTTACCCGCGCCGGTCGGGCCAGTAATGGCGAAGATGCCGTCAGCCGCGAAGGCCGGGTGCATCAGGTCGATTTCCCACTCGCCTACCAGGGAGTTCAGGTTTTTGAAGCGTACCTGCAGTATTCTCATCGACAGCCTCTCTATTCCGCTTTCACGTCGTCTTCATAGAGAGACGAAACAGTTTCCTGGTAGGCCCGTAGCAGTTCAGGCCGCTGGTCTTCAGGCACCTCATGAACGGCTAGGCAGCGCTCGAACACGTCGTTCACGTCCAGGTCGTCGAGTGTCTCCTCTTCATGGATTTGTCCCAGCACGTGGTCGATGATGCGGTTGTTTTTGATCCGGAGGATCTCCACTCCAGTGCCAGAGACGGCGGTCTCCAGACGTTCGCGCAGGTCGCCAATGACCTCCTCACCTTCGTAGATGACTTCGACCCAGCCTTGAAAGTCTGTTGCCGACAGCTCGAGCATACGGCTTGAGATGCTCTCCCAGTCACCCTTAACGCGCTCCAGCTTTTGAAACACTGGCACGTCGATTAGCTGCACGGATGGCGGCTTGCCCTGGCCCTCTTCATGATTAGAAACAACCAGGCAAACGCTCTTTTGCTGTTTTGCCTCCCCGAACCCCATGGGCAAAGGGGAGCCACTGTACCTGATGGTCTCTAGGCCATTCACCTTCTGAGGGACGTGGAGGTGTCCAAGCGCCAGATAGTCAAAGCTCGCTGGAAAAATCCCGGCCGTCACATGAGCCAGGGAGCCAACGTAGAGTTCGCGTACACCATCACCATCGACGGTTTGTCCGCCGGCAGTAAACAGGTGCCCCATGGCCACAATGGGAATATCCACTCTGAGTTCCTCACGTTTCTGCTCAGCTAAGGCAGCGACTTCGGCGTAATGAGACCGGATCCCCGCAAGTAGTTTCCGCTCCTTGTCCTCGACACTCTCACCCGCCTCCGCCACCCGGATATCCCTGTCCCGGAGGTAGGGCACGGCGCAAACAATCAGCTCCGGAGCGTTCAGCTCACTGCGGAGCACCAGCACTTCGTCTTCCAGGGACTCAGAGCTACTGCCGACCACGTGGACATTCAGCGCTTTGAGCAGCTCCCGAGGGGCATTGAGAAAAGATGGTGAATCGTGGTTGCCCGCGATAACGACAACATGACGGCAGGATGAGGCAGCCACCCGGCACAGGAACCGATAATAGAGCTCCTGGGCACGATTGCTCGGAGCGCTGGTGTCAAAGACATCACCGGCCACCAGCAGAGCATCGATTTCATTCTGCTGAATCGTCTCCACCAGCCAGGTCAGAAAGGACTCGAACTCCTCGTAACGTTTTCTGCCGTAAAGAGTTCGGCCTATATGCCAGTCGGATGTGTGGAGGATTTTCATCCAGCCTCCTGCGTCTTGTTAAAGTCCTTCTCCAACAGATCATCTTTTACCCCGATACTTTGGAGAAGAGCTGAATACTGATCAGCATCATCCTTGACCTTCGAAATAATCTGCTGAGCAACGGTTTTCATTTCGGGAACTTCTATTGGAGAGGCACCACGCTCAAATACGCCACACAAATGTGAATACTCGTTATTAACTCGATCCGTAAATATTGCTGGAATGCTATCTTCACCAAAAAACTTTAATAACTTGTCATCGCCTTCAATGCCATTGGGGTATCTGTAATAGAGGTATATTTCCAAAAATTTTCTGGCATTATTCCCAAAGTTATAGAACTCATGATAATTTCCGTCATCAATAGATTCAGCAGTTGCACACTTATAAATTTGATGAAATAAATAATTAAACTCCGTAACATAGTTTTTCAGGTATCCGGGCATTAGACATATTTGACTTGCATCGCCCGAACGCTCCACCATAAAAAACTCACGCACCTTTATCCGCTTATCTCCTTTACCCTTATAATCATTGGAAATTCTCTTTAGGTATTTCAAGAAATCGAGATTGTGTGTGGAGATAAATAGCTGCAAAAAGTTTTTCGGTTTGACAATTGCAGCATTGATAAGGCTGTAGACAAAAAAGATATGGTTTGCATCCAGACTGGAAATGGGATCATCGATCCAGATAATCGGCTGATTACCTTTGGTCTCAATATCCTCAAGCTTTGCCATGAAGTAACAAAAAGCTATCAGGCTACATTCACCCTCACTTAGGTGGAATGCCTGCTTGCCGTTGCGTGTTACTTCAAACCGGTATCCTGATGAAGTATCTCCGGGATTTTCTTCAATGGCTTTGAGTGAAAGTGACTGGTGCCCAAAGAAATTGTTCAAATAGTCATTTACCCGGTCAGCGCCTTTACTTTCATCTTTCAGCTGAGCCTTGAGCTCATTGATCTTTGCTCGCTTGGAATCGACTTTTTCCTTTGCGGCATTCTTAGCTTCCTGTGCTTTTCCCATTGCCGCATTCAAAGTATCAATGGATGTGCATTCTTCTTCATATTTTATGTCGTTAATGAATGTATGAACTTCATGAAGGCGGAGGGAAGCGCGTGCTTCCGATTGATCCTCGCTCAGCGAAGCAGTGAACTCATTTGATTTTTTCCTGAGCTGTTCAAATGAATCTCTAACCGCATTCAAAGAATCCTCAACGGACTCAGGTTCATCAAATGTTAGAGGAGTGAAGATTTCATTTTTTCGTTTTTCGGCCTGTTCTTTAATAGAATCCAAGCTTTCACAATAAGCAGCGGATTTAGCTGATAACTGTTCTGAAAGCGAATCCAAATCCATGGTGAAGTTAGAATAGAAATCCGAATTCTTGATTTTCAGTAGACTGGGAAGTCGTGACCTCTCACGTTCAATCGATCCAAGCAGGTTATCCAGCGCTTGCCGAAGCTCTTCAGACTCCTGATTGAAATGCTTGTCCAGTTTTTCCCATAAATCTTTCGGCAGGTCGCTACCACAAAATGCGCACTTGTCTCTTTTCCCTTGATGATGCTCGCGACCAGTCCTCACCCATGTCGCCAATGCAGCATCGTTTAGTAATTCCTGAATCGGGTCAGATGCCTGAATCTTTTTTTCAATTAAATCTTTAGCCTTTGATGCTATCGCGGAATATTGAAGGTTAAAGGATGATGATTCTGGGATTTCCGGCTTGGGTTCTTCTCTGAGAAGGTCATGAAATTGGTCTACCTGTTCATCAGTAAGCGGGGAATAAGTATCTCTGGTAACAGTAGCGATATCTGCTTTAATTTTGGGAACATTGTAGTTGGCATCGCCAAACGATTTGTTGTGCTTAATTCCCGAGCCTGCCTTATTGGCTTTATCCCGTAACTTTGTCTCTAATTCTGTCGACTTATCGCCATGGGATTTTTTGGCTTTTTTGAACTCATCCTCAGCACCAAGGAGGTCACCAAGCAGACCTGAATTATCCTCTTCGCTTCCGAGTTCAGCTTCATGCTTTTCTATCTCTTCCTCAAGCTTGGCATTATCTTCTCCCAATATGGCGAACGAGTTTATGGCCTGCTCGTCATCAACGATGAAATGCAGATTATCTCTGACAAAATCTTCATTAAAAACCCGAACCACTTGGCCATGGCTATTCAATGAGTTTTGCGTGGCATTGGTGCCGCCATTGAAAGATAGCTGAAATTCAGGTGAGCTATATTTGTCGGAGACTGAACCGGTTTCGAGAGCCCTAAAAATCCGTGATAAAGTTGTTTTCCCGGAGTAGTTTCGGCCATATAAAATGTTGATTTTTCTAAATTCAGCAACATTATTGCCTTCATCCCTTACAGATGAAGCCCATCGAAAGTCCTGAAAGACCGCCATGCCTTTGATCGATTCTATTCTCTTTACCTCGCCGCTCATCTCGTCCCCCCTAATCTTTTTGTTCTTGCCTGATAAACGTCACCTCAAAGGCCTTGCTAGACCGAAACTGCTGCAACCGGTTGGCAAACGCGAAGGCTTCATTCATCTCGTAGTGCTGGAAGATGTCCAACCCCCGATCCAGCGAAATCTTCCAGCCGTGGTCCGTAACGATATGACGGGCATGAATGGTGCCGCTTTCATCAAACTCCCAGGTGAAGTCGATGCCCACGGTGCGAGCGGATTCCTGGATTTTTTCAAAACTCTCGTCTTGTAGGTCACCCTTGAACTCGTCCCGGACGGTGACGAGGTGAACCGCCACTTCATCTTCTTCGGCCTTGTTCTTCACGATGGCTTCTAGAAACTCCATGAAATTGCGGATCTGGTAGAAAAGCCGAATGTAGGGGTCTGTGACGGTGATCTCACTGGCTCCTTTCAGGTATGCGCCAAACAAACCGTCGAATGAGATGCCTTTTTGATTTTCCTGGAAGGTCAGGTGCTTTTCCTCCAGTACGGGTTCAGAGGCGCGGGGCTCTTTGGGCTCGCCACCTTTAACGTCTGTTGTAGGCTCGGGCTCTAATTCCCCCTCCTCAGGGGTAGACACTGTCTGGTGGTAGTAGCCTGGGTACTCTTCCTCCTCAAGTGTGGTGACCAGTATTTCCTGGCCTTGTTGATCCTGATAGGAAAAACGTACTTCGCCGTAGGTGGTATCGATCCGCTGTAACTGGTCCTTGACCCGCTTGCGCCCCTCGATGGCAAAACGCAGCACTTCTTCCACCTCTTCCCTTGTCGCTCCCCCCTGGGGGAACAGAATCTTCATCAAGCCGGAAAAGGTCTTATTGATACCGTCCCGGTCACGGGTCGAGATATCCGAAGAAAGGGTAAAGTGCTCCTTATACTGGTCGGAGTAATCGTAGTTCCGCATCGAGCGCAGGATTTCTGCAAGGTAGTCCACCACGAAGCCATAGGCGTCGGAGAACATCTCGCCCCGGATGATGTCGACCTCCCACCCGGGGATGTAGAAGTGGATTCGGTCCAGAAAGGCAGAATCGTAGAACTTGTCCGGCAGCTCATCGAACAGGTCCGAATGCTTCAGCATGTAAGGCACGGTATGCCGGGTGTTGCCCACGAACACCATGGACGCCTCGGCGCCCAAGGTTTCCACGCCCCGGGAGAAGGACTTGTTGGCCATATAGTTCTTCATGATGTCGACCAGAGCTTTATCGACGCGTTTTTGTTTGCCGGCGAATTCGTCGAAGGCCACGCAATCCCAGTAGCCCACCAGGCCGATCTTGCCGCTGGAGTTATTCACAAACAGCTTGGGTACAGTGACCTCACCACCGGAAACCAGGATCCCATGGGGCGAGAATTCGGAGTAAACGTGGGATTTGCCCGTCCCCTTGGGACCAAGTTCGATTAGGTTGTAGTTCCGCTCGCAAAACGGAATCAAGCGGACCAGTTGCGTCAGCTTGCTGCGCCGTCCGAACATCTCCGGGTTAAAGCCGATACTCTGTATCAGCAGGTCAATCCACTCATCGGTACTGAACTGCTGCCGCGCGGCAACGTAGGCGTCATAGTCGAAGTGCGATAGCTGAATCGGCTTGAGGGTAGAGAGAATCCACGGGCTGGCGTTCTGGTCTTCTGAAAATACGTATTCGATGTCCGCAATGCACCAGACGCCGCTCACCAATAGCTTGGGGTGCGCCTTGACGGTACCAGAATCCACCAATACCTTCTTGATTCCCAGGTTGGAGAACTGCGCCTCATAGGCATCCGTCTTCTCATTCAGGGCCACGCTGATCTTGTCGATGACTTTGTAGCGCCCCTTTTCCTTGATATTCGAGCGCACCAGACCGGCCTCGTTCCGGTGGACATAGTGCTTGGCCAAAATCTCCTTGACCGTCTCGATACCGGTCTGAATCGTGGCCTCGTCGTTGGTGGCGCAGTACTGGCCGAGCAGATACTCCAGCACATAGGAAGGGACGATGGCATTGCCCTTGACCGTTTTCACCAGGTCTTTGCGCACCACCAGCCCTGGGAAGTGTTCGTTGATCTTTTGGTCAAGCGTGCTCATTGGCTATAACCCTCAGAAATCAAAATCGCTGGTAAAAGACCGCCGCATCAAATACCTGAGCGACTTGTATTCCTTGTAGTGGGAGGTACCGGCGTGCTGTTCTTCCAGCTTCAGGAAAACTTCCTGGCCGTTGGCCTCATCCGCCTTTCGGCTCAGCACGAAGCGCACCTGAAGCTCCCGCTCGCGGGGGTTCTCCGAGGTCAGGTCAAACGACAGTTCGTGACTGTCCGAAATCAACTCCCCATCCTGAGTATAAATCCCGGCCCGCAGGTGGCGAGGCTGTACTTTCTCGGTAACCGGCCCGGACTGATACAAGGTGACCGCCAGTTGGCCGGAAGTGATCACCGAGCTGGCCCCGCGCAGAATGTCCACCTCTACGGCGCTGACATCACTCTGGCGCTTCTTGTTGACCTTCAGGACCGGAATCACAACTTCCTGAAGGGATGCGCCGCCATGCACAAAGCGGCTGCCAGAACCTTTAAGGCGCAGCCGGTTGATGGACTTGGGAATCTGCACTTCCATATCGCCATCCAGCCCAAGCTGCTCAGACGAGAAGTGATGGAAGGCCGGAGAGGCGGACAGCCCCTTACCCAGCACGAACCGACGGTCCCGGTAGCGAATATCATCGCCAGAAACGACGTCACCCAGGAAGTCACTCTCATCCAGCTCACGGTTCTGGTAAATAAAGCCATGGTCAGCGGTGATAAGCAGGTTGTTGGCGTTGGCCGCCGTGAGCTTCTTGATCAGACGAATCAGGTCATCCAGGGTTTGTTCTGCGGCTTCAAAGGCCTGCCCCTCTGAATGCATCTTGTCGCCGGTGTGATCGATGCGGTTGTGGTAGATGTACAGCACGTCATTACCCTTGAGCAGCTCCCGGCTGTCGTCCCGGTTAAGCTGCATAAAATCCTCCGCCTTCACGGCCTGACCCCGCCCAGCCAGGGCGGCCTGCAGGATTTTGGTACGGTTGACGGTACCCTGTGAGCTTTGGCCATCCACCAGTACCGTTCCGGTATCGTTGTCGGCGATCGCCAAGGACTTGTTGGGCAGCAGCGCCGCCATGCCAAGCTGCGTATAGCTGGGAAGGGTCGAGAGCGCCGGTTCAAGCTCCGCGCTGTAGCGATCTTCCTGCCGGATAAGGCCGAGCAGCTCGTCACCAATCTCGTAGCGCATGGCGTCTGAAATGATCACACAGATCCGCTTGTCCTTGCGCAAGTACGGGCGAACCCAGTGCTCGAAAAAGGCCTTTTGCTGAACGACCGGATAGGCCTCCCAGCGCGGCGCGGCATCCACGTGAACCTGGAAGCCATCGCCCAGCTTAAGCAGGTAGTTGTTGGAATACAGGTTCTCCACCTGCTCACTGAGCTCGCCCATCAACGAGGCCTGGCCGGACATGCGCACATGGTAGGTAAACTTGCGGTAGAGCTGATCCAATTGGAACCAGGAACGGCTGTATCGCTGAACGCCGTCAGAGACGCTGTCCATGGTGAGACGAGCCTCACCCAGCATCTGGACAAAGCGGGCAGCAAACTCAATGGCTTCATACAGGTGGCGGAACTCCCCGTACCAGTGGCCCTGACGCCGCTGCCGCACCCACAGCGCCACATCGCCGCTGGTGACCGTGCGGCCAACCACCGCCCGCACCAAGTCACTGATAATCTTCTGGTCGATCAGCCGGAAGTAGTCCAACTCAACCAGGTCCCGGAAGTCCCGCTTGCCCAGATCCTGCTCAATGCCCAGCACCTCGGCACACTCGGCAGACAGGGTTTCAAACCCCTGCTCGAACTGCCGACTGTCTTTCCAGCGCTTGAGGAACACCAGGGCGTCGCCGGTCAACTTGACCTCGCCATCCGTGCCCATGGCGTAGCAGGACTTGAACAGCTCGATCACAAAGTCGCGCAGGCTGGGTTCACTGGCCTCGTAGCCGTAGAAGCGGGTGAGCTGCTCCCACAGGAAGCTGTCCAGACCACAGCGCTCAACCAGCCGGATGCCATCATCACGGTCTTCCGCCAATTGCTGCAGCAGGGTTTCCACCACCGAGTCCATGCGGGGCTCACTACCGGCACATACAGCCAGCATCTTCAGACGCAGCTGACCGGCAGTGTCGTCCGGTTTCAGCAGCTTCTTCAACGCATCCTTGCGTTTTATTGCCTGGAAAAACTCCGCGTGGGCCTGGGCCACTCCGGCAAACTCCAGGCCCAGATCCAATTCGGACAGCCAGATAGCCACCTGGTCAGTCCGGAACTCGCCTTGGGCCAGCTGTACGTCCAGCAACCAATTGTCCAGATCTTCTGGTTGCGGCCCATCCTTGTACAGCAAGAATTTCTGTTCCGGTGCCTCCCGCAGGATGCGATATTTCAGGCCATACTCGTTGTTGGCGATTTCGGCCTTTTCAACGTCAGGAATGGAAACCGCCTCGAATTCGCTACGCAGTTCTTGCTTGGCGTCGTACCAGAACACGATGCGGTGCTTATCGAACAGTCGGCTCAAAGCCTGGCTAATACGGCCACTCATTGGCTTAACCCGGTAATCTTCTTCAAGGCGTCGCCAAATTTCGGATAGTTGACCTTAACCCCGTCATCGAGATCGATTTCCACCTGCTCGGTAGCCAGGGGGTAGAGCACATCCCGCTCGTAGTCATCCAGCTCGGCGAGGATTTTTTTGATCTTCTCGATCTCTTTCAGGGCCTTGGTCTTATCACCCTGCGAGGCCCCGGCGCTGATGCTGACGGCTTCCAGATGGTTCTTCCGAGCTTGCAGCTTTTCATCTTTGAAATCGCGCAGATACTCCAGCACCGTGCCCACGGTGTGAGGCTGGTAGCGGTGCATATAGATCAGCGCATTGAATGAGCCCTTGGGAGAGGAGAACAGCCAGTAAATGGGGCGCTTTTTGTAACGGCGCACGTGATCGTTATAGAAGTCCTTCAGGAAGTACTTACGAATGTCTTTGCCCAGCGCCTGCTCGACAAAGCGGAGGTTTTCCGCATAGTGCTCTTCGCCAAAGGCGATGCGCAGGAATTCACGGAAGCGCTCGGTGATATCGTCGGTGAACCAGTCACCATCGAGCATGGGGATGACATTATCCTCATCCGCCGGGAAGCTCGGCTCTGGGATCTGCTTCAGGTAGTCCGCGATAGTCTCACCCTGATTGGCGAGAATCAGGCCCGGCTTGTCCAGAGCGTAGCGACCGAACATACAACCCACAGCGTAGGAGATGAGTTCAACCATGGTGTCAGCACACAGGCGGGTTTCCCGGTCTTCCTCAGAGCCTTTTACCCCATAGCGGTAGGCGGGGTTGCAAGTAAGTGTGATTTCCTCAAGCGGCACCTCGGGGAATAGTTCGTCATGCAGGCCATAGGCATCGATGAAAATGCGACTATTTTCTTCCTCTAATCTCTGCATCTCTTCTGTCATGCGTTGCCAATTGGTGCGTAGCAGGGTATAGCTGGCCTCCAGCGTCTCGGCCCGGTGATCCAACGTAAGCAGCGGAGAACTCGTGAAATCCCAAGATGTTTCGTAGGAGTCCCAGTCAGATTTTGAGAGAGCGACGCAAATTTTAGTTATCTCGCCAACGCGCGAGTGCGGTACATCACTGTGAAGGTATGGCGATTTATCGACATAGCCCACGCTGTAATGCATTCCGCTACTAAGAGCGTACATAACCTCCTTGTGGATATTAGAATTGAAGTAGCCAAGCAGCGAAGAAATAGGCGTTTGGGATGGAAAAGCGCTCAGTGCGCCAGTAGCAAAAACTTTCCCTTGAGGGTTGAATCTTGCAGCGAATGCTGATCCGGCAATATCTGACCAAACGACAGACTCTCTTAGATAATATGATCTGCTTGGCAGGCAGTTTCCCTGCTGGGATAACGCAGTAAAACTTTCCTGGTCAAATTTAATGACATGCTCATTATTTCCATACCAGCGCCGAAAGCTACCGCCTTTAATGAATGGAAACCATGGAAAGGCTTGGTCAGGAAATTTCTCCGCATCCCAGTTAGTTCGAGCACTGGAAACCTCCGGCCATGTTCTAAGAAATCGGTCATCATCTCCAGTTGCAAGGCCCTGGCGCTGATCTGAGTAGTCTTCTACCTTTTTTGATCGTCCAAAGAGGGCGATAAGTTTCTCGGGAAGCCAATATGGAAGCGGGCAATCAGGTATACCCAAGAACTCTAGCTGGCTCACCTTAGAAAAAAAGTTGCGTTTATCTTTTAGCGCCTGCGACTTTTCCTCGGCAGTTCTATCTACTGCACGGATGAATATCGGTTTATTGTCAAGATTCCGTAGCTTTGAGAACGATGTAGCTGCAACTTGCACGACTTCCCCGTCGATTTCAGGGAAAGCCCTCGGCCCAAGATGCAGCACTGAATCTATCGTATGGTTGCGAACCAATAGTTCCCTGATTCCCTTGTACGATGAGAGAAACATCCAGCTTTGCATGGTGACGAGCCCATGCAGTGATCGCTCAACGCCGAGCAAGGAAGCCCTTTTCAGAAAGGCTGCGTATAGATCAGCTTTTCCTTCAATGAAGAAGTCGTTGATGAATTTCTTCAGAACATCATTCATCCCACCCCTTCGCCCCATATACGGTGGATTGGCTACCACCACATGGTATTTGGGCGAGAGCACCTCGGCCATTCGGAGAACGGCGACGAGGCGCGCTTGAACTTCTTTTAGCAGTATATCGTCGCAAAGGCCTCCGTCCTCAAGAACGCTCAGAGTTTGGGATGGATCAGTTAGCTTCGGCACTATCAGTGAACCGAAATTTTTTGCCTGTTCGAACCGGCATAAAGTCTCGCGCAGCTCGTCAGTAAAAAGATCTTTACCTACCAGAGTAGCTACATCTTGCATCTCGGATTCGGTAAAGGACACGTTCTCCAGAACGACAATATTCGGCTGCACGGGCTTTCGGAAGAAACGGCGTTGTCTGGCTCGCGCCTTCATGGTCAGCGCAAATGCGGCCAGTTCTCCAGCGCGTTCGTCGATCTCAATTCCGTAAAGGTTATGGGTCAGAATCTTGGCCGGAATCTCAGCGGACTCATAGCCTTCCTCCTCATAAATGGCATACAGCAAATCGAAGGCATAAGTCAGCATATGGCCTGAGCCACAGGCTGGATCGCAAACCTTAATTTCTTCCGGACTACTGATGCGGAGGAAATCAGTCTCGGGTTCTTCCGGCTGGATGTAGTAATCCATCCGTTCAATCAGGCCTGAGTCTGGCCGGTTGAGCATCCAGAAGCGCCCCAGAGAGTTCTCCACCAGATAACGTACGATCCAGTGCGGTGTGAACAGCTGGGTCGCCGCCGGGATATTCTCGGGAGTAACCTTCTTGTTCTTCTTGAGATCCGCAAATACTTGGTCTTTCTTCTCGGAGATATAGAACTGATACAGCCAGCCGATCACCTCGACATCTTCACAGGCATCCGGCGTCATGGCTTCGCGGGTGTAGGCCAGAATGGAGTTACCCGAAAGCAAATCATCTGGCATCAAAAGCTCGGTGTAATCGTCAATGCGTTCGAACAGGAATGGCATCGCGCTGTGCCAATAGTTACAGGCGGCTACGACCAGCAGGCGATAGGCTTCACCCTGAGGGTCCTGACTGGGTGTTTTGCCATCCAGCAGGGCGAAGATCTTTTGGCGGGTTGGCTCCGCCACCATGTCTTCATCGATATGTCCCATTTTGGCATCCGCCAGGATTTCGGGCTGGAACTGCCCCTCAGCAGGGGAAACAATGCCAATGCGGTTGTAACGATTCACGTCCATAAAACGCAGGGCGCAGAAGCGGTTGAACCAGATGTAGGCCACCCGCTCGATAACCTGCTCTTTACCTTGGTCGGCTATCGCCTCTTCCAGCTTTTTAATCGCCTGTGGCCTTTCTCGCCGGGCGGGACTCTCGTCGGCCAATACCAGCTTGAGCTTGGCTGTAACCTGTTCGAGGAGGCTGCGACGAGCGAATTGGGCGAACTTTTTAAGTTTTGCAGTTTCCATCTGGTTATTCTCCTTCAGCACCCGCCAAGCGTGTAACAGGCCATTTCGGGAAGTTTTCGTTCCACTTTTGAAGATTGACGACATGACAGCTGGTGGCCAGTGACTGAACCCAGCGCGAGGAAGCCCTACCCACGGGCAGCTCCTGCTTCAATGACTTTTGCATATGGCCATTTAGGGCGTTCTCAAAAGTGAGAAGACAGACATAATGGACGGGTTTATCCACTTTTTGTTCGGCGTGTCTATAGAGATAAGAATCTCGGAATTTATACTTGAGGTAGTTCTTTAACCATTTAAAACTAGCTTGCCTTGCTTTCTTCTGCTCATCATTTGCCGCATTTCGGACATCATAGATCGACGGATCGTCATAGTCCTTTAACTCTACGTAGACATAGGCCTCTTCAAACTCGGCAACAATGTCGACCCCTTTCATAGGGGCACCATGAAATGTAGGTTTTGATCGGTCTTTTTCATCGAACACAAACGCATCCAATGCATCAGTGAACTGGAACTCAAAGCCGTCAGCAGCTACAACCTTCATTTGCCAAGGCCTCCCATGTCATTTTCAATCTCCTGATTGATGAGAAAACCGAAAGCTTCATCTATGGGGTTTGGGGCAATGTCTAGATAGTCATCAACTGACGACACTTTTATTTCTTGGCTTTCAGAGTCGCGGAATAAGCTGTGGAAGCGGACATGGTCCTCCTTGCCTTTGTCTAGGAGCAAGTCAAACCACTTGAGCAGAACGTAATCATGGGTTGCCACTACCACTTGCTGTCCGTTTCGTGCCAATTCAAATAGTACTTCCACGACCAACTTCATGAGCTTCGGATTAAGATTGGATTCTGGTTCGTCCCATAGCAGCACCCCGCTTCGACCAGGATCAAGCTCATGATTTTCAAGCAGAAGCTGTAAGGTGCCTAATTTACGTAGGCCTTCCGCCGTCATGTCTGCTGAATCACGGCGGCTAGCACGGAATGTCAACTGTTTATAGTTTTTACTTTCTTTATCCTTGACCCTTTCATAATGTCCAGTTTGAAATGCAATGGCCACCTTTCCGGAAAGTTCCGAAACGTTAAATCGTCCACCAAGTAGCTCAATGAGTTTAAGGTAGATCGAACCAAATCTTGGGTCTTGGTCGATTTTATCTTCTGATTTGAAGGGGGGCTTTTTTGCCAGCTTTTTAGCAATATCGAGGTAGCTCTGGTCAAATAGAGCCTGTAAAGTTTCGCTATTCCCTTTACTTGCCAAGATGCCTTTCATTAAAGAAAGCACCTCTTTTACAGGGATGAAATTTGGCTCTCCCACTACTGGCGTGCTGACAAATCTCTCCGTTGCCAAGTGCTTTGAGTTTGCTGAAAAATTGACATGTAAGACTTGGCCGTTTGCGAGCTGACAAGAAAGCTCTGCCTTCGATTTTCCATCATCACCAACTAGCCCTTTCAGAGAGTTGCTCAAGGGCCGATAAAGCCGTAGCATTTCTTCGGACGTTGCATCTCGAAGCGCAAGCGATTTATTGGCGAAATACAGCGCTTTCAGCAACTGTGTTTTGCCGGTACCGTTTTCACCAATGATTACGTTGATCTTGGACGAGAAATCGATGTCCAGATCACCGAATGACGTAAAATTTTTGAGTTCAAGCCGGTCTATCATCATTACTTCCCGATTGTTCACTATCCCCTGACCCAGCACCCGGTCGGCCACTGCCCTCACTTGCACGCGAAAATACGCGCAGCGCTCGCATCCGCTCGCATTTTTCGTGCGCCGCACGTATTTTATCAGCTTCGCTCATATCGGGTCCCTTTCCCCTGGCCTACCGGGCGTATCACGCCCTTGTCTTTCAAGCGGTTGAGCAGCCGAGTGGCCTGGAAAGGGCTGATATGGCACAGATCGGCGGCATCCGCTCGTTTAATGCTGCCGTGGGTATCGATGAAATTCAGCACCATCTGCTCCTGCTGGATGGCATCGAAGCCCGCCTGGCGCACATAGGCGGCCTTTTGCCCCGCCCCCCGATACACCTTGGCGCTCAGGGTATAGGTGCGGCCCTTACCGGTGCCGTGAGCTTCCACCATGCCGGCTTCCACCAGTTTCTCCAGGGTGCCCCGAACCACGGTTTCGGGCTTTTGCACGGATTTGGCCAGGTCCGCCGTTCTTAAGCGCCGCTCATTGCGCAGCCGGGACAGGATAATCAGGCTGTCGATGGGCATGGCGGCGGCGGTCTGTTCCTCGCGCTCGACGATCATGCGCAGAAATTCGGCGTCTGCGTCCGCTGCGCTCATGCGCACGGAGACGGTGTGAGCGGATGACATGGAGTAGTCGGGGGCGGTGCGCCCGTAGCGAAGCATACCCTCGAAAATCCGGTCGATGCCCCGGCCTGTGCGTTCAGCCAGGCCGATACGCTTGATGATGTCGGCCAGCAATGGGTTACGTGAGCGGGGGTCGACCACCAGCAGGTTGTCCAGATTGACACCCTCCACAAAACCACCAGGATTACTGATGCTCAGGCCGTCATCGTCCAGTTTGACGTGTACGGCGCCCAGGGCGCTGTAGTCGCGGTGAACCAGGGCATTCACAAAGGCTTCCCGGAAGGCCCGGCGGTCGAAGTTGGGGATGGGAACTCGAAACAGCCCGACCTGAATCTCCTCTTCCTCCACCCGGGCCCGGAACAGCACTTCGACCTCTTCGAAGGTCTCCAGCAGCGGTTTGCGGTAGAACTCATTGACCAGAACATCGGTACCGCGCAGCACCTGGAAGGCCACCTCGTGGGAGGGTAGGTGTTGCCGGAGCTGCATTTCGTTCCCCAGCAGCAACAGGCCTGCAACCGTGGGGCGGCGCTTGCCTCCCACGCTCACAGTCAGCCCCAGGGCGCCGTCCAGCTCATCGTCCGCCAGGGGCATCAGGCTCTGGTCGCCGCCGTATTTCTTGATGGCGTTTCGGATTCGGATGCGCTGAATCGGGTCCAGGTCTTCAACCGCCAGGTTTTCCACCGGCAAGGCCGAGGGGTCGGTTACCCCCAAGCTTGACTGGCGCTGAACAAACTCGTGGGGGTAGAAGGGCACGGCCTCCGGACTACCGTCCATTCTGAGGCGACGACGCTGTAGAAGGCCATCCGAGGTGGACACCAGCTGCCGGGATTTGGGCACCTGGATTCTGGCGATGGGTTGTCCTTCCAGCTCCACGGCCTCAACGCGCACGGCCAGCGAGGGGATGGTCTTGTTGGCGATCAGTGCCGGCAGGCCGGCGAGGTTGCGGTGATTGGCATGCAGCCCAGTCGGGGTGCCATCGTCTTCAACGCCCAGGAACAGGTCGCCGCCCTCGGTGTTAGCCAGGGCCACCACCGCAGCTACCAGATCCCGGTCCGGCAGGCTTTTGACGTCGCTCTTGAACTCGACGGCAAGGCTTTCGCCACCGCGAATGAGCGCCCGGATTTCCTGTTCGGCTTTGTGCATGGCTATCCCCAACATCGACCGGTTAGACGGTTCGGCACGCTTAGATCTGGACCTTGCGGCCTTGCTGGACTTCAACCAGCAGGGCCTCGCGCAGGGCATTCAGATAGCGGTCCACATCCCCCTCGTCGGCCAACCAGGCCTTGTCGAACGCGACACGAAGGTTGCGAGTGTGGACGTAGTCGGTTGCCGATTCCTTGATCTCGTGAGACTGCCCCCTATTCTCGTCCTCATCCTGACTACCCGGAGGCTGCTGGAAGTCGTCTGCCGGTGCCGATTTCTGATTGGCCAGCGCCACCATTTTGCCCAGCAGCTTCTGGTACCCTTCTTCTTCAAAGTATCGGGTTCGATCCTTGATCACGGCAATCAAACGCTCCTGCCCGATGTAATCGACCAGATCCCGGAATGGTTTATTGAGCTCATCCTTACGCGGCTCCGGCAGGGACTGATATTCGTCCATGCTCTGCATGCGTTCCTGCATGGTCTTCAGGGAGGTTTCTGCCTGAGCTCTGGTTTGCTGCACTTTCTCATCGATCCGCTCTTGCAGGCTATCCAGCTGGCCCTTGAGCTGCTGAATACGATTCCCTTTGTAGCAGCTGGGATCGTTCAGGATGGTGCGGATTTGCTCGATCTCGTCCCCGGACACATAGATGAAGTTGGGTTCCTGGCTCTGCAGGAGGGACCGAGCCTGGTTATAGATGTCTTTTTGTGAGCCTCCCATGAACTTGCGGATGGGGTCGATGACATCCTCTTTCAGGTCCAGCAGTTGGTTTTCCTGCTTGCCCAGTTCCGTCAGGTGCCAGGTGTAGGGCTTTCCGGCGACTTCTTTCAGCGTTACCAGGGCAGGCTTCAAGGCATTGAGAAACGGGTACTGATCGACCTGCGCTATCCGCCGATCCAGGTCGTGGTACATGTCCTGGAAGGCTTCGCCGGCCTCTTTACCCAGGGCCTTGGCTTCGCTGCTGCGGGGCGGGCTGTCGAAGAAGTCCTCGTAGAACGACTTGAGGGCCCGGACCTGTGAGGCGGTGAACTCAATCTGCGGTTCCAGCACCACGTTGCCGTGGCCGTGAGTGTTACGCAGGGCGCGCTCCAACTCGCTGTCCTCCAGGATGTTACCGTCGAGACGAACTTCCACCTTGCCACGGGCACAAAGGTTGGCCAGCGTGCAGAGAATCGCGGCGTAATACCAGCCGTAGGGTTTGCGTTCGAACTTTTCCAGCAGGCTCTTGAGGGTGGTGCGGACACCGCCCCGGTTGTTGCTCTGAATGAACGCAAGCACTTCCTGTTCGGATTCCGCCAGGGCCGTGGCGTCATTACCAAAGAGACCATCGTCCGTACGGCTGAGGCAATTGCTGATGTCGTTTTCCGTGTAGGAAACGCCGCGCAACATGCGGAGGTTGGGGTAAGCCCGCGAAATCAGCTCATGAAAGCCCCGAATAATGCGGGTCTGGGAGTCCTCATTCGCCACTTCCACATCCGCGCCACCGATGAGCAACTTGGACTTGCCAATGAGCGTCTGAACCTGCTGCCGAAGCCTGGCCTCGCGCTCACGGTTCTGGAAGCCCTTGTCATTCAGGATCCGCTTAACAGCTTCCTGCTGAGTAACGGAAATGTTCTGCTTGATGTACTTTTCGGTGCGCTTGAACATGAGCAGATCGCGCACCAGGCGCTCGTCCGACGGCATGAGCACGAACAGCTCGTCCGCCTTGTAGGTTGAGGCCGTACGGAGCATTTGCTCATTGTCGGTATGCTCGTGGAACGGGCTGATGACATTGATCGAGAGCTCGTATTCACGCCCATGCAGCCGATCATCCAGTTTGCGCGAATAAGAGTAGTCCTGCCCCTGATTCTGGGAGGAACCGGCGTCATAGCGGATTTTGCGCAGCTTGACGACAAAGTCGAATATGATCTTTTCCAGTTCGTCCGCAACGTCCGATGACTCAACCTCTGTGTTCTTGATCTCCTGCTCGACGTCCTTTTCCTCGTCCGTCAGGTACTCATACTGGTCGCCGTTGCGCTGTATGTAGGTCTGTTGCTCCAGAAGGCTCAGGGCTTCCTCGACCTTAGTGCGAAGTGCCGGCAAGTCCTGATCGAAGGCATCGAGCATCAACACGCATAGGTTGCGCACCGTAGGCTTGAATTCCTTGACATATTTGACCAGGAACAGGGCCTTCAGCAGCCGGATTGCGAAGGCATTATCGAGGTGGTTCTCGGCCTGAATAATCGCCCGCTGTATTTGTGATTTCAATGCAGAGCGGATGCCTTCAAACATCAAGTCAAAGGTGGCCAGCTGGCCCACCTCATGGTTGCCGATGTGGATGGCCACCTGCTGGAAAACCCCCAGCATGGAGCGCTCACCGACTGAACTGTGTTTACCCTCGAAGGCGTTGTGCTGCGACAGATTCTGGATCGCTGATTGAAATAGCGCGAACTGGTAGGGGACGAAGGGGTAGCTGTGGATGAAGTGGTCCCTGTCCCGGAAGTTCCGGTAGGTAGCCGATCCATCCGCGAAGTCAAAGAGGGTTTTGAAGTTGTTCGCCTGCGCGTGGTAGACGTCCGATAGCTGATTGACGCCTTCTTCGGTCTTGGTCAGCAGGCGCTTCTGGATGACCTCCGCCACGTCCGCGCTGGACAGCTTCATGCGGTTATTGAACCGCGCCTGAATTTTCGAGAAGTCGTGGCCCTGCTGTTTGCCCATTTCGCCCACCACGTTTTTCATTTCTTCCTGGGCGGTGACAATGATCCAGGCCCGGCCCCGACACTTGGTGGCGAGACTCTCGGCAATGGTTTGCAGGTTGGTCATCAGCTTGGTGTTGTCGGCAATGTACTGGCCGACCTCGTCCACAAAAAAGTTCAGGCGGAACTCTTTGTGGCCACCCTCTTTTGCCCGCTTCTCGATATAGGCATTCACGTTGTCCGCGAAGTCTTCAATTGAAACGCGGTATTCGCTGCGGTACTTGTCCAGAATGCCCGCTGCCGACTGCGGGTCGCCACCGGTCACAGCAGCGTAGGCTTTGGCGATATTCGCGCCTTCCAGAAGGGCCTGCTCCCGGCCTTT
Source organism: Marinobacter sp. DSM 26671 (assembly GCF_900112835.1). NCBI lineage: Bacteria > Pseudomonadati > Pseudomonadota > Gammaproteobacteria > Pseudomonadales > Marinobacteraceae > Marinobacter > Marinobacter sp. DSM 26671. Next base: position 75,911 of record NZ_FONF01000016.1, on the reverse strand, counting down.
CTGCCAGGAGCGACTAGCAATGGCCTCGTACTCGGCTTTGAACTGCTTGTACAGGCCACGGCCGTCCAGATCGCGCTCAAACTGGGCAATGTGCCCTTGTTTGCCGTAATAACCGCACATTTCGTCAAAGACTTTAACAAATACGGCCAGAAGCGCATCGATCTGGGTTTTGCTGATGACATCGGCTTTCTGGTCGATGTTGAACAGAATGCTCTTCGCCGGAATTGAGACAGCTCGCTTCAGGTCGCCCCGGAGAATTTCATTCTCCCTGCACTTGGGAAGGAACAGGTCCAGGGTTGTAGCACCGTCCATCTCCCGGTTTTCAAGCAGAAGGGCCAGCATCTTGAGGAGGTGCGACTTACCTGAGCCGAAGAAGCCGGATACCCAGACCCCGTTCGCCCCTTCGTAGTTATTGTAGGCGTCCAGGAACTCTTCGAGGCGTTTCTCGACTTCGTTGGTCAGTACGTATTCTTCAATTTCGAGGCGAAGACTGGCTTCATCGTCGGCTTTGATAACGCCTTCAATGGGGCGGTCAACGGGCTTTAGAAAAATATTCTTCAATGTCATTGTACTTTCCCTTAATGATTACGCCTCGAATCGCATCGTCCGCTCAGGCTTCGTAATGAAAGATGTTGAACGCACGGTAGTACTTGTCGTCATGCAACCTGCCGAACAGATCCAGCGATGCACCAGTTTCCAGCGAGTGGTTATAGGACCCCGGAAAGAACATCACCGTTGGCTGGTCTTTGGCGGTGCTCTGCAAGTTGTTGAGCACGTTATGGGAGCGTATGTAGGGGAAAACCTCGCCCACCCCTGAGAGAAACAGCACGTCAAACTCAACGGACTGGAGTTTTGCCGCAATAGCGGGCACCAAATGGGCTTCCGGATCCAGCACTCCCTGTAGCAGTTCTTTCAGCTGATCCTTTGAGACCGTGGGCTCGAGCTCCAACACCTGCTCCCAGATGTCTCTTTCTTTCAAGATATCGACGGCCAGGTCGTACAGATTGATACTCAGGATCCGGATGCCCGCCTGCTCTAGCCGGTTAACCAACTGCCGCTGAAGACGTTCCATTTCGACCGCTTCTTCAGGCCGGTAGGGGCAGATGAAGAAAGGCACTTCATTGCCCAGTCCCTGTTTGTTCAGGAACCGCTGGCCGGAAACCACGCTGAACAGGTGCTGTAGTCGCTCCTGCATCGGCATTTTGGCAATGTCCTTACTCAAGCTGACATCCCCCTGATATCGGATTCATAGACTGGGAAGTAAAAAAACTCGTCAGGATTGTTCTGACGCAGCAACTCAACCAGCCTGGGGCTTAGCAGTATTGCGTTTATGGTTTTGTCTTTAGCTAACAACCCTGCCTCCCGCAGCATTCTGAACAGGACCTGTCGCAATTTATCGCGCGTTGAGGCGCTGGCATTATCCAGTTCGTCATGCCATTCCGATTTACGGTTATAGAATGCATCGAAATCCTCAAAACTGAGATCCAGCTTAATCGCGACAAACCTTTCGTGTAGCACTTCCACCGCAAAGTCCGCTATAAAGCGATAAAGGCGGCACACGGCAACCCACAGGAGATGTGCCTGGTCCTGGTGGTTTGCCTCGACCAGGAAAGTCAGTTCGCTCTCGGTCAACGTTTTCAGGCGTGCAATCGCCTCTCTACAGGTGCGCTTTGCCGTGCTTTCCGTTCTGGCCTGTAGCAGGTTGTCATGCAGAGCTTGAGCCCGCACCTCGTCCCAGTCACGGAGCGGCAGGTACAGTTCGGCCAGTTTCACCGATTCGCGGTGGTACAGGCTGCCGGACGTGAAGGAGATACGATACCGGCCTAGGGTCATTCGGAACGCTCGCCCTTGCTCGTCTCGGCGGCTCCACCGCCCTTGACCCACTCATCCACTTCGACTTTTTTGAACTTCCAAAATCGCCCCATACGGTGGGCGGGCATTGCATGCTTGTCGATCCAGCGGTACACGGTGTCATTGCTGACACCGAGGTGCTTGCCTATTTCGTCTACGGATAACCAGCGATCTTCCATCTCGGCCATGTTTTCGCTTCCTATGGGCGATGGTGTTGCCACCTTATCTGAGGCGGCACGGTCTCATGGGCGGAACAGCCCTACACTACATTGACTGATCAATATATAGAGGTACCACGCTGCATTCAACCGATTTGACCCGGATAGACCAGCAAAGAACGGCATATATAGCCACCTGAAATCTGGGCGATCCCATCAATAGCCCCACGCAATCAACACCTGCGGTGTGAGCGGCATGCCTTTTACCGCCAACAGCCCTCCTCGCTTGAGGGGCTTGCACTCCCGCTGGCAGCCTCCTTCAGTCCACCGAGGTGCTCCTCCAGATCTTTCAGGAGGCGTTCGCTTTTCCGCACGATTCGACAAAGCTCCGCCTGGTTGGCATTGAGCCTTCGCAACATCTCAAAACCGGTCTCAGTCTCCATGATGAGCGGTTGCTCCCAATCCTGGGCCCGCGTGAAGGCCGGTTTGTGATAGCGGAACCGACCTTCTTTGCGGATGTACTCACTGAACACTGATCGTCCCTCGCCGCTCTTCTGCTGGACGAAGCGATTGTAGTACCAGGACAACTCCAGCTTTCTTTTCCGGAGTCGGACGCGGCAGCCGAAGTGCCCGGGATAGCCGGGTGTCTGGTCGGTACGATGCGCGACGTTGTGGGACCAGAAGTGATCACAGAGCCGCTGCGCCAGATAGCGGTACCTCGCTTGCTCCACGTCCGCTTGCTGGTGAATCGCCGTCAGAAACTGACGGCATTGCGTTATGGCGGCTTTGATACCACGTTGGTGGTTCACATTTTGGGCTCGGCTGACTGCCTCCCACTTTTCGCAGATTTCTTGGTGAGTCATTCGTTTGCTCATGGCTGGCTCCTATTTGAAACGTCACTAGCGATGCTAATCGCACGATGGGTCAGAGCTGCCACGTGCTTTTGTCCTTTTTGGGCACAAAGGCGGGTTCAGGGCGGATTTTTGCCCCCAGGCCGTGGGGCCTTTCCAATTCCTTTCCACGTAACTAACTGATTTGGGACTTTCGCGATGCGCTCCCACGCGCCATGAAATAGCTCGCATGGGCTGAAGGATCCGCGCTTCATTATTTATTTGGGACCCTGGCTTCCCACCTCAGTGACAACACCGGTATCCGGTGGCTTGATGTAACCGGGCTGACTGTCGTCGCTACAACAATTCCCACTACTTGCTCGGGGTACTTACAAGGGCTTGGAAGAGACTTTTTGGAGCCCCGGTGTGATACGGGGATAACCCGTGAAGTAACAGGGCCTCGAAAAGGCTCTTTAAGAGGCTGTTTTGATCACGTTCAGCATTGACTTTCACATGTGAAAGTCAATGAGCATTACCGCTTCACAAAATGATGCCGTGATGGTGGCGGGTGACAGCGATTGCTTACATTTTCACCAGAATTTGCCCGCAAACCGTTGAGATTCATATGGAAATCGTCCGAATGACAGAAATTACCCATTAAATTCAGATATTTATAATTTTTTTCTCTTTTCGCCAAAAATGGCCAATTCCACGGTTCTGGTCCTGGCTCCGGATTACTAATAATCACTCCTGAAACTGAACAACCAATCAGGAGTGGATTATGCAAAGACAGTATTTCAACGAAACGAATGAACGTTTGCTCACATATGAAGAGGTTTGTGCCGTCACCCAGCTTTCGCAAGCCACGCTTCGAAGGTACGTGAAAGCAGGTCGTTTCCCTGCCCCCATAAAGCCAAGCCCGCAAGGAAGAGCCGTCAGGTTCCGGATTCAGGATGTTCGTGACTGGCTGGACCGGTTGTGACGGAGGGACGAATGAAATTTCAACTGAGAGACTCCGGGCTTTACTGCTATAGCTCTGAAGAATGGCAGAGAGTTGGCGGGTGGATTGAGGTTATTGCCAGAACCCGACTTGTAGACAAGAGGCGCGGTCATGGTGCGCTACTCCAGTGGAAGAATATGGATGGCGTCATGCTTCAAGAAGTTGTCTATGCCCGAATTCTTAATGGGGAAAACTCACGTCAGGTGAGAGAGTTGTTGGTGGATACCGGATACCCTCTGGAACCAACGAATACAAGTTGGTCTAGGTTGCAACGATACCTCCTGGAGGAAATGGCGAAGGCACAGCCTGCAACAACAGTTGATAGAGCTGGGTGGCATGGGTCGATATTTGCGACCAGCGGCTGGACAATCGGGGAGGCAGATGAAAAACATCACTTCGTTGGACAGCTAGCGGCCTCGCCCGTTCTTCAGGAAAGTGGGACACTTGAAGAGTGGCAAGCCAACGTCGGAAGGCTATGCCGGGGTAACCCTCTTGCGATTTTCAGTGTTGGAGTTGCCTTGGCTGCCCCCCTACTCAAACACGCAGAAATCGAGAATGGTGCCAAGCACATCGTTGGTAACTCCAGCGGTGGCAAGTCGACGCTTCTTCAAATAGCAGCCAGCATCTATAGCTCTCCAAGCTTTGTGCGGAGTTGGGCCTCCACTTCAAATGGCCTATCTGCTGCTTCAGCGGAACACAACGACATACTACTCGCCCTTGACGAAATCGGCCTGGCACGGCCTGAGGACGTGGATACAGCGATCTATCAGATTGTAAATGGCACAAGTAAATTGAGGGCGACCATCACAGGCGAGCTCGCTGGACAAGCCTGTTGGCGCACTCTCGTGCTCAGTACAGGCGAAATTTGGCTGTCTGAGGTTTTTCAAAGGCTGGGAAAGGAGGTGAAAGCAGGGCAAGAGGCACGTCTCGTCGAAATACCGGTTTTCGGTCGTTACGGAGCATTTGACGAGCTCCACGAATTCTGCAGCGCTCAGGAGCTGGTTGACGCCCTGAAAAGTGCGACACGGCACTATTACGGCACACTGTTTCGCGCATGGATAGAATGTTTAACAGAGCGGGGGGATGAGCTCTCGATATACGCAAAGGGGGAGGTAAAGAGGCTAACCGATCAATGGACCACACCCTTGATGGCATCGCAAGTTGTCCGAGTGATGCGGCGGTTCGCGTTAATCTCTACGGCCCTTGGATTGGCCTGTAGAAACTATTTGCTGCCCTGGACCGAGGAAGAATCTGAACAAGCAGTGCACCAAGTGGCCGACGCCTGGATAAAGTCGAGAGGACACATATTCAACAAGGAAGAGTACCGGATCCTGTTGAAGCTCAATGAATATATGAGGTCGCGGAGACATAGCTTCGCCCCAATCGAGAAGGGCAGAGCGGAGCCGCCCTACGAGGGATTCAAGAGAATGGTGGATGGTGAGAAGCAGCTACTTGTTAGGAAAGCCAACTTCTTGCAGTTTTTCGGGCTTCCTACTCGGTATATGCGTGAAATTGAATTCCTGATCCAGAAAGACCTGCTGGAAACTAATGAAAGGAGCCGGGGCACCCTGAGAGTCAAAGTAAATGGAAGATTTGAAAGGTTTTTCGCCTTATGGCCGGATCGCATCAGGAGCTATCTGAATTCCTTATCAGATCTTGATGGGCTATCCCAGTTTCCCACTCTTCCCAGTGAAAATTCGGAGGTAACGGAGAATGAGTGACAAAACTTTCAGTCCGCCTTCGGAGGAGATTCGCACCAAGCTGCTGGCTCGTTCTGGACAGTGTGAGCGGCTGGTCCGGGAGTCGGACCGTCGAGCGATTACAGGTGTCAGCCGGACGCAATGGTGGACTATGGAGCGAAAGCAAGTGGCTCCGGCACGGCTCAAGCTGGGCTGCAACTCGGTGGCGTGGCGACTATCGGATCTGTTGGCCTGGATCGAGCAACAAGGGGCCTGATCTGGCCCCTTTACTCTCCAGAACTGATCTCACCCTTGACGATGGGGGCAAGCCATTCGCAGAGCGCCTCGTGAGCATCTCTTCGTTCTTCAAAATACGCATGCTTGTTATAGACCCGGTCCGTCCGGTTCCCGGGCAGCTGATTCAGGCAGCGTTGGGCCAGATTGTCATCAAAACCGAGCTTGCCTAGCTTCGTCCGGGCCGTGCCACGCAGATCGTGGACGCGGCGCTTGTCGAACGAGAAGAATTTTTTCTCAAAGAGTTTCTTGAGTGCGTGGTTCAGCGTGTTTTCGCACACAAACGGCGTCCGGGCTTTTTTGCTGATCCTGCGAGCTGGGAATACCCACTCACTACCGCACGAGCGCACCTTCAGCTCGCTCAGCCATTCCACTGCAGGCTCTGTGAGCGGAATATCGATGGCTCTTCTCTTTTTTGTCCTCTCTTCGGGCAGATACCAGATGCGATTCTCCAAGTCGAATTCCGACCAGGGTGCCGCCAGAAGCTCCATCTTTCGTGTACAAGTCGCTATCAACAGGGCGCAGGCCAGGTAATTCTCTCGGCTGAACTGCGCCGGAATCACCCGGAGCTTATTGAAGAACTCAATGACTTCTTCCTCATTCATCGGGTAGTTGGCGGCTTTTTCTTCCCCACCGGCATCCCTGGGGCGGAATGGCGAGGCCGGGTTGAACCTGGTGACGTCCAGTTTGATGCCATGATCAAACAGGTTCCTCAGCAGCCGCATCAGGTCATTTGAGAGGGTTGGGCGGGGCTTATTGTCATCATAGCCATTGGCCACGTCGCGCAGGATTTCACTGATATCCACTGGCCGGATCTTTTCAAGCTCCACCTTCCCGATACGCCAGGCCACCTCACGTTCGTACAGGCTCTTCTCTTTCTGGTGGGACGCGATCTCTCGTTTGCGAAGCTCGTAGTAGTCGGCGTACAGGTCATTGAGCGTTTTGAAGGGGTTTTGGTTGACCTTCTGCCGCTCCTGAACCGGGTCAGCACCCTCACGCTTGATCGCCAACCTCAGCTTCGCCGCTTCATCACGGGCGTCGGCCAGTGACCAGTCGTCCACCTTGCCGATGGTGTATTCACGCCGGAGCTTGGTGGCCGGCGTGGTGTAGCGCAGCATCCAGTAAGCGTCGCCGCGCTTTGGGGTCATGAGGTAGAGGCCATTGCCGTCGGCATGCCGAACGGATGGCTTCTCTTTGATCAATTTCTTGACGGTTTTGTCGTGTAGCTTGCCCACATTCCTGCCTCAAAAAAAATTGGGGAGTACAATCTCGCCGACACAATATAGCGAGAAAATACTCCCCAATCTACTACCCATCACTACCCAAACTTGGCAGAACTTACACGAACACGTTGGCCATCAAAATTTATTAAGTCTCTGAATTTAAAGACAACAAAGAACACTTCTGAACAGCCAAGAACATCATTCAATATTCTGCACCTGCTCTCGCATCTGTTCGATCAGAACCTTGAGATCCACTGCAGTACGGGTAACGCCGGCATCAATGCTCTTGCTGCTCAGGGTGTTGGCCTCTCGATTGAGCTCCTGCATGAGAAAATCCAGCCGCCGGCCAATGGCATCTTCGCTTTTCAGAGTATCGGACACCTCACCGATATGGGCATCCAGCCGGTCCAGCTCCTCGGCCACATCGCTTTTCTGAGCCAGCATCACCATCTCCTGGGCAACCCGCTCGGCATCCAGTTCCACTTTGGCTTTTTCGAACCGATCTCGCAGCGCTTTCTCCTGCGCCTCGAGCAATTCCGGCATACGCCTACGGACGTCGGCAACGAGATCACCCATGGTTTTCAGGCGATCTTCGAACAGTGGCCGCAGGCGCTCCCCCTCCCGCTCGCGCACCGATGCAAGTTCGGCCACGGTTTGCTCGAACAGTCCGACGGCAGCCTCTTTTGCAGGGCTATAATCCTGTTCCGGCACTGACAGCACGCCCGGCCACCTGAGTATGTCCAGGGCATTGATGTGGGCCGGATTATCCAGAATCCGGTTGATGTGGTTGGCCGCCTCATTCACCGCCTGGGCCATGTCTTCGCTGATCTCGAAACTTTGCGAGCCTTTCTCTGCCGACTGCAAGCGCATGGAGACATCCACCTTGCCCCGCTTCAACTGCTTTCTCAGTTCCTCCCGGAACCGGTTCTCCAGCTCACGGAACGCTTCCGGCAGGCGGAAGGAGGGTTCGAGATACCGGTGATTCACGGTCCGGATTTCACAGGTCAACGTTCCCCAGTCTCCCTGGACGTCCTTGCGGGCAAATGCAGTCATACTTCGGATCATGTCAGCTCCGCTTCGATAGTGTTGTATTGATGAAGTTTAACAGGCTCTTAACAGCAACGGCGAACCGGACAAAAGGCCAACCCCAACGTGATATACTGACCGGCCTTTTCGACAAACGTTCGCCCGGGACTCGCTCCCGGACATTCAAAACTGACTTCAGGAAAAACTATGCGTCCAAGCGGCAGAACGCCCGAACAACCCAGAGATGTTCGAATCACCCGCAACTACACCCGTCACGCCGAAGGCTCTGTGCTGGTGGAATTCGGGGACACAAAAGTCATCTGCACTGCCTCCGTCGAAAACAAGGTCCCTCCGTTTCTGAGGGGTGAAGGCAAGGGCTGGATCACCGCCGAATACGGCATGCTGCCCCGCTCTACCGGCAGCCGAATGGGCCGTGAAGCTGCCCGCGGCAAGCAGGGTGGCCGGACCGTCGAAATCCAGCGCCTGATTGGCCGCTCCCTGCGTGCAGCGGTGGATCTGACCGCTCTCGGTGAACACTCCATCACCATTGACTGCGATGTCATCCAGGCCGATGGCGGCACCCGCACCGCAGCCATCACCGGCGGCTGCGTGGCACTGGTTGATGCCCTGAACCACCTGGTTGCTGACAAGCGCCTCAAGAAATCTCCGCTCAAGCAGATGGTCGCCGCGCTTTCAGTCGGTGTTTACAAAGGCACCCCGGTGGTGGATCTGGACTACCCGGAAGACTCCGAGGCCGAAACCGACATGAACGTCATCATGACGGACCGGGGCGGTTTCATTGAGATTCAGGGGACTGCGGAAGGTGCACCGTTCGACCAGTCAGAACTGGACAGCATGCTGACTCTGGCCAAACAGGGTATTGAGCAGTTGTTTGAGATTCAGAAGGCGGCGCTGGCAGATTAAGTTTGTTGCCCGCGTGTCCGGAGGGGGAAACCTTTCCCAGACTGTTGAGGGCCATGGATGGCCCGATTCAAGCGCACAGGGAAGTGCTTGTAGCGTGTCTGGGGAAGCGTTGCCGCGCAGGCGCCTTCCTCAGAGCTTAGAAGCCGATTTCGATGTCGTAATCCATGATCACCGGGGCGTGATCAGAGAAGCGGGTTGAGTCGTCAATCCAGCCATCTTCGATGGTCTTGCGGATTCCTGGTGTCAGCAGCTGGTAATCCACCCGGATGCCGGCATTCTTGCGGGAACCCTCGGCCTGCTCGGGCCACCAGGTGAACTGATTGCTCTGCTTGTTGATCTCCCGGAAGCCGTCAACGCAGCCCATCTCATCGAACAGACGATCCAACCAGGCACGCTCGTGGGGCAGGAAACCGGAGAAATCCAGTTTGTGGTACAGCGGGCTGGCGTCGGTTACGTGATGGGCAGTCTGCAGGTTGGCGCAGAAGATGAACTGACGGCGCTTACGAAGGGTCTTTTGCATGTGCAGACCGAAGGACTCCATGAATTCGTCCTTGTGGTCGAGAACCGTCAGGTCGTCCTCGCCAATCAGCTCGTCCTCACGACCCAGCGCACAGGGCGCCAGGACGCAGGCAACCGAGACCTTGTCAAAATCGGCCTGAATGAACCGGCCTTCCCGATCGGCCTGTTCGTTGGCAAATCCATACATGATGGCCTTCGGGAAATGACGGGTGTATATGCCGACACCGCCATCTTCATTCTTTTCGCCATCAATAAAGTAGGCCTCGTAACCTTCCGGAATCAGGTTATAGTCCTCAATCTCGTAGGCCCGCATGCGATGGTCCTGAACGCAGACCACGTCAGCGTCCTGCTCCGCCAGCCAGTCGAAAAAACCTTTTTCAACAGCCTGGGCGAGGCCATTGACGCTGATTGATACTACCCGCATACGTGTTCCCTGATTCGGTTTGTGTGTATGATACCGTTTTTACGAGCTAATTAAAGATCAACACCCGCCAGAAGCCTTGTCATGCACGACTATCAGCAAAAATTTATCGAATTTGCCATCCGCCGGAATGTACTACGCTTTGGTGAGTTCACGCTCAAGTCGGACCGAACCAGCCCCTACTTCTTCAATGCTGGACTTTTCAATACCGGGGACGACCTGCTTCAGTTAAGCAAGGCCTATGCCGCCGCGATCGCGCGCAGCGGCCTGGATTATGACATTATTTTCGGCCCTGCCTATAAGGGCATTCCGTTGGCCACCGTCACAGCAATGGCGCTGGCTACAGACGGTAACAGCAAACCCTTTGCGTTTAATCGTAAGGAAAAGAAAGATCATGGTGAGGGCGGCAACATTGTTGGCGCACCGTTGCAGGGCAAAGTACTGATTGTCGATGATGTGATCACCGCCGGTACCGCGATCCGGGAATCCATCGATATCATCCGGGCCGCCGGGGCTGAACCTGCAGGCGTGCTGATTGCTCTGGATCGCCAGGAAAAAGGCAATGGCGAACTGTCTGCCATCCAGGAAGTGGAAAAGGAATTCGGTATTCCGGTCGTGAGCATTATTCGTCTCGAGCAGGTTTTGGACTATCTTAAAGCCAACCCGGAGTTTGCCGGGCATGCCGAAAAGGTAGCCAGTTATCGGGATCGTTACGGAGTCTGATTGATGGCCAATCGTCTGACCGCACTGTCTGTTAAAACAACGGCGCTGGCGCTTGCCCTGGGGTTTTCTGCCCAGGCGGCTGCCAATATGTACCGTTACACGGATGAGAACGGCCAGATCGTAATCAGCAGCACCATCCCCCAGGAAGCCACCAAGCGGGGCTATGACATCCTGAGCAACAATGGCCGCGTGATCGAAACCATTCCACCGGCACCAACCGAAGAAGAAATTGCTGCCCGGGAAGCGGAAAAACAGCGCCAGAAGGAACTCGCAGAACAGCGCGAGCAAGACCGCGCGCTGCTGAAACGCTTCAGCCATCCGGATCAGGCCGCGAAAGCCATGCACCGGAAAATCCGCGAGCTAGAGGGTCTTATCCAGCTCAAGCGCGGCAATATATCGGTGATATCGAGCCAGCTGGATAACGAACAGAGTCGGGCCGCCAACATGGAGCGGGCCGGTCGCGAGATTCCCGAGGGCACGCTGGAGAAGATCCGGCGGCTGGAGGCCCAGATTCGCGACATTGAGCGGGAAATTGCCTCACAGACCCAGGAAATCGACGAACTACGAAAGGCTTTTGAGGACGACATCGAACGCCTGGAAGAAGTTACCGGCGAGGCACGAACTCTGCCACTGGATCACACCAAGACCGACAACTGATTCTGCACTGAAATTTCCGAGACCAAAAAAAAAGCCACCGGTGTTAGCCGGTGGCTTTTTCATTTCACTCACCTACCGATGAGGTGCTATCCACAATTCAGGCGGATGCAGTGCTCTTCTTGGCAGTGGAAGTGGTCTTGCGCGCAGTGGTCTTGCGTGCAGCCGTCTTCTTCGGCTCAACCGTTTTTTTCGCATCCTTCGCAGCGTCAGACACATCTTCCGCGGCTTCTGCAACTGCATCAGCGCCTTCGGCTGCTTCTTTTTCCAGCTTGGCGACCAGGTCACCAGCAAAGCTGCCAAAACGGCTGTTCAGGTTGCGCAGCTGATCGAACAGGCTATCGCTGTAGCCGTTGTAACGCTTGCGCAGGGTCTTCACGCTGTACTCGCGCGCTTCAGACTCGAGCTTCTCGGCGTAATCGAACGGCTTGGAAGCCAGCTTCTTCTGCTGCTCTTCAGCGGCGTTGATACCCTTGTCCACGATTTCCTGGAGCTGTTCCTGATAAGACTTGAGTTTACCCATGATAAATCCCCTTGGTTTCCTGAAAGTTCCAAGGCCCTGTCGAAACCAGTGCAACGAAGGCCTTACTTCAATCTCACCACCCAAGTTACGCCTTAAAATTAGAATGTTCATACTAAAAGCAGGAAGTGAACGAATAAGGGCTTTTACGGATTATTCACTTGATCCTGAAAACCCGGCTGGCATAATGCCGTGCTTTCACAGAAGCCCGTCTCCCCGTTTTATTCAGGCTCCATACGCTTAATCACCAAAGGCCTCGATCAGGCCCGTATGCGAGTAACCATGACCACCAGCAAAACCCGACAACCGCATTTCTTCATATTTCTTTTACCAGTGATTGCCGCCTCTTTCCTCCTTGCTGCCTGCCAGGAAGATTCCCGCGCCGTCAGCACCAGCTCTGACAGGGCCAGTGAAATCGCAAATTCGCGGCTGAACAAGGCGACCGACGGGCTCATGACCACACTTGGGCAGACTCGGGAAACCGGATATACAGCCACTGAGCCGAAGGAGTTGACATGGACAGCTCCACTGACCCGTGAGGACGGCTCGTCACTGGCACTTGGAGAGATTGCGGAATTCAGGGTCTACTATCGGTTCAGACACCAGGACAACTTCAAGGTTATCCACATTGAGAGTCCTGCAACCACAAGACTCTCTCTGGCGGAGATGGCGCCAGGCGCTTACGAGTTCGCCATCACCACCGTGGATATTCAGGGGTTGGAGAGCCGGCGCTCAACGCCGGTCAACGTCGATCTGATCTGACTGCGGTTTACCAGCGGAAAATCACCCAGCTAGGCACCAACATGTCGGACTCGGTTTCACGGATCCAACCGCCGCCATCCGCCGGCACCAGGTAATACTCCGGTCCGACTTCCGGTACAACCTTGATTTCCATCAGCTGTCCGTTGACCCGGTATTCATAGAACACTTCCTGCTCACCCGGGCGAATAACAATCTCGGGGCCCTGGCTTGCAGGCTGGTAATCCGAGATCACCACTGGCTCGTCGGGAGTTGTCACCGGCGTCTCATCCAGAGCGCCTTCTTCCTGGGCCAGAGCAGCCAAAGGCAGACAGGCTAGCAACAAAGCCGGGCAGGCGATTCGTTTCATTTTCGTGATACCCTTTCGTCCATCGATTTCAGTACAGAGTTGCATAAGCCAACCCACGCTTCAATCAGATTCCGGACCTGTTTTGACATGACCAGCAAAAACACACCACCTGTGGTTCTTGTGGACGGATCGTCCTATCTTTTCCGTGCTTATCATGCACTTCCACCGCTCACCACAAGCAAGGATCATCCGACAGGAGCCATTAAAGGCGTGATCAGCATGCTCCGCCGCCTGGAGCAGGATTTTCCCGGGTCCAAGATGGTGGTGGTGTTCGACGCCAAGGGCAAAACCTTCCGGCACGATCTCTATGAAGAGTACAAGGCCAACCGACCTCCCATGCCGGAGGATCTCGCCTGCCAGATCGAGCCTATTCACGAGATCGTAAAGGCCATGGGGCTGCCGCTGCTAACTGTGACAGGCGTTGAGGCCGACGACGTGATCGGCACCCTCGCCAACGAAGCAACCAGCAAAGGCATCGATGTGGTGGTCTCCACCGGCGACAAGGACATGGCGCAGCTGGTCAGCGATCACGTTACGCTGATTAACACCATGACCGAGACCCGGATGGACCGGGACGGCGTGGTGGAGAAATTCGGCGTTACTCCGGAGCAGATTGTCGATTACCTGGCCCTGGTGGGCGATAAGGTGGACAACATCCCCGGCGTCAACAAGTGCGGACCGAAAACCGCGGTCAAATGGCTTCAGAGCTATGACAACCTGGACAACGTCATCGAACACGCCGACGAGATCAAAGGCAAGATCGGTGAATACCTGCGGGACGCAACGGAGACCCTGCCCCTGAGCCGTGAACTGGCGACCATCCGCACCGACGTGGAACTCGATTTTGGCCTGGAAGACCTGAAACTCCGGGAGCAGGACGACCAGCAATTGCTTGAGCTGTTCAGGGAGTATGAATTCCGAAGCTGGATCGCCGAACTCGAAGAGAACGAAAGTTCCTCTTCCAGCAATGCCAGAGCCGGCGATGAAACCCCCAAACCGGAAACCGGCGAAAAAGACTACAGCATCATCACCGACCAGAAAGAACTGGATCAGTGGCTGGAGCGCCTTGGGGCGGCGGAGCTGTTTGCCTTCGACACAGAGACCACCAGCCTTCGCTACATGGACGCCGAAATCGTCGGTGTCTCCTTTGCCGTAAAGCCGGGCGAAGCCGCCTATGTCCCGCTGGGGCACGACTATATGGGCGCGCCCGAGCAGCTGGACCGTGATCAGGTGCTGGACCAGCTTAAACCACTACTGGAGAACCCCGACGTGGCAAAGGTCGGCCAGAATCTGAAGTACGACAAAAACGTACTGGCCAACCACGGCATTACCCTGGAGGGCATTGCCGAAGACACCATGCTGGAATCCTACGTTCTGAACTCTGTGGCCACGCGGCACGATATGGACAGCCTCGCCATGTACTACCTCGGCGAGAAGACCACCAGCTTTGAGTCCATTGCGGGGAAAGGCGCGAAACAACTCACTTTCAACCAGATTGACCTTGAAAAGGCGGCGCCCTACGCCGCCGAAGATGCGGACATTACCCTGCGCCTGCACCAGACCCTGCGACCGAAGCTGAAAGAGACCGGAAAACTGGCCGCTGTGTACGAAGATATCGATTTACCCCTGGTGCCGGTACTGTCGCGAATGGAGCAGCGTGGCACCCTCATCAGCGCGAGTACTCTGCGCCAGCACAGCCAGGAACTGGCGGAGCGCATGGCGGAGCTGGAAAAAGAGGCCCATGAAGTGGCCGGGGAAACCTTCAACCTGGGCTCTACCAAGCAGCTGCAGGCGATCTTCTACGACAAGATGGGGCTGCCGGTCATCAAGAAAACCCCAAAGGGCGCGCCGTCAACAGCGGAGCCGGTGCTTCAGGAACTCGCCCACGAACACGAACTGCCGCGTCTGATTCTTGAGCACCGAAGCCTGAGCAAGCTGAAGTCGACCTACACCGACACGCTGCCGGAGCTGATTCACCATCGTACCGGCCGGGTACACACGTCCTACCATCAGGCTGTCACTGCTACCGGTCGACTGTCCTCGTCGGAACCCAACCTGCAGAATATCCCCATCAGGAGCGAACAGGGACGCCGTATACGGCAGGCCTTTCTTGCGCCCGAGGGATACAAGCTCGTCGCTGCCGACTACTCTCAGATCGAGCTTCGGATCATGGCCCATCTCTCGGGAGACAAAGGACTGCTCAAAGCGTTTGAGAAGGGCGAAGACATTCACAAGGCAACGGCATCGGAAGTATTCGGGGTCAGCCTTGACGATGTGTCCTCAGACCAGCGTCGGAGCGCCAAGGCCATCAACTTCGGCCTGATCTACGGCATGTCCGCCTTTGGCCTTTCCCGGCAACTGGACGTTGAGCGCAAACTCGCCCAGGAATACATCGACCGTTATTTCGAACGCTATCCCGGCGTTCTTAAATACATGGACAACATCCGCAAACAGGCCCATGACGACGGTTTCGTGGAGACGCTCTTCGGCCGCCGCCTGTACCTGCCAGAGATAAACGCCCGCAACAAACAGCTGCAACAGGCTGCGGAGCGAACCGCTATCAACGCCCCGATGCAGGGTACTGCCGCGGATATCATCAAGCGGGCCATGGTGGATGTGGAGAACTGGCTGCTCAAAGAGCACGCCGATGAAGCCCGCATGACCATGCAGGTGCACGATGAACTGATTCTTGAGGTCAAAGAATCGGCACTCGACAAGATCCGATCAGGACTTGAGAAGCGCATGTCGGCAGCGGCCGAGCTGGACGTTCCCTTGCTGGTGGAAGCCGGCGTCGGCGACAACTGGGACGAAGCACACTGACACTCCCCAAAACAGGGCATGGACGCCCTTGCACGCACCGAAAACGCTCATACTTGCAAGCACTGAACCTGCCCTCAGCTTTCGCGGCTTGCCGCCAGGCCGCGGAGGTGCCAAGGCCGGCCGATTCTATCGCCTTTACGGCACGATATTCGCTACGATTCCAGAGTCGGCGCCGCCCCATCAGACACTCCGGGCTGCGCCATGTTGTGACACCCATCTCCGAGGCTCATACCATGACTTCTCTGGCATCTGAACGTAGCTGGCTGCTGGACCCCAGCGTGCTGAAACTGGTTCACCAGTGCCGCCGCCTGATTCACACGGAATTCGGCGTCAAACTGCACCTCACGGAAGAGCATCTGGAACAACAACTGGCCGATTACGCGCGGAAAACCCGCTCCAGTCAGCTGACTCGTGTTTGGGAGACCCTCAAAGAACGGGTTCCGCAGCTCAATATTGAGCCCGAGGAAGAAGATGACGCCCTCAAGCGTAACTACAGAGGCCAGGTCATTGCCGATGCTCCGCCCGCATCAGCGGAACAGGACGAGGAGGGACAGATCGACCCGCCACGGAAGAAAAAAGTCATCTACCGTGGCCAGGTGGTTGGCTGACCGGCCTTCAGCCGGCCAGATTCTCCGGATTTTAGAAGGACTTGCTTACTTCGAACGCAGCGCTCCAGGCGCTCAGATCGTACTCAGCAGCGTAAAGGCTTGGATCCTCGACACCAGGCGCCAGTTGCGCGATCTCGCTCGGGTTTTCATGCTGGTAATTCCGATCGTTGACTCGTGGATCGTCCGTGAACAAGAGCGTTCCAACCGCTACGTCGACCGTCCAGCCACTTTGGGCGTCAGCCCATTGGGCACCGAGAGTCAGCCAGTGACGATCACTGGAGGGAATTCGGGCGGTAACATACTGATTCACGGGCGACTCATCCCAGGCATATCCGGCTTTAAACGCCCATTCAGGCGAAGCCTGCCAGATAGCACCAGCGTTGATCTGCCAGCTGTTTTCCCATTGTTCGGTAACATGAGAAATCACAGCGCCTTCTTGCGGCGCACCACTAACGGCACCACCAGCTTCGGTGCTGACGATATCAAGCTCCTCGAATCGGCTCCAACGAGCGTAAGTTGCTCCAGCCAGAAGAGTAACGTTATCGGTAAGGCTGTGACGAAGCCCCAGGGTCGCGCTCTCAGGAATCGCAAGAGGCACCTTGATACTCTCTGAGGCGGACAGCGTCGGCCCCATCGGGTTGGACGGATTGGTTATGCCAGAGATTTCCAGGTCACCCTCCAGCTCGAGTTCCGTACCCGTCTGAAGCGTGAGGCCAATCTGAGTAGCGCTGGTCAGCTCATAAAGAAAGCCAACACGGAACGTCATGCCAACATCGTCACCCTCTGCATCCGCATAAGGCTCCTCAAGTGCAAGCGCCGCTGTCCCTACTTGAGCACTGATGTCCTGGTAGCGGCTCAAGCGTCCTTCCGCGTATAGGACATTCAAACCAACACCCATTGACAGGCCCTGGCCATTGTTAAGAGAAACCGAGGGCGTGAATGCGATCGCCGTGAGCTCTGTCTTGTCAGCGAAAAAACGCCCTGCAAAGTCGTTATCGTAATCCGCCGCCAAACCATAGGGCGCATGGATTCCAAAACCTACATCTATCGACTCGTTGATTTCATGACTTAGATAAAAATTCGGCAGCACCGCAGGGTCTGCAATATCCCCTCCGCTACTGGCCGGGCTTACAGGCACCGAGGGATTGTTTCTGGAGGTCCGGATACTACTTTCCTTGGCCTCAGCATCAATATCCAGAACCGCAGCACCAAACGAAATATTTGTGCCCGACAACTGGCTCATACCGGCGGGGTTAAAAAGAACGGTGGTCGCATTTTCGGGGTTGGCGGCGGCACCGGCGTTAGCGGTGCCCATCGCACTGGCGCTCTGCTCATTGAGGGAGAAGCCGCCTGCCAGGGTAGAGGCAGGTGCGGCGAGCGCCGCGAGGGTGGTAAGACGTACAGCTCGTGCAAGCGTTGAGGAACGGTGGTGCATGGTATCTCCTTATTGAATCGCGCGGAGTATACGCACCACCCCTTACTGGCCTCAAATGCCATCCCTAACGGTTCGGGGCCCTAACTTTCTACGACCAACGTCTTATGCTCAGCCGGTATTCAGTCATCCTGAATGGAAAGCTTGTCGACGGAAGACGAGAGCTTGTCGGCTCCCTGGGCGTCGGCACCCAGTTTGATCATCAGGCGCAGGTCGTTAGCAGAATCAGCATGAGCCAGGGCGTCCTCATAAGTAATCGACCCTTCTGCATAGAGCTGATAAAGCGCCTGGTCAAAGGTCTGCATGCCGGATTCGTTGGATTTGGACATCAGCTCTTTCAGCCGATGCACCTCGCCCTTCCGGATGAGGTCCGATACCAGCGGGGTATTGATCAGCACCTCGATAACCGCCTTACGGCCCTTGCCGTCCGGCGTTGGCACCAGCTGCTGAGCCACGATCGCCTTGAGGTTCAGGGACAGGTCCATCCAGATCTGGTTGTGCTGTTCCGGCGGGAAGAACTGGATGATCCGGTCCAGCGCCTGGTTGGCGTTGTTGGCGTGCAGGGTCGCCAGACACAGGTGACCGGTCTCGGCGAATTGCACGGAATATTCCATGGTCTGCCGGGTACGAACCTCACCGATCAGAATAACGTCTGGTGCCTGGCGCAGGGTGTTCTTCAGGGCCACTTCAAAGCTCTCGGTGTCAATACCCACCTCGCGCTGGGTGACGATACAACCCTGATGCTGGTGCACGAATTCGATCGGGTCTTCGATGGAAATGATGTGGCCACGGCTGTTGCGGTTACGATGCCCGAGCATGGCCGCAAGGGACGTAGACTTGCCGGTACCGGTAGCGCCCACGAACATGATCAGGCCACGCTTGGTCATGGCCAGTTCCTTGATTACCTCCGGCAACGACAGATCATCGATTTGCGGGATCTTTACCTCGATCCGACGCAGCACCATCCCGCACAGGTTGCGCTGGAAAAAGGCAGAAACACGGAAACGGCCAATGCCACGGGCACTGATAGCGAAGTTACACTCATGGGTTTCCTCGAATTCGGCGCGCTGCTTGTCGTTCATGGCGCCGTAAACGAACTCCCTGGTCTGCTCCGGCGTCAACGCGTTCTTGGTGACCGGTAGAACCTTCCCGTTCACCTTCATACTCGGCGGCACACCCGCTGTAATAAACAGGTCCGAACCGCCCTTCTCCACCATCAGCCGTAACAGTTTTTCGAATTCCATTTGTCTACCTATACCTTTTTGTCTTCACCACGCTGACTCCCCGAACATTGTTCGAGGAGCGGGGCGGGCGGCCTTCCCGGGACTGTCTGCAGCATGGATGCTGCAGTCAAGCGTACAGGGACGTATTTACAGCGTGTCCCGGGAAGGCCGCCCGCCTCGCTCCTTCCCCCAAGCTCGACGCAAAGAGCCCAAAGTTAAAAGTTGTCAGGCATCTTGGCCTTGGCCCGCGCTGCTTCTCGGGAAATAAGCCCTTTCTGCAGCAGCCGCTCCAGGCACTGGTCCAACGTCTGCATGCCCAGTGAACCGCCGGTCTGGATCGACGAATACATCTGCGCGATCTTGTCTTCCCGGATCAGGTTCCGGATCGCAGACGTACCGATCATGATCTCGTGCGCCGCAATCCGGCCGCCGCCCATTTTCTTCATCAGGGTCTGGGATATAACTGCCTGCAGGGATTCTGACAGCATCGACCGCACCATGGACTTTTCCTCCGCCGGGAACACGTCGACCACACGGTCAATGGTCTTGGCGGCAGAGGTGGTGTGAAGTGTGCCGAACACAAGGTGGCCCGTTTCGGCCGCCGTCAGCGCGAGGCGGATGGTTTCCAGATCCCGAAGCTCACCCACCAGAATGATGTCGGGGTCTTCCCGCAGTGCTGAACGCAGTGCTTCGTTGAAGCCCAGGGTATCGCGGTGAACTTCACGCTGGTTGACCAGACATTTCTTGGAGTCGTGTACAAATTCAATGGGGTCTTCAATGGTAAGAACGTGTTCGTAGCGGGTGTCGTTGATGTAATCGATCATCGCCGCCAGCGTGGTGGACTTACCCGAGCCGGTCGGGCCGGTCACCAGAACCAGCCCCCGGGGCACTGAAGACACGTCCTTGAACACCTGCCCCATACCCAGATCTTCCATGGTCAGTACTTTGGAAGGGATGGTCCGGAACACGGCGCCTGCGCCACGGTTCTGGTTAAAAGCGTTAACACGGAAACGGGCGACGCCCGGAACTTCGAAGGAGAAGTCGGTTTCCAGGAATTCCTCGTAGTCCTTACGCTGCTTGTCATTCATGATGTCGTAGATGAGCCCGTGGACTTCTTTGTGCTCCATGGGCGGCAGGTTGATGCGGCGTACATCACCATCAACACGAATCATCGGGGGCAAACCGGCAGAGAGGTGCAAGTCAGACGCACCCTGTTTCGCCGAAAAGGCAAGCAGTTCAGTAATATCCATAGGAATCCTCGGAAGGCTTTTTCTTTTATCCCGGTAGCTTCCGCCCGGCGGGGCCCCGGCGCGGTTCACTTGGCATTTCAGTGACCTGCGGGTAACGTGTCACCGTACAAGTGACAGACCGAGCGTGGCATTCTCACACTATGAGCAGCATAGCAGACAACATCGGGAGCGTAACCCGACGCATACAAAAAGCAACATTGCAGGCAGGCCGTGCGCCCGGGTCTGTGCATTTGCTCGCCGTCAGCAAAACCCGACCACCGGAAGACCTGCGGGAAGCCTTCGCTGCCGGGCAGCGGGCCTTTGGTGAGAACTACCTCCAGGAAGCGCTGAAAAAGATCGAGGCGCTGTCTGGTCTTGACGGACTGGAATGGCATTTCATCGGCCCGATCCAGTCCAACAAGACCCGGCAGATGGCCTCTGCCTTCGCCTGGGTGCACAGCGTGGACCGCCTCAAGATTGCCCGTCGCCTGAGCGAACAGCGCGATCCTGCGCTGCCGCCATTGAATATCTGTCTTCAGGTCAATATTAATGAGGAAGAGAGCAAATCCGGCTGCACTCTGGATGAGCTGCCGGATCTGGTGGCCGAAATCGGCGAATTGCCAAACCTCAGCCTGAGAGGGCTGATGGCCATTCCGGATCCGGATCAGCCCGAAGCAGGGTTAAGAGCCAGTTTCCGGAAACTTGCCAATACTCTGAAACAGCTGCGGTCAGACCATCCCGACGCCGGCCCACTCGACACACTGTCGATAGGCATGTCCGGCGACCTGGAAGTCGCGATTGCGGAAGGCGCCACCTGGGTACGGGTCGGCACTGCCCTATTCGGCAAACGCCCAGTAAAGAGCTGAACCGGCCGGTTCCTGCTATGATCAGGGCCGGACGTTTAACCGATCAACCGGGGAGTTAACCTTGAGCACATCACCAACCATTTCTTTTATTGGCGCCGGCAACATGGCCAGCGCCATCATTGGCGGTATGCTGGATAACGGCTATAAGGCCGGCAATATCTGGGTCAGCGCGCCGGATGACGCGCACCTGCAGACAATCCGCAAGCGCTTTGGCGTAAGCGTCACCACAGACAACCGGTACTGCGCCCAGCAGGCTGACATGGTAGTTCTGGCGGTGAAACCCCAGGTCATGGCCGATGTCTGTCGCGACATTGCACCAGTGGTCCAGAACACTCGCCCACTGATGGTATCCATCGCCGCCGGCCTGACAGCGGATACCCTCGATGGTTGGCTTGGTGGCGGCCTGCCGATGGTTCGGGTAATGCCCAACACACCGTCCCTGGTCGGCAAAGGGGCTGCAGGCCTGTTTGCCAACAAAGAAGTGAAAGACAAACAGAAGAAGATGGTGGAATCGGTGTTCGAAAGCATCGGGTCAGCGCTCTGGGTTGAGGACGAAAACCTGCTGCACGCGGTTACCGCCCTCTCCGGCAGCGGCCCCGCCTATTTCTTCCTGATGCTTGAGGCGCTTGAGGAAGCGGCCACCGAGGCTGGCATCGCCGCCGGAACCGCGAGGGAACTGGCTATCCAGACCATGGCGGGAGCCGCGGAAATGGCCGGTCGAAGCGAGCACGATCCCGGCCAGCTCAAGCGTAATGTGATGTCTCCTGGCGGAACCACCGAACAGGCCATCAACACGTTCGAGGAAGGTGGTATGCGCGATCTGGTAGCCAAAGCGTACAAGGCCGCCTTCAAGCGTTCGGAAGAAATGGCCAAAGAACTGGCAGGCAAACAGTAACCGATAACGGAGACACGGCTTCATGCTGGCAGATATTCTGATTACCATCCTGCTCATCGCATCCACCTTTTACCTGACCATTGTGCTGCTTCGGTTCCTGCTTCAACTGGCCAGGGCCGACTTCTACAATCCCATCACTCAATTCGTGGTCAAGGCCACCAATCCACCGCTACGCCCGCTACAGCGGGTTATTCCTGGCCTGGGCGGTTTCGATGGAGCTTCGCTGGTTCTTGCAGTCATCATTCAGGGCATCACCTTCTTCCTGATCCTGGTGGCGCTGAACGGCGGCATTCCGGCCATAAATCCGATTACGCTGCTGGTGTGGGCGGTACTGAACGTACTGGACCTGATCGTGAAGATCTATTTCTGGTCGGTAATTGCAGTGGTCGTCGTCAGTTGGATCGCGCCGGGCAGCGGCCATCCGGCCATCCAGCTGGTCGCCCAGATCACCGAGCCGGTCATGCGCCCGGTGCGCAATATCATGCCCTCCATGGGCGGCCTGGACCTGTCACCCATCATCGTTTTCCTGATTCTGAACGTGATCTCAGTGGTGATTGAACACATGAAAATGGCCGCAGGCCTCGGCTCCATCGGGCTCGGTATGTAAACGCCGTCTCAAATATACACTTTGTAACACTTAGCCACGAAATCCATCATTCCCGAGCTGCAAAGTCATGTAACTGATTTTGCAGCTTTTTTAGTGAATTTCCGGCAAGTTTGGCCATTTCTTCCACTCCGGCCCAGCCACAAACTTGGAAATAACAGGATAGTATTAACGGTAATTAATCCGTCACCCGTGAGCACCCCGTTCTGAGCGGGATACCAGGAAGTCGCGCAGAAGGAAAATCCGATGAACCAACAGGGAACTCTGTCGCAGCAGGTAGAGGCTTATCACAACTGGAAAAAAGAGCTGATCCGCCAGATCGGCAGGTACCGGCTGTGGCTGCAGGATAACAATCTGTTCTCCGACGATGTCAGCACCCGCATACGCCACGGGCTGGAGCTGCTGATTGAGGATGAACTGACCATTGCGTTTGTCGGCGAATACTCCCGCGGTAAAACCGAACTGATCAACGCCCTGTTCTTCTCCGAGTATGGCCAGCGCATGCTCCCGTCTCAGGCGGGGCGCACGACCATGTGCCCCACGGAGCTGTTCTTCGATCGCAGCGCCAATGAAAACTACCTGCTCCTGCTTCCCATCGAGACCCGAAACGGCGAACTGTCCCTGCAGCAGTTGCGCAAGCAGCCGGAACGCTGGGTCAAACATGAGCTGGATGAGCGCGACCCTGAGATCATGCGGGAGGTGCTTGCCGAGGTTGCCCGCGTCAAGAGTGTGCCACCTGAGGAGGCTCGCGCACTCGGCTTCGACGAAGGCATGCTCGAGAATGATCGCAACAACCCGGGCAATGTACTTGTACCTGCCTGGCGGAACGCACAGATCAGCATCCGCCACCCCCTGTTCGAGCGCGGCCTGCGGATCCTCGATACGCCGGGCCTGAATGCTCTTGGCTCCGAGCCGGAGCTGACGATCAGCATGCTGCCCCGCGCCCATGCGGTGATCTTTGTGCTGAGTGCCGACACCGGTGTGACTGCCAGCGACATGACCATCTGGAAAGAGCACATCGACACCCAGCACGCCGATCATCGCGCCGGCCGCTTTGCCGTGCTGAACAAGATCGACGTGCTCTGGGATGACCTCCAGGGCGAGCGCCACACCAACGAGGCGATTGAGCGGGTGCGCGGTTATACGGCCGACCACCTGGGCATGCGCCAGCACGATGTTATCCCGGTTTCTGCCAAGCAGGGGCTGGTCGCAAGGGTAAAGAAAGACAACGACCTGTTTGACCGTTCCAATATCAATCAGCTTGAGCAGCTGATTATCCAGCGCATTCTCATGCACAAGGAACAGCTGATCACCCAGAGTCTGATCAACGACCTGCTAGGCATGCTCCAGAACAGCCAGGCAGCCATGCAGTACCGCCTCGAATCCCTGGAGGAAGAACTCCAGGCGTGCGCGGGCGTTACCATGGACAAGGCAGCGCTGGGCCGCCTCGCAGAACGCGCCCAGAAAGACTACGACTTTTACTACAAGAAGCTGATCACCCTGCGCTCCAGCCGTCGCCTCATGGACTCCCAGGGCGACCTGCTGAAGAAGCTGGTGAGCGAAGACCGCTTCGAAGCCCATGCGGAACATGTCCGTACCAGTATGTCGAAGAGCTGGACCACTGCCGGGATGAACCGCGCGATGGATCAGTTTTTCGAACTGCTCGAAAGCGACTTGACCAACCTTCTGAGCGAAGGGCACCTGGCCGAAAAAATGGTGGGCGCGATTTACCGTCGCTATAACGAAGACAACCGGGCCCGTCACCTTGAGCCCATCCCGCTGCGGGCCGGGCGCCATGTTATTGCCATCCGCGAGTTGCGCAAAAAAGCGAGACGCTTCCGCATCAGTCCGAAGAACCTGCTCACCGAGCAGTCGGTCCTGGTTCGCCGTTTTTTCAATGTCATGGTGGGCGAAGCCCGCACACTGCATGCCCGTGTACGCCAGGACGTTGAGCGCTGGCCATCGGAAGCCCTGCTACCGATCATGCAGTATTCCATGGAGCAGAAGCAGCTTCTGGAGCACCAGATCCGGCGCCTTCGCGATATGGTCCGCAACGACAAGGACAGCCGCACCGAGCGCCTGCGCCTGACCAACACCATTGCCGACCTGCGCAGGCAACTGGAACTGGCCGACGCGATGCAGCGCCAGATCCGCAAACCGGCCCCCACCCTGATCCAGCAAAAAGTGGTGAACATCTCCGGCGCTGTGTAGTGTCCCGCAAGCGCGACCATTCAGGCGGTTGCAGCCATCATGCCCCGGCTTTAAACTGCTGGGCTGGCGATGGCTTTGTCATTGCTTTTCCAGACACTTACGGATCGAACCAGGAACCATTCGCGCCGATGCCTGATACCCTGCCTGCGGATTCTGTCGGGATTGTCTCCCCGCAGACCTATCATTTCGACGCTCCCATCGATCTGGCCTGCGGCCAGTCCCTGGAAAACTACGACCTGGTGGTGGAAACCTACGGCACCCTGAATGCCGACGCCAGCAATGCCGTTCTTATCTGCCATGCCTTGAGTGGCCATCACCACGCGGCCGGCTACCACTCTGCCGAGGACCGCAAACCCGGCTGGTGGGACAGCTGTATCGGCCCCGGAAAACCCATCGATACCGATCGTTTTTTTGTTGTCAGCCTGAACAATCTGGGGGGCTGCCACGGCAGCACCGGCCCCAACAGCATCAATCCCGAAACCGGAAAGCCGTTTGGCCCGGAGTTTCCGGTTATCACCGTGGGCGACTGGGTCAAGAGTCAGGCGCTGCTGGCAGATCGGCTCGGCATTCAATGCTGGGCGGCCGTTGTTGGCGGTTCCCTCGGCGGCATGCAGGCCCTGCAGTGGAGCCTGGACTACCCCGATCGCCTGCGGCATGCGGTGGTGATTGCGTCCACTCCGCGATTGACCGCCCAGAATATTGCCTTCAATGAAGTGGCACGCCAGGCAATAACCTCTGATCGGGAGTTTCACGACGGGCGCTATTACGACTTTGATACGGTTCCCAGGCGTGGTCTTATGCTGGCGCGGATGGTTGGCCATATCACGTATCTGTCTGATGCCTCCATGGGCGAGAAATTTGGCCGCGAACTCCGTGACCAGGCTTACAAGTTTGGTTATGACGCGGAGTTCCAGGTCGAGAGCTACCTCCGCTATCAGGGCGAACGCTTTTCCGAATCGTTTGACGCCAACACCTACCTGTTGATGACCCGTGCCCTGGACTACTTTGATCCGGCCTACGAGTTTGGCGGCGACCTCTCGAAAGCACTGGCAGCGGCCAGTTGCGAATACCTGGTGTTGTCATTCAGCACCGACTGGCGCTTCACGCCGGCCCGCTCGGAAGAAATGGTCAATGCCATGATTGGCGCGCGCAGGAAGGTCAGCTACGCCGAGGTGGACGCACCCTGGGGGCACGACGCGTTTCTGATTCCGACCCCGCGGTACACTGACATCTTTAACGCCTATATGGACCGGGTAGCACGGGAGGTCGGCGCATGAGACCGGATCTCGAAATCATCCAGCAGTGGGTTCAGCCCGGCCACCATGTTCTGGACCTGGGCTGTGGCGACGGCACTCTTCTTGATTTCCTCCAGCGGGAACGGGGTGCCAGTGGCTTCGGCCTGGAGATAAACCCGGACCACATCACCGCCTGCATGGGCCGCGGAGTGGCGGTTATCGAACAGAACCTGGACACCCAGGGGCTGGGGAACTTTGAAGATGGCAGTTTCGATATTGTTCTGATGACCCAGGCGCTTCAGGCGGTCCGGCGTCCTGACAGGGTACTGGATGAAATGCTGCGGGTTGGCAGCGAAGGCATCGTGACCTTCCCCAACTTTGCTCATTGGCGATTGCGCTGGGGACTGACTTTGAGCGGTCGTATGCCCGAATCCGAGGCACTGCCGTATAAATGGTATAACACGCCCAACATAAGGTTGTGCACCTTCAAGGATTTTGAGGCACTGTGCCGTCAGAAAGGCATCAGGATCAAAAGCCGCCGGGTGGTTGATGGCCAGCACCAGAACAGTTGGCTGGCTCGTCTCTGGCCGAACTTGTTGGGCGAAATTGCCATTTACCGAATCACACGGGAGACCTAGCAATGATCGCAAAAACCTTTTCCACATTCCGTACGCTGCTGGCAATCACGCTGATTGGCCTGTTCAGCCTGCAGGCACAGGCCGGCTCGAAGGATTTCGGAGACTACAAGGTACTCTGGAGTGTCCTGCCCAGCACCTTCCTGGCTCCGGAAGTCGCCCAGGCCAATAATCTTCAGCGGAGCAAGGGCATAGGCATCGTCAATATCTCCATCATGGAGGAAAACGACGATGGCTCAATGTCCCCGGTGAGCGGCCAGGTCGAGGGCAAGGTAACCAACGATGTCCAGCAGGTACGCTTCCTGGCGTTCCGCCGCATCCAGGAGGGCGACTCCGTGTACTTTATTGCCGAGTATCAGTATTCCTCCGGCGAACTGATGACTTTCAATATTACCGCACGCCCTACCGGACACCAGCAGGACCTGGCGGTACGGTTTGCTCACACACTGTTCAGCGATTAAGCCTATATGACCAACCGACTTGTCATCGCCAGCAATAACAGGGGCAAAATCGCCGAGTTGACCGAGCTCCTGGCACCTCTTGGCATGACGCCGATTGCCCAGGGCGAACTGGGCGTCGGTGAAGCCGAGGAGCCGGCGGTCACCTTTGTAGAAAACGCGATTCTCAAGGCGCGCCACGCGGCCCGGGAAACCGGGCTGCCAGCACTCGCTGACGACAGTGGTCTGGCGGTGGACGCGCTTGAAGGCCGCCCGGGCGTGCGCTCTGCCCGCTTTGCCGGCGATGATGCAACCGATCAGGACAATGTGGACGCCCTGCTGGACGCCATGGCGGGCGTGCCGGACGGGCAACGGGGCGCCCAGTTTCACTGTGTGCTGGTATACCTGCGCCATGCCGAAGACCCGACCCCGATCATCTGCCATGGCCGCTGGCCGGGCTCGATCCTCAGATCCCCTCAGGGCGATGGCGGCTTCGGTTATGACCCGGTGTTCCTGGCACCAGAGCATGGCTGCAGTGCGGCGGAACTGTCCCGCGCCGAAAAGGGCAGCATCAGCCACCGCGGACGCGCCCTGAAGATTCTGCTGGATCAGCTGAAGGCCGAGGCCTGAAACAGTTGAGTAATACCAGCCCCGGGGACGATCAGCAGCCAGCGGCGGTTAGGCCGCCGTTGAGCCTCTATATTCACGTACCCTGGTGCGTGCGGAAGTGCCCCTACTGTGACTTCAACTCCCACGCTTTCACCGGGACAATCCCGGAATCCGCCTATCTGCAGGCTCTGCTCGAAGATCTCGACCAGGACCTGGCCTTTGCCACCGATCGACCAATAGAGACCGTGTTCATCGGAGGCGGCACTCCGTCCCTGATGAGCGGCGACTTCTACGATCGCCTGTTCAGGGAACTGCGGGCACGCCTTGCCTTCGCCACAAATGCCGAAATTACCCTGGAAGCCAACCCCGGCACGCTCGAAGCCGGCCGGTTCGACGCGTTCCGGGCAGCGGGCATCAACCGTCTGTCCATCGGGGTCCAGAGTTTCAATCCCGACCATCTCAAAACGCTGGGGCGCATTCACGATGCCGATGCCGCCCACCGGGCCATACGCGCCGCTCGCCGTGCCGGGTTCGATAACTTCAATATCGATCTGATGCACGGTCTGCCGGGCCAGACGCCCGGGCAGGCACTTGAGGACATCCAGACTGCCCTGGACTACAAACCACCGCATCTCTCCTGGTACCAGCTGACCCTCGAGCCCAATACCGAGTTTTACAGCCGTCCGCCAGAACTGCCCGACGACGATCATCTCTGGGACATCTATCGCCGGGGTTCCGATTACCTGCACCAACACGGCTACGAGGATTACGAAGTCTCGGCCTGGAGCCTCCAGGGAAGGGCCTCCCGTCACAATCTGAACTACTGGACGTTCGGGGACTACCTGGCCCTCGGGGCTGGGGCCCACGGCAAGATCAGCCTGGTGGACGGGGGTATCAGGCGATACTGGAAGACCCGGCAGCCGGACGCTTACCTGAACCGGATCGGCAGCCGAACGGCCGGTTCTGATGCGATTGCCGTGGACGATCTGCCGCTGGAATTCCTGATGAACGCCCTCAGACTGAAAGAAGGAGTGGATGAAAGCCTTTTTTCTGAACGAACGGGTTTACCCCTGACAACAGTTGGAGTAAAACTTGAACAACTGCGGAATGAAAAGCTGCTGGTAAGCGATCGACTCCAGGCAACCGACCTGGGCCAGAGATACCTTAACAGCCTGTTGGAGCGTTTTCTGTAATGGACCCTGCACACGGAGTGGCAGCATTTCCCAAAAGCCTGAAAGCCAGCCTGGTCGTGGCTGCCGTGCTGCTGTTCGCTCTGCTTATGGTCAACCAGCCTCTGCAGACGGCATCAGCACCCCAGGGTATCGTGAGCTATCAGCTGGCCGGGACTGCCGATCAGGCCCACGCCATTTTTCGCAGCTGGGGAAGCGAAGGGGTTGCCTGGGCGAAGGTTTCGCTGTGGCTGGACTTCCTGTTCATTCCTGCCTACATGCTGGCCCTGATTCATCTTACCCGGCACTTTACCCGTGATCGCCCCGGCATTCGCGAGCGGGTGGGTGCCCGTTGGGTACGGGCCCTGTTCGCAACTGCCGGTCTGAGCGACGGTGCAGAGAACATTCTGTTGCTGAACAATTTCAACCCGCCCACCGATGAGATGAGCCTGTCCGCAACCCTATGCGCACTCATCAAATTCACGGCGCTCACGCTCGGCATCGCCGGGCTGGTCATCATCCGGGCGTCACGGCGCCACCCGCTCGCGCATCACTGACCCCCGATCAACGCCTCTTAATTGGTGCGATAGAACAACAGGTCCCAGACACCGTGACCGAGGGTTTCGCCCCGCTTCTCAAACTTGGTAATTGGACGGTCGTCAGGGCGCGGTGAATAGCCACCGGTCTCCTGGGTGTTGGCAAAGCCCTCGGACTCGCTCATCACCTCGAGCATATGCTCGGCATAATTCTCCCAGTCGGTCGCCAGGTGCAGAATGCCGCCTACCCTCAACTTGTGACGAACCCGCTGGACAAACTCGTGCTGGATCAGCCGGCGCTTGTGATGCTTTTTCTTGTGCCAGGGATCGGGGAAGAACACCATCACGCGATCCAGGCACGCATCCGGAAGGCAGAGGTCAATCACATCGTTGGCATCAATACTGTAAATCCGGACGTTTTCCAGGCCACGGTCCTCGATCTCCTTGAGCAACGCGCCAACACCGGGCTGATGAACTTCAACCCCGATAAAATCCTGTTCGGGAGCGGCCTCAGCCATGTCGGCCAGAGACCGCCCCATACCAAAACCGATTTCCAGGTTCAGCATGTTGTCGCGGCCGAACACTTCCCTGGGATCAATCATTCCGTCCTCACGGGTCAGCCCGTACTTCGGCCAGCTCCGCTCGAACGCCTTTTTCTGGCCTTCCGTCATCCGGCCCTGGCGCAAAACAAAGCTGCGCACACCGCGACGGGTGGTGACCGGCGAATCGGCGGCCTCTTTGGGATCTTGCGGTTCTTTATGGTCTGTCATCTGCAATCCTTAACCGCAGGCAGCGGGTCATGGTTAACGGGATTTGCCAACAGTTTACCAGAGTGTTGTCGCTCAGGCGGAGACCACCGAGTTGCGGCCCTGCTGTCGGTCGAGCTGCCGGTAACCCAGAGCCTCAACCAGATGGCTCTGTCGTAGCTCCTCGCTGCCTTCAAGATCGGCAAGCGTTCGGGCAACTCGCAATATGCGGTGCAGTGCACGGGCCGAAAGCCCCAGCTTTTCCATGGCACCGGTGAGCAACTGCTCGCCCTGGCGATCCAGCCGGCACGCAGCCTGCAACGCACGCCCGGACAAGGCCGCATTCAGGCAACCCCGCTCTGATTGCCGGGCTCTGGCAATCAGGACACGCTCCCGGACGGTGGCGCTGGTTTCGCCATCCCCGCCCGACTGCATCAATACGTCGCCACCCTGCACAGGCACCTCCACATGCAGATCAAACCTGTCCAGAAGGGGGCCGGAAATTTTCGACCGGTAACGGGTAACCTGTTGCGGCGTACACTGACACTCGATGGTGGGATGACCACTGTAGCCACAGGGGCAGGGATTCATTGCAGCCACGACCTGAAATCGCGCCGGAAAATTCACCTGCCGTGCTGCCCGGCTGATCGAGATTTCGCCGGTTTCCATCGGCTCACGCAGGACCTCCAGCACCCGGCGTTCAAACTCTGGCAACTCGTCGAGAAACAGTACGCCCCGGTGAGCCAGTGAGATTTCTCCGGGCCTGGGGCTGCTGCCGCCGCCCACCAGGGCAACCGCCGAGGCGGTATGATGGGGCGCCCGGAAAGGAGGCTGACGCCAGCCCCCGGAACGAACCGGCAGCCCGGCCACCGAGTGTACGCTGGCGACTTCCATGGCCGCAGCATCATCGAGGCCCGGGAGAATTCCGGGCAGGCGACTGGCCAGCATACTCTTGCCGGTGCCGGGTGGGCCGAAGAACAAAAGATTGTGGCTACCTGCCGCAGCCACTTCCAGTGCCCGGCGGGGAACCCGCTGACCACGGACATCCGACAGGTCCGGCAGTTCCCGGTTGCTGCCCGGCGCCTGTTCCAGCGACGACCTGGGCACCGGCACCAGGCGGGCGCGACCGCTCAGGTGCTCGCAGATGGCCAACAGGTGGCCGGACGCCAGGACGTCACCCTGGCTGGCCAGGGCCGCCTCCTCGGCATTGCCCTGGGGAACCAGCAGGCTTCGTTGCGCCTGCCGGGCGGCTAGCACCGCCGGCAGCACACCTTTAAGTGGCCTCAATGCACCATCAAGGGACAATTCGCCGAGAAATTCGCAGTCCGAAAGGCTCTCGGCCGGAACCTGGCCCGAGGCCGCCAGGATGCCCAGGGCAATAGGCAGATCAAAGCGACCACCCTCTTTGGGCAAGTCGGCAGGGGCAAGATTAATGGTGATTCTCCGGGCGGGGAACTCGAACCCGGCGTTCAGAAGGGCACTGCGAACACGCTCTTTGCTCTCCCTTACACCGGTTTCCGGCAGCCCCACAATCGAGAGCGCAGGCAAGCCGCCTGAGAGATGGACTTCAACGGTAACGGCGGGCGCCGACACGCCAATGGTGGCGCGGGAATGAACGATAGCAAGCATGACAACCTTCCATGGTAATGACCGGAACTGCTTGCCCGGCGTCCTGCCGGGCGTGTCCGTGGTTTACTGTTTTGGCAGGGAATTTTCCAGTTCGGCTACCCGCTTCTCGAGTGCGTCCACCTTTTCACGGGTCTTCAGCAGGACCGCCTGCTGGGCGTCGAACTCTTCCCTCGTTACCAACTCCAGGCGGGACAGGACGGACATCACGGTGGCCCGGGCCTGGGTTTCAAAATCTTCCCGTGCAGCGCGGGCCATGTCCGGTACAAACTGGCCAAACTGGCCCTGCAGCTGAGCAAAAATATCCTGTGGACCTTTCACACATCACCTCACACATTTCTGAAATATCCGGCTTCGACTAAAAGAGAGGGCCTGTTACCGGTTTGCAGGAGTGTATCACACCGCAGCCCCTGCCATACTGTAGGTGGTCGGCCCTATAATAGCGGTCGAACGGTCAGGCAGCCCGCTCCAATTTGGCTCACTGGCCGGCTACCCGCTTCATTTTGGTGCACAACTTTGCGCCATTCTGGTACGCGGACATCGTAGCCTGTTGTTTTAAATATATTTTTTTGCGTTGGCATACCCGATGCTAAAGCTCTCGTACGCAATCCGCACGATTGGTGTGCGAGGTGGCAGCATCCCGAGCTCAACAACCGGCCGACGGGCCCTCACTGTTGAGACGGCTTTACCAAGGAGAAAGCAATGAAACTTGTGACAGCGATCATCAAGCCTTTCAAATTGGACGATGTCCGTGAGGCATTATCCGAGATTGGCGTTCAAGGCGTAACCGTCACTGAAGTCAAAGGCTTCGGTCGGCAAAAAGGCCACACAGAACTCTATCGTGGCGCGGAATACGTGGTGGATTTCCTGCCCAAGGTGAAGGTGGAAGTTGCTATCGGCGACAACCTTCTGGACCAAGTTATCGAGTCCATCACCAAGGCGGCCAACACCGGCAAGATCGGTGACGGCAAGATCTTCGTGACTGAACTGGCTCAAGCCATCCGGATCCGGACTGGCGAAACCGGCGAAGAAGCGGTCTGAACCAGCTCTGATTTTTCGATCAGCCAACGCAAAAAAATTTATAACCTGAAAAGCCTCGTGCGGAGGGCTTCATATGGAAAGCAATCTTAATCACATTTTTGAACTCCAGTATGCGCTGGATACCTTTTACTTCCTGATTTGCGGTGCCCTGGTCATGTGGATGGCCGCTGGCTTTGCCATGCTGGAAGCCGGCCTGGTGCGTGCCAAGAACACCACTGAAATCCTGACCAAGAACGTGGCCCTGTTTGCGGTCGCCTGTACCATGTACCTGATTGTCGGCTACGACATCATGTACGACGGCGGTATCTTCCTGAGCGGTGTAACAACCGTTGCCGAGATGGACGACGCAGCGATCGCGGGCGTTATTGCAGCCTCCACTGAAGCCGGCTTTGGCGACATGGGCGAATACAGCGGCGCTTCTGACTTCTTCTTCCAGGTTGTCTTCGTTGCAACCGCCATGTCCATCGTCTCCGGCGCCGTGGCTGAGCGCATGAAGCTCTGGGCCTTCCTGGCTTTCGCCATCGTTATGTGTGGCTTCATCTACCCGATGCAGGGTTCCTGGACCTGGAACGGCGACGCGGTATTCGGCATGTACGAGCTGAGCTACAGCGACTACGCCGGTTCCGGTATCGTTCACATGGCAGGCGCAGCAGCGGCCCTGGCAGGCGTTCTTCTCCTCGGTGCCCGTAAAGGCAAGTACGGCGCCAAAGGCGAAATCCGTGCCTTCCCGGGCGCCAACCTGCCCCTGGCAACGCTTGGTACCTTCATCCTCTGGATGGGCTGGTTCGGCTTTAACGGCGGCTCCACCCTGAAGCTGGGTGGCATCGGTGTCGCCAACGAAGTTGCCAACGTGTTCCTGAACACCAACGCAGCTGCAGCCGGTGGCCTGATTGCCGCCCTGATCGTGGCACGCCTGATGTTCGGCAAAGCGGACCTGACCATGGCCCTGAACGGCGCTCTGGCTGGCCTGGTTGCGATCACTGCAGAACCGGCGGATCCGTCTCCCCTGCTGGCCACCATCATCGGTGCCATCGGTGGCACCCTGGTTGTCTTCTCCATCGTAACCATGGACAAGCTGCGCATTGACGACCCGGTCGGTGCCATCTCTGTTCACGGTGTGGTCGGTATCTGGGGTATCTTTGCGGTCCTCCTGTCCGACGCAGACGCTACCTTCATGGGCCAGCTGGTCGGCATGCTCACCATCTTCATCTGGGTATTCGTCACCAGTCTGATCGTCTGGGGCATCCTGAAAGCCGTCATGGGCATCAGGGTCTCGGAAGAAGAAGAGTACGAAGGTGTGGATCTGTCCGAGTGTGGTATGGAAGCCTATCCGGAGTTTGTCAGCGGCAAGCAGTAAACGCTGACAGTGCAAGTAAAAAGGGGCGCCAGTTGGCGCCCCTTTTTTGTAAGTCCGACCTTGCCTAGCCTTCTGTCGGTCTCACCTCATCCTCAAGCGCGTCGACCATGAACTGAGGCATTGCCAGCGCACCCCGATGAACACCGGCATTGTAGTAGCGGGTTACGAACGGGCGATTGTTGGCATCTTCCTCTCGGAAATACTTGATCGGATTCTCCTTGCTCGCCATGGTGCAACTCCACCAGCCCGTCGGATAAACCGGCTGCGGAAATGGCAAGGTCTGTACATGCTCAAACCCCGCCTGGCGCATATCCTCGTGAATACCTTTGATAATGCTATGGGTGTGGAGCAGCGGTGATTCGCTCTGCTGAACAATAATCCCGCCCTCGCGCAGCGCCAGCATGGCATCCCGATAAAAATCCAGGGCAAACAGGCCTTCAGCGGGGCCTACCGGATCGGTGCTGTCGATAATGATGAGGTCAACGCTGTTCGGCTCAATATCCCGCATCCACTGGATCCCGTCGCCAAAGAAGAAATTGGCGCGCGGGTCGCTGTTGGCCTCGCACAATTCCGGAAAATACTCTTCAGACACGCGGGTTACCCGTTCATCAATTTCTACCTGCCAGGCTTCCTCGATGCCCGGATGCTTGAGCACCTCTTTCAGGGTGCCACAGTCTCCGCCGCCAACAATCACCACCTTTTTCGGATCGCGGTGGGTAAACAGGGCCGGGTGCGTCATCATCTCGTGGTACAGGAAGTTATCGCGGGTGGTCAGCATCACGCAGCCATCCAGAACCATCAGGTTGCCAAAGGTCTCGGTCTCGTAGATTTCCAGTTTCTGGAACGGCGTCTGCTCCTCATGGAGCTTCTTTTTCACCTGCAGGGAGAACGCTGTCCCCTGATCCTGGAATACCTCGGTAAACCAGCCGTCATTGAGTGCTGTCATGTCTTGCCTCCCGATGTGGGCCATGGGCTGTGTTAAAAGGGCGTATTGTAGGGACGCCTTACCGTGAGCTAAAGCGATAATCGCGGCAACCGGCCAGATATTTTCCCTGCCCGGTTCTTTTAGCCCGTGGCGGGAATCCATACAATGTCGGCCAGAAGCCGGCTGCCGAACAATTCCCTGCCGGCCAGTGTTTCCTGACAGGATAGCAAGCATGAGCGAAGCCAGCGCCACCCCGGCCCACAAGGTTTACAACATTGCCCACTGGAGCGATGGCTACATAGGTGTCAACGACCAGGGACAGGTACTGATTCGTCCGGATCGGGGCCAGAGCCCGGCACGGATCAACCTGCCGGAGCTGACCCGAACACTGACCGACTCCGGGATTCAGTTGCCGGTGCTGGTGCGCTTCGTTGATATCCTCCACGACCGCGTCAACAAACTGTGCAATGCCTTCAACAAGGTCGCAGAAGAACATGCCTACCAGGGCCGTTACACAGCGGTCTACCCGATCAAGGTCAACCAGCAACGCCGCGTGGTCGAGGAACTGCTGGCCGCCGAGCCCGCTGCCTCTAAAGGGCAGATAGGCCTCGAAGCAGGCAGCAAGCCGGAATTGATGGCGGTGCTGGCGATGTCACAGCAACCGGGATCGGTGATCGTCTGCAACGGCTACAAAGACCGGGAGTACATCCGCCTGGCCCTGATCGGCCAGACCCTGGGTCACCGGGTGTTCATCGTGGTGGAGAAAAAATCCGAACTGCCACTTATCCTGGAGGAGGCAAAAAGCCTGGGCGTTTCGCCCCTGATCGGCGTGCGGGCGCGTCTGGCCACCATCGGCAAGGGCAACTGGCAGAACACAGGTGGTGAAAAGTCGAAATTCGGACTGTCTGCCAGCCAGGTCCTGGATGTCGTCGACACCCTGCGCGAGGCGGGTGCCCTGGACACCCTGCAACTTTTGCACTTCCATCTTGGCTCCCAGATTGCCAACATCCGTGACATCCAGACCGGTCTCCGGGAATGTGCCCGCTTCTACAGTGAACTGCGCCAGATGGGCGCTCCGGTGGGCACGGTGGATATCGGCGGCGGCCTGGGTGTGGACTACGAGGGCACCCGCTCCCGCAGCAGCTGCTCCATGAACTACAGCGTTTACGAATACGCCTATAACGTGGTGCATGTTCTGCAGGCGGAGTGTGATCGCCACGGCATTCCCCACCCGGACCTGATCAGCGAATCCGGCCGGGCCCTGACCGCCCACCATTCGGTGCTGGTAACCAACGTGATCGACCGCGAAGCACCGGAAAACCGGACGCCGGAACAACCAGACGATAACGCCTCCGCGCCACTGCACGACCTCTGGCGCGATCTCGACAGCCTGCAGGATACCAACACGCCGCGTTCATTGGCCGAGATCTACCACGACGTCCTGCATGCCATGGCCGACGTCCATGCGCAGTTTGCCCACGGCGTGCTCTCTCTGCAGGAACGGGCAGATGCGGAGACGCTGTACACCCGCTGTTGCCGCCTGCTTCGCAATCAGTTGGACAGCAGCAACCGGGCCCACCGGGAAATCATCGACGAGCTCAATGAGAAACTGGCCGAGAAGCTGTTTGTGAATTTCTCCCTGTTCCAGTCACTGCCGGATGTCTGGGGCATCGACCAGATCTTCCCGGTGATGCCGATCAACGGCCTGGACCGGCCGCTGAACCGCCGCGCCGTCATCCAGGACATCACCTGCGATTCGGACGGACGAATCGATCGTTACGTGGATGGCCAGGGCACCGAGACCACCCTGCCTCTACCTGAAGAAAAGACCGGCGAACCGCTGCTGATGGGTTTTTTCATGACCGGTGCCTATCAGGAAATTCTGGGGGACATGCACAACCTGTTCGGCGACACTCATTCCGTGGATGTCCGCTTGACGGCAGAAGGTGGCTACGAGATCAGCGACCCCATCACCGGCGATACCGTAGCCAAGGTGTTGCGCTATGTGAACTTTGAACCGGATGCCCTGGTGGAGGCCTACCGACGCAAGTTCGCCGCCTCCACCCTGGCGCCGGAGACCCAGTCAGCGCTGCTGGCGGAGCTGGCCGCCGGTCTTGATGGCTACACCTACCTGGAAGAATAGCCAGAGTCAGGGTTTCTGGTGCGTCCGACGCCAGGCGCTGGGCGAGAGGCCTTCCCATTTTCGGAAGGCCCGGCCAAAGTTGGAAGGGTCGCTGTAGCCGAGGGCGTCGGCAATCTCGTCGATGGTCAGCTCATTGCGCCGCAGCAGCTCCAACGCTCGGCGGTGGCGCAGGGAATCCTGCAACTGCTGGAAACGGACCCCTTCCGCTGCCAGCTGCCTGCGTAGTGTCCTCGTGGATATTTGCAGGTGCTCGGCCACGTCTTCCAGAGCCGGCAAGCGTTGACTCCGTCCCGTCTCAAGCAGGCGCATCACCCTGTCGGCTACCGATGTTGCTCCTTCGATAAATCGCATTTCCTCTTCGCACTGGGCCTCGGCAATCCGGCGTGTCACCGGATTCGACAGGGACATGGGCGAGTCCAGAAACACCCGCCTGAACCTTAACTGGTTCACACCGCTGCCAAACGAGATCTGACTGCCAAACAGCTGCCGATAGGCTGAGACATCTCCGGGCTCCGGAAAGTCTAAGAGGCAGCGGCCGCCGTCCAGGAGTCGTTGACCGAACAGTAAAAGGTTTACATCCATCAACGACGCCATCACCACGTCAACATTGAAACGGTATAGCTCCTCGATTCCGTGGGCCAGATCCAGCTGGATGACCGCCTCACGATCCTCCACGAAAAAAGACAGCCTCATGTAAACAAAACGGATCTGGAAATACTTGATCAACACGGTGAGCGCCTGCTCCAGGGTGTCGCAACTGATGGCAGCCTGGGCGAGGGAACCGTGGGTGGTAAACTTCAGTCGTTTGCCGAACTCCAGCCCCAGGGCAGGATCACCGCTTTGCGCCAGGCTTTCCCGACACAGGGCGCTGAACTGATCAACCGTGATGAAATTGTCCGGGTGCCCAAGCATGGACGGACGGATTCCGGCGGCCGACAGCAACCGCCCACGCTGCAGGCCCCGATCCTCCGCCAACTGGCAGAGGATATCCGCATAGTGCGCCCGGATAACGAGCAAATTTCCGGTAATGCCGGGTGCATTCATGGGGATGGTTTTCTTCCGGTCTCGGTTTATTGCTCAGACTAGACCGCTCGGGCTGTTCCGGCAATTACCGGCGAGACGACCGGCAACCGTCTCTGGCGCCAGCTTTTTTGCATTTTTTTCGGACCGGCAGATCCAACGCGTAAACCACTCCGTAAATCTTGCGACTGACAAAACCGGGACGAGTGCATAGAATGATGACCAGAACAAGCTCAAATCATGCGACTGTCAAGGAGCGTCCGGTGACCACACTGGATCAGAAGCCAGCCAGTTCCGAGGGCCGAAAAGACCCGTGGAGCCAGATGCTGCAGAAAGTGGGCAAGCACCAGGATCGCGAGGCGTACCACGCGCTGTTCGAGCATTTTGGACCGCAAATCAAGTATTACGCTATGGCCAATGGCCTGGCGAGTCATGCGGAAGAGCTCGTGCAGGAAGTGTTTGTATCCATCTGGAGACGATCCTGTCTCTATGACTGGCGCAAGGCTGCCGCTTCAACGTGGATATTTACCATCGCCCGTAACCAGCGCATCGACATGCTCAGAAAGATGCAGCGTACCAGTGCTGAAATGCCGGTCGAGACAGAAGACCTTTGGCAGATTCCGGGTGAGAACGAAAACGAGCCGGTCACTTCTTTGCACCGTCTCATGTCCGAACGGCGAATCAGGGAATCCCTGAGTCATCTGCCGGAAGAACAGATTACGGTCATTGCCAAAGTGTACATGGAAAACAAGTCGCACCAGATGGTTGCGGACGAGTTGGACATTCCTCTTGGCACCGTGAAAAGCCGGGTTCGCCTGGCATTGAATAAACTGAAAGTGATTTTGCAGGACCAGAACGTATGACACGGCACCATCCCGACAGCCTGAGCCTGATGGAGTACAGCGCAGGTAACCTGAGCGAGCCCCATGCCCTGTGCATCAAGCTCCACCTGGACAAGTGTTCCCACTGCCGCAGCCGTGTGGACACGCTTGATAGCCTTGGGGCTGTGATGATGGAGCAGCAGCCAAAGGTGACTGTCTCTGAAAGCATGTTCGACAGCATTCTTTCAAAGATCGACAGCGAGCCGGCAGCTGAGCCGGCAGCAGCGGCTGCCCCGAGGGTCAGCGCCCTGCAGAAGCTACTGGGTGAAGATCTCAACAGCTTGCCGTGGAAGCGCCAGCTGGGTGATGTGAGCGTCCTGGACATCACCGACCGGTTCCCCGGTCAGAAAGAACAGGTTGTACTCCAGAAACTCGCTGCCGGCGGCAAAGCGCCTGCCCACACGCATCGCGGCGAGGAAACGACCATCGTCCTTCAGGGTGCGTTTGCAGACCAGAAAGGGGTGTTTAACCAGTGGGATTTCGTGGTCCTGAACGATGAGGACGAACACAAGCCCGTAGCGGTTGGTTGCGAGGACTGTATAACACTCTCCGTGTTGAGTGCTCCGGTGAAGCTCACGGGCACCTTTACCCGGATGCTCAATCCCTTTATTCGGTAACCTTCCGCCGAATGACGGACACGAAAAAGGGGCGATGGAAATCGCCCCTTTTTTGTAGCCGACACCAGGGTTGCCCGAACTACCAGGGCAGCTCTGTACCATCCCAGCTCAGAAACTTTCCGTTATCGTCTTCCCCCAGTCCATCGAGCACCTCCAGAAGGTTGGTAGCCGTCTCCTCTGGAGTATGCACGTTAAGCTTGGCGAGAGATTGGCTGAACGGTTCGCTCAACGCCGATTCGGTCGTGCCAGGATGCAGGGATACGCAGGCTAGCGGCTTGCACCGGCGCGGCAACTCAATGGACAGGTTGCGAACGAGCATATTCAGCGCCGCTTTTGAACTACGATAGGCATACCAGCCGCCAAACCCGTTGTCGGTTATCGAGCCAACCTTGGCGGAAATAGCCACCACCCGTTTGAATGCCCGATGTCGCAGCCATGGCAATAGCGCCTGGGTCAGCAATCCGAAACCGGTTGCGTTGACAGCAAACGCACGCGCCATACTCTGCGGATCGAGGTCTTCAAGGCGCTTCTCCGGGAACATATCCGGCCGGTGAAGCAGCCCCGCGGCATAAATAAAGCTATCAATCCCATCCTCCCTGTTTAGCAGCGATTCCAGTGCCTCGGCAATCGCACCGGGCGCGGCACTGCTTTCGGCATCCCAGGGCAGCAAAGTGATGCGCTGATGGCTGCGCAAAGCGTCCGGCGCATTCTCCGGATCACGGCACAACCCGATCACCCTGGTTTGGGAATCACGCTCAAGCAACCGGCTTGCCAAAGCGCCACCGATTGCGCCGGAAACCCCGGCTATCAACACTTGTTTCATTTGATACCTCCTTGGTTCAGGAGGACATACGAAAATTCTATCGTCCAGACTGCCAAAACGGTGAACCAGCGCATTAAAACGGGCGTATGAAACCAGTGTTCAAATTATCTTCGGGTCGCTGCCGAATGCTGCAGCGCTCCCGTTAAAACGGCGCACCTAGGAGAGTATCCATGCAATACCAGGCTCCGGCGAATGACCTTCGCTTTCTGTTGTTTGATGTATTGGGCGCAGACCGGCTGCATGAGCTGGAAAAATACGCAGATGCCACCCCGGATCTGATTTCCGCGGTTATTGACGAGGCTGGCAAGCTCGCCGCAGAAGTCATCCAGCCCACCAACCAGGTCGGCGACCGGGAAGGCTGTACCTACGATCCCGAGACCCGCTCGGTGAAAACG
Source organism: Marinobacter sp. DSM 26671 (assembly GCF_900112835.1). Classification (NCBI taxonomy): domain Bacteria; kingdom Pseudomonadati; phylum Pseudomonadota; class Gammaproteobacteria; order Pseudomonadales; family Marinobacteraceae; genus Marinobacter; species Marinobacter sp. DSM 26671. The sequence continues at coordinate 34,898 of NZ_FONF01000016.1, read as the reverse complement.
CCCGAAGGATTCAAGGATGCCTACAAGAAGTTCGTTGAGGGCGGCTGGACAGCGCTGGACGCACCGCTTGAATACGGCGGCCAGGGCCTGCCCCGCACCCTGAAGTTCGTGGTGGACGAAATGGTCTGCTCCACCAACCTCTCCCTGGGCATGTATCCGGGCCTGACCCATGGCGCCATCAGTGCCCTGCACGCACACGGGTCGGACGAACTGAAAAACATCTATCTGGAAAAACTGATCTCCGGCGAGTGGACCGGCACCATGTGCCTGACCGAACCCCAGTGCGGCACAGATCTTGGCCTGATTCGCACCCGCGCCAACCCGAACGATGACGGCAGCTACGCCATCGAAGGTACCAAGATCTGGATTACCGGGGGCGAACACGACCTGGTGGACAACATCGTGCATCTGGTTCTGGCCAAGCTGCCCGGCGCGCCGGATACCACCAAGGGCATTTCCCTGTTTGTGGTACCCAAGTTCCTGCCGGAATCCGGGGAGCGAAACCCGGCCTTCTGTGGCGGCCTTGAGCACAAAATGGGCATCAAGGGTTCTGCAACCTGCGTCATGAACTTCGAGGGCGCCAAAGGCTGGCTTGTCGGCGAGCCGAACGATGGTATGCGTGCCATGTTCACCATGATGAACGAGGCGCGCCTGATGGTTGGTATGCAGGGCCTGGGCCTGGCCGAAATGGCCTACCAGGAAAGCCTCGGCTTTGCCCGTGAGCGCCTGCAGAGCCGTTCACTGAGCGGCCCGAAGAACCCCGATGGTCCCGCAGACCCGATCATCGTGCATCCGGATGTACGCCGAATGCTGATGCGCCAGAAAGTTCTGAACGAGGGCATGCGTGCTCTGGCCCTGTTTGCTGGCCACCAACTGGATCTCTCTGTCGCCCATCCAGACGAGACCGTTCGGGAATCCGCGGACGATCTGGTTCAACTGCTTACCCCGGTGGTGAAGTCGTTCCTGACAGACGAAGGCTTCAACAACGCCAACACCGGGCTGCAGGTACTGGGTGGCTCGGGCTTCACCACCGACTGGCCGCTGGAGCAGCTGGTTCGTGACGGCCGGATCGCCAGGATCTACGAGGGCACCAACGGCATTCAGGCCATGGACCTCGTGGGCCGCAAGCTGAGTCTGAAAGGCGGTCAGTTGGTGCGCACCCTCTTTGGCACCCTGAGCGGATATCTGAAGGACAATCCGGAAGCGCCGCACCGTGAAGAGCTGAAAAACGCCATGAAGGCGCTTGAGACAGCCACCATGTGGCTGGCCAGCAACGCACCGAAAGATCCGGAGCAGGCGGGCGCCGCCGCGACACCGTATCTGCGCCTGATGGCGCTGACGGTCATCGGTTACCTCTGGTCCAGGATGGCAAACGTTGCCAACGAACAGCTTGCCGCCGGCGAAGGTAACAAGCCCCTGCTCGAGAGCAAGGTTGTCTCTGCCCGCTTCTACTTTGAAAAGCTGCTTCCGGAAGTCGACTGGCTGCTGGGTGACATTCAGAGTGGCAAGGACAGCCTGATGGCGTTCTCGGACGACCACTGGGCCGCGTGATCCGCTATCCGGCCAGTGCTCCCAAGGCCTGGCCGGAAATGACCGATCAATGACAGCTTGTGACCTTCAGGTGAATGCACTGGCCATTGATAATGATCACGTTGATTAGTGTCTCTGAACTAGTCCCGCCCAGCTCCCCGTCGGACTGGGCACTTTGAAAGCCACGCCCTGCGTGGCTTTTTTTATGGTCCTTTTTTGTCTGTGCGGTCACTGGGTTACAATTGCGATCTTTGATTCTGTCCGGTCTGCGACCGGACCTGCACGGGGACACCATGAACGCCGACGATTACGCTTTCCGCTTTGGTGGCATCGAACGACTCTACGGGCGCCGGGCCCTGGAAGCCTTTCGTCACGCCAATATTGCTGTGGTCGGTCTTGGCGGGGTCGGGTCCTGGGCCGCTGAAGCCCTGGCCCGAAGTGGCGTTGGTACCATCACCCTGATCGACATGGACGATGTCTGTGTGTCCAACACCAACCGCCAGCTCCACGCCCTGGAAGGCCAGTACGGCCGTACCAAAACCGACGCCATGGCAGACCGGTTGCGGGCGATCAACCCGGAAGCCGACATTCGGGTGCATTTCGGCTTCCTGACCACGAAGAACGTCAGCGAGCTGATCACCGAAGACATGACCGGGGTGATCGACGCCATCGACAGCGTCAAAGCCAAGGCCGCCCTGATTGCCCACTGCCAGCGCCGGAAAATTCCTCTGGTCTGTGCCGGCGGCGCAGGCGGACAGATCGACCCCACTCAGATCCAGGTGGCAGACCTCAGCAAAACAACCCAGGACCCACTGCTGGCCAAGGTTCGAAACCTTCTGCGGCGGGAATATGGCTTTTCCCGGAATCCAAAGCGGCGCTTTGGCATTGAGGCCGTATACTCCCTCGAGCAGCTGACGTATCCTGCCGGAGACGGGGAAGTGTGCCTGCAGAAACCGGCCACCGACGGTCCGGTGCGCCTGGATTGCGCCTCCGGCTTTGGCGCCGCCAGCCCGGTGACCGCCAGCTTCGGTTTATTTGCGGCTTCCCGACTCCTGAACCGGATTGCCCGGCGCGCCAACCAATAGATCAACGGAACTGAAACCATTATGCCAGTCAGCACTGTCCTGCTTCTTGCCAGCATTGGCGTTTTATCATTGTTCTGCCAGTGGCTTGCCTGGCGCGTGCGTATGCCCGCCATCCTGTTCCTGCTGGCTGGCGGCATTGCCGCCGGGCCTGTTCTCGGCTTCCTGTCCCCGGAAGTGGTTTTCGGGGACCTGCTGTTCCCGGTCATTTCCCTCGCCGTTGCCATCATCCTGTTCGAAGGCAGCCTGACCCTGCGCTACGAGGAAATCCGCGGCCACGGCAAGATGGTCCGCAACCTCATTCCGGTAGGCTCCATTGTCACCTGCATCATCGGCACCCTTGCCGCCCGGTGGCTGCTGGATGTCTCCTGGGCGGTCGCCCTGCTGTTTGGCGCCATCTCGATTGTCACCGGCCCGACCGTGATTGCACCGCTGCTGCGGTCCGTACGACCGGACTCCAAACTGGCCAACATACTTCGCTGGGAAGGCATCATCATTGACCCGGTCGGGGCACTGCTGGCGGTCCTGGTGTTCGAGGGGATTGTCTCCTGGGGCCAGGGCAACGTGTTTGGCCACTCGCTGTACATATTCGGCAAGACCCTGGCCGTGGGTTTCCTGATGGGCGCTGGAGCCGGTTATCTCAATGGCATCGTGTTGCGCAAACACTGGATTCCCCAGTACCTGCATAACGCCGGCACCCTCACCTTCATGCTCGGCGTGTACGCCATCTCGAACGAACTGGCCCATGAGTCGGGCCTGTTGACGGTGACGGTGATGGGCATCTGGATGGCCAACATGAAGCAGGTGCCTATCGAGAGCATTCTGGAGTTCAAGGAATCCCTGAGTGTTCTCCTGATTTCGGCCCTGTTCATTATTCTGGCGGCGCGGGTTGAGTTTGCGGCGATTGCCGAATTGGGTTGGGGCCTGGTGGCTGTGCTGGCCCTGCTGATGCTGGTAGCCCGCCCCCTGAGTATTTTCCTGTCGGCCATCGGCACCAACCTGAACTTGCGGGAAAAGCTATTTCTGAGCTGGATCGCCCCCCGGGGCATCGTCGCGGCCGCGGTGTCAGCGCTGTTCGCTTTCCAGCTGCAGAAGTTGGGTTATGAGAGTGCCGGCGCCCTGGTACCCCTGGTGTTTATGCTGATTATCGCCACCGTTACTCTGCAGAGCCTCACCGCACGGCCGGTTGCCCGCCTATTGAAGGTCGCGGAACCAGCGGAATACGGCTTCCTGATCCTGGGCGCCAATCCGGTGGCCCGTATGATTGGCATGGCCCTGAAAAAGTATGAGGTGCCCGTGACCCTGGCGGACACCAACTGGGAAAACGTCCGTCAGGCCCGCATGGAGAACCTGCAGGTGTACTTCGGCAACCCGGTTTCCGAGCATGCATCGACCCATCTGGACCTGACAGGCATCGGTAAGCTGCTGGTGATCTCCCCGTACAAGCACATGAACTCACTGGCCACGTACCACTTCCTGGACTGGTTCGGAAACAAGTGCGTGTTCAGCCTGGCCGAAGGTGATCAGGACCAGAAGGCCCGGCATCAGACGGCTGAAAAAATACAGATGACCCGGGGCCTGTTCGATGGCGTCAGCTACGCCAAGCTGGCCAGTCTGGTGAGCCAGGGCTACACCGTAAAGACCACCCAGTTGAGTGAGGAATTCGGTTACGAGGAGTTCCTGAACAAATACCAGAACCAGGCCCTGGTGCTGTTCACGTTCGACAGCAAGGAACACGTCGCCCCGGTTTGCAGCATGAAAGACCTGAAACCGGAAAACGACTGGATCCTGATCAGCCTGGTACCGCCCCAGGCCCGCAAGGAGCGCAAGGAGAAAGAGGGAGGAGAACCATCGGCCAGCCAGGATCAACCGGCCGATCAGGAACCCTCATCGACAATCTAGCACCAGCTTGCCGCGCACGTGCCCGCCTTCCAGCAGTTCGTGGGCCTGCGCGACATCGTCCAGCGCGAACGCTTTTTCGATGTGCACCTTGACGTCACCGTCCTCAATCAGCTCGGCAATCTCATCCAGGTGAAATACGTCGGGACGCACAGTCATGCCATGGGCGCGTAAACCCATTTCCTCGGCAGCACTGATGATTTCGTCGGCGGTAACCGTCGGGATGGTCACGAGGACTCCATGTTCGCCGAGGGTGTGCAGGGAGCGTTTGCCGGTATCACCCCCAACAAGGTCCAGTACCACGTCCAGACCATAGCACTCTTCGGCGATATCCGTGTTGCGGTAGTCAATCACCTCGTGGACCCCGAGTTCCGCCAGGAAATCCCGGTTACCGGCCGAGGCCGTTGCAATGACATGGGCACCGCGCTCCAATGCAAACTGCACCGCAAAATGGCCCACGCCACCGGCGCCGGCGTGGATCAGGATTTTCTGCCCCGACTCCAGTTTCGCCATCTCAAACAGAGCCTGCCATGCGGTCAGTGCCGCCAGGGGCAAGGCACCTGCAGACACCAGGTCCAGTTCTTCCGGCACGATAGCCAGTTCATCGGCCGCGGCCAGGGCATACTGCGCATAACCGCCACCGCCGGCCGGGAATCCGACCATGCCCATGACACGGTCACCGGGCGCAAGGGTGGTCACGTTGGCACCTACTCCGACAACCTCTCCGGCGACATCGTAACCGGGCGTCCACGGCAACGAATTCTCGATCTGCCGCGCCGCGAAACCAAGCCCCTTCCGGGTTTTCCAGTCGATCGGATTGAGCCCCGCACCGTGCACCCTGACGAGCACCTGATCGTCTCCGGGGACTGGCACATCGGCCGAGACCACTTGCAGGACGTCACGCTCACCAAAGCGATCGTAGATCACATGGCGCATCGTGGCTTCAGCGTTCTGATCGGCAGTATTTTCCATGAAGATCTCCGGACAACAGGTTAAACGGGATTGGCTTTGAACAAGATTAGCTGAAGTAAAGCACAAAAGACCTCGGGTGACCTACAGCCCTTTGCCTCCGGCTACCACAGCGGAACCGAGAATCTCAGCGAACTCTTTGGGCGCACGGGCAGGCCGCTGGCTTTTCAGATCAACACAGGCGTGAGTGGAAACGGCCCTGACCAAGGTTTTGCCATCCGAGGGACGAACGAGCTGGAACTGCCGTGCAGACCGGAACCGACCATCATAATCGGTGAGCCAGGTCCCCAGAACCAGTTGATCGCCGGCGTTCGCCGAGGCCAGGTAATCGATTTCCGTGCGGGTAATGGCCATCGCCTTGCCGGTTTTCTCGTGCAATTCCCAGGTCATACCCAGGCTTTCTATATGGGCCCAGCTGACGTCTTCCAGCCAGCGTACGTAAACAACGTTGTTGGCGTGCCCAAGCCGATCGGTATCCTCGGGCCGTACCGCTATCTCGATCGTGAAAGGCGCCGGCAGATCCCAGTCAATATCGTATTGCTGCATCAGTTACTGTCCCCCAGACCCGGAATGGCCTGCAACGGTAGCCGACCAATACGATCATTGTGAAGTGAACCAAAGTACAGGTTGCCATCGTGAGGATTCACCGAGGTGATTTCCTGCAGATGGGTCCCGCGAGTGTCGTGGAGACTGGTAATAACCTCACCATCCCGGTCGAACGCGATCACAAGACCATATTCTTGTGGCGCAGGTTTCAGGCTGCTCGGGAGTTTAGCCACCAGATCCTTGAGCCAGGGCCGGGGGTGCATGGCGTCCATCCTCGAATCTCTGAGGGTAGGAAACGCCACCCAGTAGCGCCCCTGATCATCCACCGCGAGGTTATCGGGAAAACCGGGCAGATTGTCGGCAAAGACTTCCGCCTGGCCGGCTTTGGGCCCGTGAATCCAGTATCGGAGGATGCGATATTTCCAGGTTTCGTTAACCAGCACATAGTCGCCCTCCGGAGATACCGCAACACCATTGGCAAAATGCAGGTTGGCCAGGAGAACCTCGGCCTTGCCGGTTTTTGGAGAGTAGCGGAGCAGGCGGCCATGGGGACGCATTTCCAGAAGATCCAGCATGTATTCCGGCTGATGGAACTTGGAGCTGGCGTCGGTGAAATAAATGCGCCCGTCATCGGCAATGTCGACGTCATCGGTGAAGCGGAACAGCGTTCCCTCCGCCTCGCGGGCCAGTACGGTGATCTCGCCCTCAGGACTGATAGACAGCAGCCCCCGCCAGGAGTCTGCAACGATGAGATTGCCCTGGCTGTCAAACACCACGCCCAGGGGCCGACCATCGGTGGACAACCAGTTTTCAACCCGGCCATCCGGGAACACCCGCACGATGAAGCCATCCTGGGTGCCGGTATAAAGCACACCATCCTCGCTCACGGCTGTGTCCTCGGGGCCGTATACCTGGCCCCTGGCGATCAGGTCCGCAAGCCTCAGGCGCTCATTTGGCGCAACCTCACCGGTCAGCGGAGGCGGCGATGGGGGGTTCCAGGCTTTGCTGTCGACGGGCGAGGGAGTCAGCAGGAAACTGCCAAGCAGCAGGAAGACAACCAGCAAACCCACCATCAGCCATTTCATACACTCTGCCCGCCTGTTGTTGTGTCCATTCCGTGTGTCAGCGATTGGCCCACCTTAGCAGACGGGCCGGTGAGCAGGAAAATGCCCTACGCAGGACACCATCATTCATCGGCGCTGAGGAAACGGCGGCACAGGGCAGCAAAGGAGTCGGCTTTCTCAGCGTGCAGCCAGTGGCCGGTCCCCTGGATAATACGCAGCTGTGCCTGCGGGAACAGTCGCTGGATATCATCCCGGTGTTTTTCCTGGATGTAGGCCGAATCCGCGCCCTTCAGAAACAGCACAGGACCATCAAACGGGCCATCACCCTCCGGCGCCCTGGCCAGATGTTCATAGCAGGCATCGATAACCGGCAGATTGAGCCGCCACCGGAACATTGGCCCGCCCTCCTGCTGGTCTTCGCGGGGAATCCGTTCCAGGTTTTTCAGCAGGAACTGGCGAACACCCGGCTCTTCGACAAAATCTGCCATCAGCCTGTCTGCGTCCTGACGGGAACGCACACCGGTCAGATCCATGCTGGTCAACCCGTCCAGAATAGCATCGTGCCGGGGTTTGTAGTTTACCGGGGCAATGTCGGCCACGATCAGTTTTTCCACGCGCTCCGGAGCCTGGAGGGCAACCTGCATCGCCACCTTGCCACCCATGGAATGACCCAGCAGGCTCACCTTGTCCAGCGCCTGGGCGTCCATGTAGGCGATGACGTCGGCGGCCATGGCCGGATAGTCCATGGTATCCGTGTGGGGCGAACTCCCGTGGTTGCGCTCGTCCAGTGCGTGAATCTGCCACTGGTCTTCCAGACGGCGGGCGATACCCCCCAGGTTGTCCAGGGAGCCGAACAGCCCGTGCAGCAGTATCAGGGGCGGGCCTTCGCCGGTAATGCGGTGGTTCAGCGCAACAGTCATGGGCAGTCAGTCTCCGGATTGGTCTGCGTTCTCAGACCGGATACATTACCACTGCCAGTCTTGCGAGCAAGTGCCGGTATTAGCGGTCATTTTCCGTGGACGAAAAAAAGCCGGGCAAAGCCCGGCTTGAAGGTCATAGACGTGACGTCTGAAGGATCAGCAATAGAAGATGCTGTTCAGATACTCGGCAAGCTCAATCACGTTTTTACGCTCAAGCTCGGTATGAGGTACGAAAATTTCCTGTTCCATAAAACACCTCCTGATTGCTTTTCCATTGCTTCAACCTGATACGTTGATGCTATCGTTAAAGCCACGGGTAACCCTTGACAGGCCGTTGCACCCACTTGACATTTTGTATCAGTCATCATGACAGGTCGTTAACTATCAACGTGACATCTGCCCAATCAGACTCCACCAGCGCACCCCTGGTCGCTGCCTCCAGCACGCTGGCGCTGGTTCACTATCTGGAACGCCAGGGTGTTCTCAATGCGCCAAGGGTGGAACAGCTGACCGGGCTGGCCATGTCGGAGCTCACCGACCCGGACCGGCGCGTGCCCGCCGATGCCCATTACCGGCTGTGGGAACACGCCGAGCTGGTAACGGGCGATCCGGCTGTCGGGCTGCACGCCGGAAAAGTGGTGGATCCCGAGCGGATGGGACTGGTCGGGCATGTGTTTTTCAACTGTGACACCCTGGGTGAAGCCGTTACCCAGTACGTGCGCCTGCATCGGCTGATCAACGAGTCGGTATTCCTGAGCTTCGAACAGACCGCCGACCAGGCCATTCTCTGCTGGCAACCGGACATGGCCGAACATTACTGCCGGCAGGATATGGACCGGACCCTGGCTGCGGCCATCACCCGTACCCGCCACTTCATTCATCCGGGCATCCGGGCGGAATGGGTAGAGATCGCCCATCCGGCGCCGGTGTACGCCGACGAGTACGAAAAGCTCCTCGGTGGCCCGGTGCGGTTTGATTGCGGTATTACCCGGCTGGCGTTCAACAGCCGGCATCTGGGGCACCCGATACCACGCCGCAATCCCTACGTGTATTCGGCAGTACTGAAGCAGGTCAATACGCTGCTGGCGAGGCTTCAGAGCCGCCGCTCGTTCGGCCGCAGGATTCGCCGACTGATCTCGAAGCAGATGGCGACCGAAAGAATCGATGCCGACAGCCTTGCCCGGCAATGCCATATGAGCCGCCAGACGCTCTACCGCAAGCTCAAGAAGGAAGGCCTGAGCTTCCATGGCCTGGTTGAGCAGGTTCGCCAGGACAAGGCGCTCAGGTATGTTGCGGCCGACCAGTACGCTCTGGGTGAAATTGCTTTTCTGCTGGGTTTTTCAGAGCTCAGCGCCTTCAGCCGGGCGTTCAAGCGCTGGACCGGCACCTCACCGGCAGAGTACCGGGCAAGGCATCTGGCCACATCGGGGCCCTACGGCCACCAGGCAGATGAGGGAGCGCAATGATGGACGAGCTGTCTCTCGTTGCACTGGTGGTCGGGGCCGTTTACCTGGGCGCATTTGCCTGTATTTACCGTATTCTTCTGACCTATCGGACAACACAGGGTGCCATTGCCTGGGTCATTGCCCTGATCGGCCTGCCCTACCTGGCTGTGCCCATGTTCGTGCTGTTCGGGCGGCATCGGTTTGGCGGCTACGTGAAAGCCCGACGGCTTGGCGACGAATCCCTGACCAATCTGCTGAACCGGTTCGAGCAGCAAACAACCTCCATACCCATCCCCGCCAGCGAACGGTTCACCGACGAACTTCAGGTGCTCTGCCGACTGGGCCGGCAGCCGTTCACCGATGGCAACCGATGTACCCTGCTCAGGGACGGTGAGGCCACGTTCGAGGCCCTGTTCGAAGCCATGGAAGACGCCGAGCACTATATCCTGCTGGAATTCTACATCGTGCGGTCAGACCGGGTTGGCCGCCGGATCAAGTCAATTCTCGAGCGCAAACTGGCCCAGGGTGTGGAAGTCTGGTTTCTGTATGACGACATTGGCAGCGTCTGGCTGCCGCGCAAGTACCTGAACCAGCTCGCCGCCGCCGGCGCCCGCGTGGCCTCGTTCGGTAACGGCAACATCCGCCGGAGGCGGTTCCAGATCAATTTCCGGAACCACCGGAAACTGCTGGTCTGCGACGGCAAGATCGGCTTTGTGGGTGGCATCAACCTGGGAGACGAATACCTGGGCACTGCCATGGACCAGGAACCCTGGCGCGATACCCACTGCCGGATTGAGGGTCCGGCCGTCACCGGCCTGCAGCTGGCATGGCTGGAAGACTGGAACTGGGCCAGCAACGATTTTCCCAGCCTCGACTGGGCGCCGGTCGACAACCAGCCCGGCGACGACGAGGTGCTGATGCTGCCAACAGGACCTGCGGACAGCTGGGAAACCTGCACACTGTTTTTCCTCAATTGCATCAATAATGCCCGCACCCGGCTCTGGATCGCCTCGCCCTATTTTGTTCCGGATTTCCAGATCATGAACGCCCTTCAGTTGGCGGCGCTTCGGGGCGTGGACGTACGAATCCTGATTCCGGAGAAATCGGACAGCCGCCTGATTGGCCTGGCGGCTTACTCTTACCTCGTCCAGGCCTGCAAGACCGGCATCGGCATCTATCGCTACCAGCCTGGCTTCATGCATCAGAAAGTGATCCTGGTGGATGATCGATACGCGGCGGTGGGAACCGCCAACATGGACAACCGCTCGATGCGACTGAATTTCGAGATCACCGCCATAACCACCGCAAGGCATTTCATCCGGAGTGTGGAATCCATGCTGGAACACGATCTGGACAATTCCCGCCTGATGATCGAGAGCGACTACAAGGATCGGTCGATCCTGTTCCGCCTGTGTTGCCGGGCCGTCCGCCTGCTGGCGCCACTGCTATAGGCCATCCGCCCACTGGCTCCGGAATAGCCGATGTGCGACTATGCCAGGACGATTCAGCCAGTATGCAGTAGCGACAGATCACCATGAATGCCTTCAAGCCCAGAGAAACACTGACCGAACAGGTCGCACGCCACATCGAAAACCTGATTGCCTTTGGCCAGCTGCGCTCCGGTGAACGGATCTACGAGGGCGCCATGGCGAAACAGATGGACGTCAGTCATGGATCCATACGGGAGGGCTTGCTGCTGCTGGAGAAGCGGCATCTGGTCCGCAACGTACCCCGCAAAGGCGCGTTCGTGACTCCGCTGGATGAATACTTCGTTCGCAGCCTGTACGAGACTCTGGAGCTCTACCTCACCCACACCGGTCGCAAGCTGGTGCGTCACTGGCAGCCCGAGGACATGGCCCGGCTGGAGAGCCTGTATGAGCAGATGCAGGCCTGCTACAGGAAAAACGATCTTATGGCGTTTCTGGAGCTGGGCATTGAGTACACCAAGGCATCGCTGGCCTATGCCGACAACTACTTCATTGTCTCTGCCATTGATGACCTCTGGCCTTCGGCAAAGCGCTGTGCCTTCGTCGCCTTCCAGGAAGGAGGCAATCGTGTCATTGAGGACAACCTGTCCCACATGGAACAGTCAATCAGTGCCATCAAGGATCGGGATGAGGATCGCCTGGCAGACATCCTGCACCGCTATGCCCTGCAACAATGCCAGCAGGTTCTCACTGCCATTGAAAAGACCGGCAGCAGAACGGCCTGAAGGCACTCAGTAAAAGAGCTGGGTGAACGAGAAACCAATGTTCAGGTAGGCCGTCCAGTTGTCTTCGTTGTTGTAGGCTGCGGCCACCTGAACCGGGCCGAGGAAGGTATCCACGCCGGCGAATACGCTGGACGATTTCACCGAACTGTCCCAGCTCGCCTCATCCAGAGAGGGCCAGGCATTACCCGCCTCGAACCCGGCGCCAACGAACCAGGGCAGCAGCGGGCCGCCAAAGGTCTGGCTGGCATAGGCTGAAACCATTAACGCGTTGTCTCCGGTAATCTCACCCGGCGCGTATGCCGATAGCCGGCGGAATCCACCCAGGCGGACGGCATTTTCAATTCCGGGAGTGCCCCGGGTTACCGCATGGCCGAAGACCAGTCCGGTCAGGGTCAGGCCTTTCCAGCTTCCGGTTCCCAGCGCCAGGCCGGTTACCGAATCGAACTCCCGGTCGGATCCCAGGCCCTCCCGTTCAAAACGTCCACGGAGGCCGGCAAAGCCACCGTCGCGAGGATAGAAAGTATCGTCCAGAGAGTCGTGTACCAGTTGCACGGCCAGCCCACCCTGGTGCACCGACCCCTCCGGCGCTACCGGTTGCCCGATCTGCTCGTCAACCGTCGCATAGCCCCGCGCATAGATCAGGCGAACTTCGGCATTGCCGCCGATTTCCATGCCCAGTGCCAGATCCGCTTTCCGGAAGGTCACATCCACCTCCGTAACGCGGGTTCCGGCGGCATCAAACAGGCTGAAGGTATCCCGGGAGTACTCGCCACCGAGCACCAGAAAACGCTCATAGCCGTAATCCAGCGGCTGATACCACTGGCTGCGAACCCAGGGCTCGGTGCCCAGCTGAACACCGGTCTGCCACTCCCCGCCCAGGGCATTGAGCTCGGTCATTCGAAGGGAAGAGGCAAGATTGAACCGGGTTTCCCCGTCAAAGTTATCCTCATAACTCAAACCGAAAGACAGGTAGTTCGGCCCCCAGCTCTTCTCCTGGACGCGGATGGTCAGAACGGTTCCCTCGGGCAAAGACGAGGTCGAATAGGACACAATCTCGTAATAGCCAAGCCCGTAGATCCGTTTGAGGTCGGCTTCCAGGCGGGCGGTGTCCAGTGGCTCTCCGATTCTCTGCCGGATTCGTTCCTTGAGGAAGTCCCGGGCCAACCGACGACTGTCTTCGATCTCGATGCGTGACACGATACGCGCACCCGCGTCCTGCGCTGACACGCTGTCGCGCCAATCGGCCCAGGCCTTGCGGGATAATGCCAACGGACGCAGTTCGACGCCGTGTTCCCGGGCCGAGCTGGCGCCCAGCTCAAACAGAACCGGCGCATCGTAAAAATCAGCGGAGGTGTAGCCTTCGAGGTCGGGGCGGATCAGAACATCGTCTTCGGCGAGCAGATCCAGCTGCTGGTCGGTGTTCCGACGGGTCATGATGGTTGTGAGTTGACCGACAACGGAAAACGCGCCCCGCAGCTCGTCGGTTTCCATCAGACTGTCGGTAATATCCACTGCGATGATGATGTCGGCGCCCAAATCCCTGGCAACGCTGATGGGCAGGTTGTTGGCGACGCCCCCATCCACCAGCAACTGGCCATCACGTTCCACCGGCGCGTATACCCCGGGAATACTCATGCTGGCACGGATGGCCTCGGAGAGGTTACCGTCACCGATGACCACCTGCTCACCGGTCTCGAGATCGGTGGCAACCGCCCTGAAGGGAATGGGGAGCCGGTCGAAGTCTTCAACCAGGGCGGCGTTGTGGGTCAGCTCGTTGAGGATAAAACCTAGATTCTGCCCGGCAATCAGCCCGCCGCCGACACGCAGGCCATCGGCGCGAACACCGATGCCCGGGACCACCGGAAACCGCCAGTCATCCTGCTTGCGCCGAACCGGCTTGTAGACCCGGCCGGGATCGTCGCGAAAGCTGGAAAGCCAGTCCATCTCGATAAAGCGCTGCTCGATGTCACTGACCGGCATACCACTGGCATACAGGGCACCGACTGCGGAACCCGCGCTGGTGCCCACCACCAGATCAACAGGAACCCGCATTTCCTCCAGAACCCGCAGCACGCCAACATGGGCCATACCCTTGGCGCCGCCGCCACTCAGAACCAGCCCTACCTTGGGACGCTCCTCAGCCGAAGCCAGTGGTGCCAAGAGAATCATGATGACGGCGATCAGTCGAGGGGCATTCCGGCCCCAGGGGTTGCACTGGCTCACAATTAGGTTATTTCCGCTCGGAGGAGTCGTCCGCCAGTGACAGGTGGGATACGTCAGGTATCATCGGCGGCGGCAGGTCACGCTCGACACCCAGATCACTGCCAGCCGGAGCAAGGCTCCACTCGTCCAGATGCTGAAACATCGGTGGCTCCACTTCGGTCTTCTCTGTCAGGTTGACCCCGACCGGATCCAGACTCAGACCGGAGCCGGAAAGTATCGTATCCACCTTCTCGCCCGCCACCGGCAAACGATCGCCAGGCTCGGTTTCAGGAACCCCACGGCGCTGCCCTTCCGCCGGCGGGGCAGAGGGCGCCGGCTGCGGACGGGGCTGACTTGCGGGGGCCGACGGGGCTGGCTGTGGTGCCGCACTGGCAGCAGGCCGGGCGTCAGCCATCGGCTGGACATAAGCTACCATGCCGTGCTTTTTCAACACCGCCCGGTATTTTTCAGCCTGAACCTCTTCCAGCTTGTTGCGAATAACCACCGGCTGACCACTGAACATGCGATCAACCTGATCAAGAGACGCCTTGAACAGGGTTCTGGCATTGTTGCGCGCCGTTTCCAGATCCGTTCCGGGAACGCATTCCCCTTTAAAGACAAGCTGAAACATGCGTTTTCCTCTCTAAGTCCGTCTTACCCACATCATAGTTGATCGTGCACCGGACCGGGAGCCCGAAAGCCCGGTCGTCACTGTATCGAGACTGCAAACAATTGAAAAATTAATGTCACATATCACGCAAAATGCGACAGACTCTGCAATAATCAACGGTAACCAAACTTTACACTTGGTTACAGATTAACCGGAATGTCACCAGGGAGTGGCCTCCAATGACGATCACACGCTCACTTCGCCTCGCTGCCACAGCCCTTTTGCTGTCGGCACCGCTTGTTCATGCCGAAAATCTTGATGTACTCATGAGCCAGGTGTTTCCGGAAGCCCAGGCGACCTATATCGGGTACGAGAGCGTTGAACGACAGGATATCCCCGCCAGCGCGGCGGTCGAGCGCAAATACCTGATTGTGGATTTCCGCCTGGCTTCTAACGACATGGCCTCTGAACAGCTTCAGGCCAGCGTGCACAAGGTCTGCATGACTCTGCTGAAAGACCGCGACCTGATCCGCCAACTCTCGGATTCCGGTTACGACATGGTCTCGGTCGCTTTCGACCGTCGCTCGCAGTTCGATTGTCTGTAACCCACCCGGCTCTTACTCTTCGCGGCCGAGCAACTTCGGGAAAGCCTCAAGAGCACTGTTGACCGCGTCCAGGTTGAATGCCTCGACATCCGCAAGCAGCTTCTCCCCGTAACGGGTAACGGAACGTGACCGGAATCGCTGGCCCCAGGCCAGCACCCGGCGTGCAAAGTCTTTCATCTGCTCCGGATCGCCACTCTCTCTCACAGCTTCCCACTCGTCACCGAAATCCGCCGCGAGCTGTTCCCTGAGCCAGCCCCGCTCCTGCATGCTGAGAGTCTGGGCCAGCAGCCGGTCGGATTCCTTGGGAACGCCCTCGTCTTCCGCCTGTTCCACCGTCGCCTCAACCCGGGGCAAGGTCACCGTAAAGACCGAACCGGAACCTTGCTCACTCTCAACTTCCAGCTCACCGCCCATCATACGGGCCAGCTTCCGGCTGATGGCCAACCCGAGACCGGTTCCACCATAGCGCCGCGTATTCTGCCCCTCCTGCTGCTCAAAGGCATCGAAAATACGCTCCACCTGATCCGGCGGGATACCGATACCGCTATCGCTGACCGTGACGATCAACTTGTAATACTGGCGTTCCGGCGCTTCCGGGTTCTGTTCCGCTTCTGCCGACCGCTTCTTGAGCGGCTTCGCGGTTGCCCGAACTGTGACACCACCGTCGTGGGTGAACTTGATGGCGTTGCCGACCAGGTTGAACAGAACCTGCCGAAGACGGGTTTCATCCAGCATCATGGCGCCGGGCATTCGCGAGTCGACACTCACTTCCAGGGTTATGCCCTGCTCCCGGGCCCGCAGATCGAAAATGTGGCGAACATCATCCAGGAGACGACGGACCGATACGGCGGAATAGTCCAACCGCATTTTCCCCGCCTCGATTCGGGACAGGTCCAGAATGTCGTTGATCAGCATCAGCAGACTTCGACTTCCCGCCCGGATGGCGTCCAGGTAATTGCGCTGCTGCGGGTCGGTAACACTGTTGCTGAGCAGATCGCTATAGCCGATCACCGCGTTCATCGGCGTTCGTATTTCGTGGGACATATTGGCCAGGAACTCACTCTTGGCCAGGCTGGCGGCCTCCGCCTCCCGGGCCAACCTCTCGGCTTCGAGCTTGGCAGCCCGCAACTCGTCTTCGCTCCGGCGCAGGGCATTCTCCGAACGGATACGCTCATCCACCTCCCGCGACAACTTGCGGTTCCAGTACAGGAAAATCAGCACGACCAGGATGGCGATCAGCACCACCCGCCGCACCACGGTGTAATCGGTCTCCTGCTCGATATCCAGATGAATCCACCTGTTGTAGATGGATTCTGTCTCGCTGGCTTCGAGGCTGCCCAGCGCCTTGTTCAGCACCCGGTGCAGCTCAGGGTTGTCCTTGCGTACGGCCAGTCGCAGGTCGTACTGGTAGGGAGTGATGCTGGTAATCCTTAGGTTCGACAGTCCCAGCCGGGCGACTGTGTAGCTGACCGCCGGTATATGGGTAACCATGACATCCAGGTCGCCGTTGGATAGCGCCAGAAGCCCCTCCTCCACCGTATCCATCGGGTAAAGATCCAGGTTCGGATGATTGATCAACAGGTAATCGTGGGCCGCATGCCGGTTCACCACACCCACCCGTTCCGTGCGGAGTTCCCGGAGATCGCCGATAAAGCGACCGTCGTCCCGGATGGCAAGGGCGATGGGCACGGTCAGATAGGCCCGGGTAAACAGAAAGGCCTCTTCGGTGCGCGGCGTCCGGGACAACCCGGGAAGAATATCCACCTCGCCCGAACGCAGCTTCTCTTCAGCATCCATGCGGCTTCCAGCGACAGAGCGCGTAAACCGCACGTTCAGCTCGGTTTCCAGCCGGGTCAGCAAATCCGGAACCAGGCCGGTGGGCCGGCCGTCCTGGGTGTATTCAAACGGCGGCCAGTCCGCGCGAAACGCGACTTTCAGATCCGGATGCTGTTTGAGCCACTCCATATCCGACCCGGACAACTCCAGGCCACTTCGTTCGAGGGACGGCTGATCGGCCTGCAGCCATGACTGGCGGATGGTGCGGTGCTCGTTATGGCCGATTGCGGCAATGGCCTTGTTCAGCACCTGGTAAAGCAGGTCCCGATCGGTATCCACCCGCAACACCACATCTACCGGGCTGTTATCGAGCAGTACCGACAGACCGATACCATTTACCATCGCCGACTGAAGGTAATCGGACACCACGGGCACCGGCGCCAGAAACGCATCGGCCTGCCCCGAAAGAATCTGGCCGACGGCTTCGCTGACGTTGCTGACCGGCACCGGCGTAAACTCCTCGACGGGGTCCAGCATGGGATACTGGTTGGGGTCACCGGCAATAACTGCAATCCGGCTGCCCTCAAGATCGGCAAGGGTCCGGATGGCCGCATCGCCGGCGCTGACGAACACGCCATAGGTAAGAGACATCAGGGGATCGGTGAAACGCTTGCCGGGCACCACCGGCATCCCCGGCATTCTGGTGGTCAGAACCGCGTCGGTTGCCAGCTCACTCCTGACCGGGCCGTTATCCTGCCCGGTTTCCAGGACGATGGGTTCCATGGCGACGCCCAGTTTGTCGGAGAGCCGGGCAAGGTAGTCAATGTAGGTGCCCGCAAGCACGCCATTGCCGGTATCGAAAACCAGCGGCACCTGATCGCTGCGAAGACCGATACGAAACCGGTCCTGCCCTTCCAGCCAGGTCAGTTCCTCTTTGCCTAGCACGGGGGCCGGCGATGCTTGCGGCGGTTCCGCCCGCAGGGGGGATTGAAACAGCGCCAACAGGCAGCATAGTAGAAAGGCAAGGGTAACCTTCACTGGATATCCTTAAGGGTTCCGCTACATTTCAGGGAACAATACCTGCAAACGCCATTGATTTCATTCAGGCAAACGGCCAACGGGAGACGAATGTCCATGGACACCAGCAAACACACCCTCAGTACTCTGTTCGAGCAACTAGGCCTGGCGTCCGACGCCAAAAGCATTGAGGATTTTGTCGCCAGGTACTCGCCCCTGCCGAGCGAAGTTGCCATCCAGGATGCTCCCATCTGGTCCGAAAGCCAGTCTCACTTCCTGGAAGAAGGCCTGGAGGAAGACAGCGACTGGGCGGAGGTGATCGACGAGCTGGACGCAATGATGCGTCACTGAACGTCGGCACTATCGCTGATCATCACCTGGTCCCGGCCGGCGTCCTTGGCCTGATAGAGGGCCCGGTCGGCCCGGTCAAACACCGACTCCTCGGTGTCGCCGGCAATGAATCCCGCGAGGCCGGCTGAGAAGGTCACAGTCACCGGCTCGCCGCGGAAGTGGAACGGCAGCTTGCCGACATGTTCCCGCAACTTGTCCACCACTGCTCGCGCGTCTGAAGGTTCGGTTTCCGGGAACAACACCACGAATTCCTCGCCGCCAAAACGAGCCACAAAATCCGTGGTGCGCAAGCGATCCCTGAATTCCCTCGCAACCAGCTGCAGCACCCTGTCGCCGGCCTTGTGACCATAGGAGTCGTTGATCCGTTTGAAAAGATCGATATCCAGCACACCGATGGTCAACGGATGGCTGTAGCGTTGCCAGCGGTTGTACTCGAATGACAGTCGCTCCTGCCAGGCTTCACGATTGGGCAACTCGGTAAGCAGGTCAGTCATGGCCCGGAGCCGCTCCTTACGGACCTGTTCCTGCATCTGCTCGGAGTGGGCCTCCATGGCCGCCACTTTCTCCTGCATGGCCTCAAGCTGCTCGGAGAGCGCACGCTCGCGCTCGGATTCCTGGGTACGGAAACGGCCTACCGCCTGACCAATGGACTCAAGATGGCGACTGACCGACTGTTTTAGGTCCTGAAGGTCATCGCTCTCCTGCAAACGTTGCCCGACCCGCTCAATTTCCTCGCGGATCTCGCGATCAAGGTGCTCTGAGGCATCCAGTCGGCCGCACTGGGCCGAGGACTGGGCCGAGAAGTGTTCTTTCAACAGCTCCAGACGTTCATCAAGGCGTTTGAGAAAGGCTTCGAATTCTCGCTTGCTCCGGGTAACCGCAGCGATGACCAGCTCAGCCACATGGTTCAGGCCTTCGCGCAATTCGTTCCAGTCGTTACTGGCAAGCAGAGATTGCTGCAGCGCCCGTGCCCGGGCCTCGGCGGCGGGCTCAAGGGAGACCTGGGTAAGCATCTGACCCAACAGCTGGCCCACACGGCGGGCAATGCGCAACCGCTGGACGTTGTCCTCGATATCCTGTTCATTGCCCGGGAGGGACTCAGGCTGCTCGCTGCTTTCCGGTAAAGGTTCCGCGCTGACCTGTTGCTGCTGTTGCTGGGACTCTTGCTCTGGCTCTCGCGCCAGACGGGAGAAAAAGGAAGGCTTCCTGTCGTTGGCCGACTGGCGCTCATCGAGCAAGGCGACCTGGCGATCAATCTGATCCTGCAAGTCCTTCCAGGCGTCCACATCTACCCGGTTCTTCCGCAGGTCCTTCCGGATGCGAGCCAGCAACCGATCCAGCTCCGGGGTCTGGCCTTCGGAGGCGAGACTGGTGCGCACCAGCATGCGTTCAAGGGTATTCCGCTCCGCCTTCCACTGCTTTTCCCGATTGTCTGCAGACTCGAGTTCCTGAAGGTATTTTTCCTTCCAGGACTGATCCGATGCCATGGAGCGCTCCCGCCTATCCTTGCTGTACTGTTGATGTGTGAAAAACCCCTGGATGACCCTTGCTGGTCTCAGGAACTCTCGTCACTGGTTTTACCATGATACCGATCGCGTCGTGCTCTGGGGTGACTCTGGTCATAAACCCGGGCCAAATGTTGAAAATCAAGATGAGTATAGACCTGGGTCGTGGCAATGTCGGCATGGCCCAGAAGTTCCTGTACGGCACGAAGGTCACCACTGGATTCAAGCATGTGGCTGGCAAACGAGTGTCGCAGCAGGTGCGGATGGAGCTTCTGGTCGGCACCGCGGCTGATTCCCCAGCGGCTCAGGCGGGCCTGGATACTTCGGTGGCTGAGTCGTTCGCCCCGCTGGCTGACGAACAGAGCAGCCTCACCGTCATTGGCCAGCGCCGCTCTGTACGGTAGCCAGGCCTGTATGGCTGCAATGGCTTTTCGTCCGACGGGCAGCAGCCGTTCCTTGCCACCCTTACCCATCACGCGAACCTCACCACTGCGCAGATCGACGGTATCCAGATCCAGGCTTGCCAGCTCCGCCAGCCGCAGCCCGGAAGAATACATCAGCTCGAACATACATAGATCCCGCACTTCCAGGGGATCGTCCGGCTGTCCGTCCAGTAGATGATTCAGTTGATCCACATCTGCAACGCGAGGCAGACGGCGGCCACTCTTGGGGGCCCGGATATCCAGCGCCGGATTATCCGATGCCAGCTTCTCCCTGAGCAGGAACTGGTAGAAACGGCGGGTCGCCGAGAGATGTCTGGCAATGCTCCGGCCTGACAACCCCTCCCGGCTGAGCGTCGCGACGTAGCGGCGCAGGTCGTGGTTGGTCACCCGTTGCCAGGCAACGAATCCACTGCGGCCCAGCCAGTCCGCCAGACGCAGCAGGTCGCGCTGGTAGCTGTCGCAGGTTCTTGGAGAATGGCGTTTCTCAGAAGCCAGGTGCCGGATAAATTCCGCCAGCGGCCCGGTCAGCTCATTGGGCACTGCCGGACTCTCCGGGGCTTCTGACACGTTAGCGGGACTCCGTCGCCATGTCGGTGACCGGAGCAGCCGCTGTGTGGCGCTGCACCATGGGCGGCAGCAGGCGGCTGAGTGTGTCGCTGATGTAGCTCAGGAACAGGGAACCCATGCTCTGGTCGAAATAGCCGGGCTGGCAGCTACCGACCGCAAACACGCCCGCCAGCTCGTCATGCCTCAGCGGCACCAGGGCGACCGAGGCAATGGGTTCTTCACGGTCCGGGAACAGAAACTCCCGTTCGCTCTCCCGGAACTGGCCGCACACGGCACGCTCACCTTCCAGCAGGCTGCCCAGGCGCTCACGGGCCGCAGAAGGACTGACCACATGCAGGGCGCCTTGAGAGGCCTCAGGCAGCTCAACATCGGTAAACAACAACACGGAAGCGGCGTCGAGACCGAAATCACCACGGATACTGTCATCAATGGCAGCAGCCATATCGTTGAGCGTCCGCGCTTCAATCACCTGCATCAGCAAACGCTTGCTCTTCTCGAACAACCGGTCGTTATGGCGGGCGATGGATACAAGCTCTACCAACTCCCTGCGCAGGGTGTCCCGCTGCTCCCGGAACAGATGCACCTGGCGTTCGACCAGCGAAATGGCCCGGCCACTGTCGTGGGGCAGGGTCAGGCTGCGCAGCAGCTCGTCCTGGTCGATGAAGAAATCGGGGTTGGCGCGCAGGTAATCCGCCACCTCTTCCCGGGTGAGCTCACCGGCCTTCTGGCGGGCCGTTTGTTCTGTCATGGAGTACTCCTGGCTGTCAGGATCGTTGTTTATGGGGGCGAGCGCTCCTGCGTCGACGACCACCAGAATCACCCGGCAGCCTCAACTGCCCCTCAAATACGCTGGTTGCAGGCCCTTCCATCATAACAGGGGTCCCTTCACCCTGCCATTCAATGACCAGAGGGCCACCCCGCAATTCCACTTCCACGCGGGCATCCAGCAGGCCTCGCAGGCAGCCGGCCACCACGGCGGCACAGGCACCACTACCGCAGGCGAGGGTCTCGCCCGAGCCACGCTCAAACACCCGCAGGCGGACATGGGTACGATCCAGAATCTGGAGAAACCCGATGTTGGCCCGTGCCGGGAAGCGGGGATGCCGCTCGAGCTTGGGCCCCAGCGTTTCCACCGGCGCCTGGTCTACATCCTCAACCAGCAGCACACCATGGGGGTTACCCATGGACAAGGCGCTCAGTTCCACTGTCTGGCCGTCCACATCCACGGTGTAGACATCCTTTCGACGGTCGGCGGCGAACGGAATGGCCGGCGGATTGAACTCGGGCACGCCCATATTGACCATCACCATGCCTTCCCGGCCGACACGGAGCTCGATCACGCCCTTGGCGGTCTGGACGCGGATGACCTTTTTGTTGGTCAGTCGCTGGTCCCGGACAAACCGGGCGAAGCAGCGGGCACCGTTGCCGCACTGCTCCACCTCGGACCCGTCCGCATTGAAAATGCGGTAGCGGAAATCGACATCCGGCAGCCCGGGCGGCTCCACCACCAGCAACTGATCGAAGCCAATTCCGAAATTCCTGTTGGCCAGTTCGCGGATCATCTCGGGGCGCAGACGAAAAGGCTGGCTGATGGCATCCACCACCATAAAATCATTACCCAGCCCATGCATCTTGGTGAATCGAAGCATGGGGCCCTGGGTCCGGCGTTGCTGTGTCATCTCCTCGCTCCCGCTCATTCCGGAAGGCAGCTCTCGGGTGCGAGCTGGTCTTCGAGAGTTTCACGGCGGCGGACCACATGCACCTGGTCGCCATCGACCATGAGTTCCGGCGGCCGGTTCCGCGTGTTGTAGTTTGAGCTCATGACAAAGCCATAGGCTCCCGCAGAGCGAACCGCCAGCAGATCCCCGGCCTGCAGGCGCAGGTGACGGTCCTTGCCCAGGAAATCGCCGGTTTCACAGACCGGACCAACCAGATCCCAGGCCTTTTCCTCACCATCCTGGTGTGGCTTGACCGGGATAATCGCCTGCCAGGCGCTGTACAGGGCCGGCCGGATCAGATCATTCATGGCGGCATCAATGATGGCAAAATTCCGGTGCTCGGTGCACTTCAGGAATTCGACTCTGGTAACCAGGATGCCAGCGTTGGCGGCAATGGATCGGCCGGGCTCCAGAATCAGCTCCAGTTTGCGGTCACCCAGGCGCTCGGCCAGCGCTTTCACGTAATCCGACGGCTGTGGTGGCTGCTCCTGGTTGTAGGTGACGCCCAGGCCACCGCCCATATCCAGGTGATGAATGTGGATGCCCTGGTCCGCCAGGGAATCAATCAGGGCCAGCACTCGGTCCAGTGCGTCGAGGAACGGTGACACGCTCGTCAGCTGTGAGCCGATGTGACAATCCACACCCTTCACGTCGAGATTCGGCATACCTGCCGCACGGGCATAGACCTGCGACGCTTCGGCAATATCAATCCCGAACTTGTTCTCTTTCAGACCCGTGGAAATATAGGGATGGGTACCGGCATCAACATCCGGGTTCACCCGCAGAGAGATCGGCGCCTTTACGCCGAGTTCTCCCGCCACCGCATTGAGCCTGTCCAGTTCGGTATCGGATTCGACGTTGAAGCAGCGCACGCCCACTTCAAGGGCCCGCTTCATTTCCCATTCCTGCTTGCCAACGCCGGAGAAGACCACCCGCGACGGATCACCACCGGCCCGCAGTACCCGCTCCAGCTCACCGGCCGACACGATATCAAAGCCGGCACCGAGCCGCGCGAGAACGTTCAGCACCGCCAGATTGCTATTGGCTTTAACGGCGTAGCACACCAGGTGCGGGTGATCCCGAAGAGCGTCATCATAGGCCCGGTAATGTCGCTCAAGCGTGGCGCGCGAATACACGTAGGCCGGTGTGCCAAAACGATCGGCAATGGCAGAGACAGGGATATCCTCGGCGTACAGCTCGCCGTCGCGGTAGTTGAAATGATCCATGAGTTTCCTGATTCGTTTAACGGGGCCGGGAGGCCATGGCGCTAGTCGCGGGTTTCTTCGCGATCGGGCTGCTCCTGGGCCGAATCCGGCCCGGACGTTATCGAAGCGGCCTGACTGTCACGGTACAACGGACCTTTCTGACCGCAACCGCTCACAACCAGAGCCAGCATCAACGTCATGATCGACAGAGTCCACGCTCGCATATCGGCTACCTACCCCTGAGTTCACTATGGGCGCAGTATACCTGACACCCGCCCCGGGCCGCGAGGTCAGCGAGTCCTCGCGAGGTGGCGGTTCAGGGAATCTTCCAGCACAGACCGGTAATACAGGTATTGGCTGGTCTGGATATCCTGCTGATACACCCGGGGGTCGAGGTCGTGGGGCAGGTGGATATCGGTCAGGTACACCGGGTAGACCTCATCGCTATGTCGGAGGGAGCGGATGTAGTGGGCCACTGCCGGAATCAACTGGTCGCCGTACTCCTGGACGCTGAATTCCTGGTCACCACAGAAAATGTCAAAGCGCAGGCGACTGTCGCCCTCGTGGATGCCCACGGCCTGCACCTCAAATCCGGGCAGAGGCACTCCCGAATCCGACTCCGGCCGGTACTCGGCCCGCCAGGCCCCGTCCCGCCGGACAATCTCGTAGCACTGGACGCCGGCCACAACGCCGGCGGAATCGGTATGGCGCAGCAATCGCCGCTCGATCAGGTTATCCAGGAAACGCAGTACCGGCACCAGCAAATGCCGTCGACTGGTCACCGCCTGTTCCCAGCTGAACACAGAACCCAGTTCGTCAACGACCCAGAGCCGGGCCTGATCGCCGAGAATACGATAAAACACCTGGATGTTGTCCGGTTCGCTGGCCAGGCAAACCGCCCGCAAGGCCGGCTCGTCCTGCAACGCGTAACGATCGAACACCACCGGCAGGTACCGCTCCTGGGGCAGCGCCAGATGCTCCATCAGCGCCTCAAAGCTGTCGAGTGCCACAAACCCCGGTTCCAGGCCGTTGAACTGGAGCAGGAAGTAGCGACGATCCATTTCAATCACATAGCGCAGCGGATGCGGGCCGGTACCTCCGGCAAAAAAGGGCCGGAGGACATCGGCAAACAGCTCCTGAACCCGGCGGGCAATGGCAGAGCCATGACCACGGTTGTGGCAGTGAACCTGAACGGCCGGCAATTCGTCGGGATTGGCTGCCACCGAGGCGAGAACATTCTTCAGGCACTGGATCAGTGTATCGCCCGCTGCGTAATGCTGGAGACTGACTTCATGCCAGCTGTTGAAGGTAATCTGGTCGATGCTGATGACCAGATTCTCCCGCCCGCCGCTAAAGCCCAGGGAATCGTGCCGGGAACTGAGCTTGTGAAGGCCCTTTTCCGTGAGGTGGGCCTGAGGGTCAATGCCGACGTTCACCAACAGCAGATTCCTCAATGGCCGGACGCCCCGGGACAACGCTTCCCGTTCCGCCGGGGCAATCGGAAATGGCAGGAACGCAGACAGGGCATCAAGCATTTCACGCAACTCGCTGACGGACGCAATACTGTTGCCCGACCGCACATTCAGCCGAGTCGAGCGGGTCAGCAGACCGTTGCAATAGCACCAGACCATCAGTTCCGCCAGATTGCCGGAGCGACGGATAACCGGCTGCCAGAAAGCGTCTGCCGGGTCTTCGAGGTCCCGGTAAAGCAGCCAGCCGTCGGCGTCGCCGCCCTGCTCCGACTGATGATGAAATGCCAGGTTTTCCTCCGCCAGCGACGGGGCCAGCCCGGGATTGATCTGCTCGATCTTGCCCGCCTTGCGCTGAAACGCGGCATAAAGCTTGCGGCCGAGGAGATTGATATCGTTGGCGCTGATGGCGGCGCGTTGGCCATGCTCCCTGGCCATTTTCGACAGCAGGCGGTAACCGTGGGTCAATTCGTTGACGATGGTGCGACGCAGGGTGGTGACATCCTCTGCCCGCCAGCGTTGACGATCATCCAGCTCCGCCAGCGTGTTTTCACTCCAGCCCCAACCTGTCACCAGCTGGCGCAGCAGGCGGGCACGCCACTGCTCACCGGAGACCTCGGACCGTGTCAGTGGCAAACCGGCTTTCAGATACAGGCTCCGGCGAATCAGGTCCAGCCTCGACGCCACTTCCGGCCCGGTCAGCCAGCCCTCCAGCCGATTGTAGAGCATGACGTAAGGGTCCAGACGGTCGGCATCGGTTTCGCCGCGGAAAACGGCCCGCTTGAACTGGCTGGACAACAGAGCCTCACCGGTGGTCCGCGCATAACATTCGATCAGAAGGAGTTTCAGAATCGACTTCCAGGGCGCATCAATCCCCTTGTACAACTGCCAGACGCCCGCACCAAGAAATTCTTCCTCCGGAATCGCCGGCACCGGGCCAAAATCGATATAGTCCTCGGCGCGCACAAACCGGTAATCTACCAGCTTGCGCATGCAGTCATCGTAGGTTTCCTCCCGCTCCGCAGGAATCAGCCACCACATGGGCCAGGCACCGGCCAGATGGATGCTGGTCCGATAGAACTCGTCCAGCAGCAGGAAATGCTGGGCGCTGCCACAGTTCTCGCCGGTCACCTCTACCCGTTGCCGACCGGCACGCCAATCCGAAGCACAGAAGACGAATACGTGCAGTTCGACACCGAAAGATTCCGCCCAGCGGGCCAGCTTCTCGGCTTTGCGCTCAAGACAGCGGATGCCCCGCTCGGGCAGGTCACTGCGGTGACAGAGCCAGACGTCGAGGTCACTGGCCACGGAATGGCCAAGGGTTCCCGGGCTGCCCATCAGGAACATGGCGTCCAGATCCGGTTTGCGCTTGCCTTCATCCTTCAGCGAAAAAGTCCGGGCCAGTCGACGAGCCGCATTGATGGTGGCCGGTGACGGCTGATAGTTGCTCAGGCCATAGGGGCAATCGCTGTCCAGGTAACCGGGCAGGGCCGGATGGTTGAGATGAAACACCAGCGGCAGAATTTCCAGCACCATCTGCTGGCGATAGGACAACGCAGAATGGGCACGGTCCCAGCGCTGCTGATTGACCAGCAGAAACCGGTCCCTCAGGCGACGGAGGGTCTTGCGATCTATTCCCTCCTCAAAGTCGAGGGAAATCGGGGCAACGTGGGCGGTCAAGGCGGCTCCGCAGAGAGGTTCTTTTCAGCATCAGTATGAGTATGATGTCGGCATCGTGGCAAAACCTTTAAAAAAATAAAAGCTGCAGGACACGCGAGGCTTACCCGCTGTGAAAGAATTCATCATTCGCCGCTACCGTTCGGACCAGTCCGCGACCTCCGGGCGCCAGACCGTTTTACGCATCGACGATGAAGGAAAAGTACTGTTCGCTGACCACCAGGCCGAGGCAGTGCTCGGTTATGAGAGTAGTGAACTGGAAGGCCAACCGGTGCACCGGATCCTGGCATCTCGCCAGGATGATCCTTTTGCACCGGCAAACCGCCACCGGATCGAGCGTGGCCAGAACGTCCTGGTGACCTTCCGGCACAAGGAAGGTTTCTTCTACACCGCCTGCCTGAGCCTGCGACTCGACGTTCGGGATTCCGACAAGGCGGCGAGTGCCACGATTGCCCTGTGCGACAGCTCAAGCAGGGATTCCCGCCTGTTGCGAGCAGCGGAGAGCATTGCCGGTTTCGGGATCTGGGAACTGGACACCCGCACGAATGAAATGACCTGGACCGAGGGAATGTTCCAGCTTCTTGAGCTGAGACCGGGCGCCGAAATCACGCCCGAACAGGCGCTTTTCTACTGCCAGACCGGCCAGGCCAGGGTCCGGGCCATGTTCCGCCGTTGCCTCCGAACCGGAGACGCATTTTCCCTCAATCTCGATATTGTTACCTCGCAACAGAACCATCGGCGGGTGACCCTCAGTTGTCGGGCCCTGAAACAGGGCGGCCGGATTACCGGGCTCGGCGGCACCCTGGTAGACCGGACCGCCGATATGAAACTCGACAGGGCTCGCCAGCACGCAAACACCATGCTCGCAGCGGTCACCAGCGCCACCTCCGATCTGGTTGTGGCAGTCGATCTCTCGTTCAACCTGCTCCACTTCAATGACGCCTGGGCCAGACAGTTTGCTGAAACCTTTGGCGGGCGCCCGGAGGCAGGCGACAACCTGAGCGACCTGCTTCAGGAGTTCCCGAACGAACGCAGGCTGATGGAACGGCTCTGGCACCGGGCTTTCGAACGTGACAACTTCGTGGTCGAGATGCCCATGGCCCAGCAGTCGCGCCAGCTACCAGTGCATGAGTTCCATTACCAGCGCCTGACCAACGACCAGGGCGAAATCACCGGCGCGGTGCACGTGGCCCGTCGCATTGAGCCCAGGCTGAATCACGCCTCCAGTGAGGAATACCGGATACGTCACGATCCGGTTACCGGCCTGATGAACAGAAAGGCATTCATCGCTCGGGTATTAAGAACCCTGGAGCAGAAAACCCATCGGGAATCCTGCGACAGCCTGCTCTACCTGGATCTGGATGAATTCGAACGCTTTAACGATCTTGCTGGCAGCGGCACCTGTGACCGCTACCTCAGGGAGCTGGCCGGCAACCTCGGCGTGCGCGTCCGGCAGCGTGACGCCCTCGCCCGCCTCGCTGGCGACACCTTCGCCCTTCTGATCGAGAACTGCCCGGAAGCGCGGGCCCGCAAGATTGCCCAGGAAACCCTTGATTTGATCGGCGACTTTGTCTTCGACTGGCAGGGTCACAGCCTCCAGACCACCGCATCGGGCGGCCTGTTGATTCTGGACAACGACGTCCCTGCGGATCCGGAGCAGCTTCTGGGCCAGGCTGCGGACCTGTGCCACACCGCCAAAACCTCCGGACGCAACCGGGTTCACGCGGCCAGGGCCATTGCCAACCAGACGGACGATTCAGTGGCCAGCAAACGGGTCGAGCAGATCCGCGACGCGCTGGACAAACAGTCGCTGATTCTGAAATACCAGGCCATGAGGCCGGTGGCCAGCCCCACCTGGGGCGATCACATCGAAATCCTCTGTCGGATTCCAACAACGTCGGATGATGAGACGACACTCCTGCCCGACGATTTCCTGCCCATTGCGGAACGGTTTGACCTGGCAAAGCGCCTGGATCGCCAGGTGATCCGGCAAACCCTGGAATGGCTCGGTAACCAGCCCTTGCTGGAACCCCGATTGAAGTACTGTGGATTTAACCTGTCACTGGCAACTGTGTTGGATGACACCTTCGCCGACTTCATGGCCGATGCCCTGAACCAATCCCCGTTTGCCCCGGACTGTTTCTGCCTGGAAATCCGTGAGGCCCACGCCACCCAGTATCCCGACGACGTGGCCGTGCTTTGCGACGCCCTGCATCGGGCAGGCTTCCGCGTCGCCCTGGACGGTGCCGGCGCATCGGTGGAAAGCTACAGCCTGGCGGCGAGATTACCCGTGGATATCATCAAACTGGACCGGAGAATGGTTCAGCAGCTGGAGGAAGACCCGGTGCAGCAGGTGATGCTGGAAGCACTGCACCGGATTGCCGAGGCCGCCGGCAAAGTGACGGTGGCCACGTTTATCGAAAGCGACGATGCCCTTCGCAAGGTACGGACTCTGGGCATTCACTACGGACAGGGCTACCGGCTATGCCGACCTGAGCCACTGGACGAACTCACGCCGGCGGCGGTAGACCTCGCTACGGGGCGAATCGGCGGTTAACCGTTTCGCCCCGCTGAGTGCGCCGGCTCAGCCCAGCTGGTTGCGGGCCCGACCGACCGCCGCACGCACCTGATCCGGCGCCGTGCCGCCGAGATGATCACGGGCCTGGACCGAACCTTCCAGGGTCAGCACATCGAAAACATCGGCGCCGATATGATCGGAGAACTGCTGCAGCTCTTCGAGGGTCATATCAGACAGGTCACGACCTTCAGCCACACCGAACGCCACGGACTTGCCCACGATCTCGTGGGCGTCCCGGAAAGGCACGCCTTTCTTGACCAGGTAATCCGCCAGATCGGTAGCGGTCGAGAAACCGCGCTTGGCTGCCACTCTCATGTTATCGGCCTTGGAGCGAATGGCCGGAATCATGTCGGCGTAGGCTTTCAGGCAGCCCTTGATGGTATCGACCGTGTCGAACAGTGGTTCCTTGTCTTCCTGGTTGTCCTTGTTGTAGGCCAGCGGCTGGCTTTTCATCAGGGTCAGCAGGCTGATCAGGTGGCCATTGACACGACCGGTCTTGCCCCGGACCAGTTCCGGCACGTCGGGGTTCTTTTTCTGGGGCATGATGGACGAGCCGGTGCAGAACCGGTCCGGCAGATCAATGAAGTCGAACTGGGCGGAGGTCCATAGCACAAGCTCCTCGCTGAATCTGGAAAGATGCGTCATCAGCAGTGCCGCAAAGCTGCAGAACTCGATGGCAAAATCCCGGTCGCTGACAGAGTCCAGGCTGTTCTCGGTGGGCCGGTCGAAGCCCAGCAGTCGGGCGGTCATTGCCCGATCAATGGGATAGGTAGTGCCTGCCAGGGCCGCTGCGCCCAGGGGCATTACGTTCACCCGCTTGCGGCAATCCTGCAGACGCTCGGCATCCCGAACCAGCATCTCGTACCAGGCCAGCAAGTGGTGCCCGAAGGTCACCGGCT
Organism: Marinobacter sp. DSM 26671; assembly: GCF_900112835.1. Taxonomy (NCBI): domain Bacteria; kingdom Pseudomonadati; phylum Pseudomonadota; class Gammaproteobacteria; order Pseudomonadales; family Marinobacteraceae; genus Marinobacter; species Marinobacter sp. DSM 26671. The sequence goes on along the minus strand of NZ_FONF01000016.1, from coordinate 4,609 downwards.
GGGCAGTCTGCAGATGGGTGAAGCCGGGCATGATGGTGTCCGCCTCGCGCTCGGCGAGATCCAGCAGGCCAGATTTCAGGCGATTCAGTTCCTCGGCAATCACGTCGATCTCGTCCCGCAGGTACAGACGGATATCGGTGGCTACCTGATCGTTGCGGCTTCGGCCGGTGTGCAGCTTCTTGCCCGTAATACCGATACGGTCGGTGAGGCGTGCTTCAATGTTCATGTGCACGTCTTCAAGGCTGACCGACCACTGGAAGTTGCCGGCCTCGATGTCTGCCTTGACGCCTTTCAGGCCCTCAATGATCTGGTCCCGCTCGTCGGCGGTAAGCACGCCAACCTCGGCCAGCATGGTGGCATGGGCAATGGAACCGGTGATGTCGTGATGGTACAGGCGCTGGTCAAATCCCACAGATGCAGTAAATTTTTCAACAAAGGCATCGGTGGGTTCACTGAAGCGCCCGCCCCAGGGTTTTTCAGAGCTTGTGGTCTGGTCAGACTTTTTCTGATCCGTCATGGTTTTAGTCCTATAGTAACATGTAACTTTTGCTTAAGCGTCTGTTTTCACGTGGAATTGTAAAAGTGACACTTTTTGCTATTTTTCGGGTAATTTTGTCCTCATTGTAACGCTTCAAGATTCTGGAATCGCGCTAAATATCGTAGGACGGCTGGGGGTTGCCAAACATATCTTGGGTGGTTGCTGTTCGAACTCGGCATGGGGAAAATTTTCCTAAAGCCTAAAATCGTTCGTAAAGGTCGCAAAGCGAACATTCAGACTAGGGGTAACGCTGAAATAAGCGGCGGCCCGACAGGGACGTCCTGTGGAGGCCGAAGGCCGGAACGAACTTAATTGACTGGTTAAAACCTACCATCAGGAACCACTTGAATTAGCCAGCCGCACCGCAACATTGCTGTACTGCGACCCGGTTCCGTTGTCATGCCGCGACCCGAAAAGGCTGACCCATTGCCCCTGAACGAGCAGCATCTCGCCGTTGCCTGCACTGCTCCCATTTCTCGTTGTATAACTTCCAGAATAGTTGAACAGAAATTGGCGGGGCGAGCCTGCGACTGACTTGAGTTCATAACCGATGGACAAATCACCCGAAGAAGCAAAGCCTTTATCCTCGCTCGACACACTAACCTTTAAAAGACTGGATTCCCTGAGAAAACTTGGCAACAGGTCGGAGAGTGCGCCATCGGTTTTGGTGGCCAGGCACTGACAGTACCGAACCTCCAATACCAGCGGTTTATTAGCGAGATAGTCCTCAGGAGCCAAGTTTTCGGCAAGAGCAATACTGGGGATCAAAAATAGAAAAAACAGAGTAACTTTCGATGCGATCCGTTGCATGTGACCTCCTGTGTTTTCGTTTAACGACCAAGCTCACCTGCGACAATGGAGCGCAGCGGAATTGCCGTCCGGTGCAGCGCCTTGTTAGCTGTTACGTTCATATATAAATAGCTCGCCAAAATTTCCAAAATATTTGTGACTCTGGACACCTTTTGGTTTAAACCCAGATTTCTTCGCAACTACTTGAGCCGCATAGTTTTCTGGATGGCAATAAGCACGGACTTCTACTTCAGAGGATAACAGTTTGGCCAAAGCTGAAGTGACTTCAGTTGCTATTCCTTTACCAACTTCGTCATTGTTTACGCTGTAGTAGCATTCGACTATTCCATCATCATAAGGCGCATAGCCGCAAGAGCCGACATATCTATTGTTTTCTTTTTCAGCTATTGCATAGGAGTGAATAGGCTCATTTGAATCGTATGCATCGCGCACATAGTCAAAGAGTGCTCTTGCTCCATCTTCGGTTTTTTGTTCAGCCTCAAACATTAAGTATTTCGTTGACTCTTCATTCAACATGAATTCCAAAAAGCTTTGTAAGTCACGTTCTTCAAATCTTCGTATAACGAAACGTTTTGTTTCAACAGGTATTTTCATCAATCTATTCTTTATGCTTATGATTTTACAGCTAGCGCAACTCACCAGTTGCCCAGCTACATCTTCGACTGGCTGCACTTGTTAGCTGCCTTGATCTTTCTCTGAAAAGGGCTGGGCAAAATGCAAAAGTACGCCGCAGGGATCATATGCGTACGTGACTATTGCACCATAGGATTCAATCTGCGGAGGTTTGACACGAATGTTCTCGAATTCGCCCGACTCTACGATGCGATTTAGATGCACATACCATGCATCGGCATCGTCCACATCAATGTAAATCATGAAATTTTCAGCCCACTCCTTTGCATAGAAATCTTGAAGGTATAGGCGTTTGCCTGCCAACTCGATCTCAGCCAGCCCTTCCACGCGCCAATTGCATCGCCATCCCACGGCTTCATAAAAACGCAGTGATACTGCAATGTCCTTTGACGGGACGAAGACTTTTACGTCGCGAACTGATGGTGAATTTGACATGGTCTAAATAGTTCTCCTGTGACAGCTAACGCGAAAACGAAGCGGCGCGTCTCACGCGTCCGCCTTACGTGCTTTGTTACACCTTATACCCAGGCTGGAACTTAATGAATTCAATTCCTGGATATAACCTAACGGCCTCTGAATGAAGCTCATCTATAGCTTCGACCAAAGAATCGTAGGTCTGATACACGTGACTAAAGACGTTTTCCGTGGATTTGTAGGCAGTGATAGCTATTCTGTCTCCAACGATTCTAATTAGATCTTCGAGCGAGGCATCGTCGTCATCAAAACCAGACGCATCCAGTGCTGGTTGAAGCTCGTTAAAATGAAACTCTGTCCTCAGCCTTACTGATGTGATCGCCGCTTCAAACCGCTCCTGCTCGACAGAAAGCTGAAAGAGAAGATTTGGATCGCTCTCGCGTAATAGAAAATCGATTTCACTTAAATCCAACCTGAGATCACGGTACTCGGATGGGTAACTAGCAGGCATCTCGTAGAAGGCAGTTTTCTTGTCCTTCCAGTCGTCAAATCCCTTTATAAGATTCAGCAAAGCATTTGCCTGCCGCACGATTACGAAAAGAGCTCCGTTGACGGCATTAATTCGCCTCAACTGTTCTTTTTCTTCCTCTCTTTTTTGATTAAGAAGAAAAGCTGAGTAGGAACCAAAAAAAGCTGCTGCAATTATACTCACGGCATCAATCACAAAAGTGTAGGACTTTGGAATGATGCTTTCATCAACCGCTAGAGAGGAAAGGTACCAAAGGTTGAGCACAAGCCCCGCGACCAGTACGCCGAGAATTTCAGGGCGATATTTCTCCCACATCTAATTTGATTCCTCCGTGTAACGCCGCGCTCTGCGGCAAATTTGGAGCGCAGCGGCAAATTTGTCCGACAGCAGCGCCCTGTTAGGCGAGAAAATGCACCGCCAGCACATCATACGGCCACCCCGAAAAGCGCACCGACCCCAGCCGTCAAAGCCATTGCCAATGCCCCCCAAAACGTAACCCGAGAGGCAGCCTGAAGAACAGGAGCGCCGCCGACTTTCGCTGACAATGAGCCGAGCAAGGCAAGGAAAAGCAGTGAACTGCCGGGGACGGCCCACATAAGCAACGACGCTGGAAACAACAGGACGACGCATAGGGGAAGGGCCGCACCTACCGAAAATGTGCCTGCCGATGCAAATGCAGCCTGGATTGGACGGGCAGTAGAGACTTCTGAAATGCCAAGTTCATCGCGGGCATGCGCGCCCAGCGCATCCTGTTTCATCAGTTGACTTGCTACTGTGTCTGCGAGGGCTCGGTCTAACCCGCGCCTGACGTAGATCGCGGCAAGCTCCGCATGCTCTTGTTCAGGCGCATCAGCCAGCTCGGCCTTCTCTCTAGCAAGATCGGCCCCCTCGGTGTCGGCTTGAGAGCTGACTGACACGTACTCACCTGCTGCCATAGACATAGCGCCAGCAACTAGACCAGCAACGCCTGCAACCAACACAGCCTTGGAGTCCGCCCCTGCCGCCGCCACACCCAGGACCAGGCTTGCAGTAGATACAATCCCGTCGTTTGCACCAAGAACTGCAGCACGCAGCCATCCGATCCGTTTTGTTCTGTGCCGTTCAGAATGCTTCATGCGAAGTCCAAATATAAAGGTGGGCAGTAGCGCCTAACGCCGAAGCACAGCGGCGGCCTTGGAGTGGCGACGAAGGAGCCACGTAAAGGGCGTCCGGCGGCCATCGGCCGCGAACTGCTGCGCCTTGTTATGCACGCTGAGCCACCTTGCGAGACGCCACAATGAAAACGATTAGCGGCAGCCATACCAAAGTAGCCAGAACTGCCGCTTTGAAGCTATAGGGTGCAAACATTAACCCGTAGACCGCCCACGCTGGAAGGTTGAGCCAGACCGACACAATGTCAGATGCCCAAAACCCCTGACAGTGAAAACCAATCACCATTGCATCAGTAATATAGCAACCAACAGATTCAGCGGTCAGCGCACCACGCCCGATGAATACTGCGACGAAGATATCTGCCAACACTGCCAAACCGATCAATGTCAGCGCTCCACCTGATAATTTTTTAGCGATTGGCCAGTTCATCATCCTGCATAACGCTGAGCGAAGCGGCGGCCCGTCAGGGACGTCCGCCTTACGCGGCTTGTTAATCAAAATTTACCACCGTACCCCAAATAGCAAACGCACCG